>JBCCCB010000500.1:0-1543 GCA_039033775.1 Pseudomonadota bacterium | reverse complement strand
TTTCAATCGTAAGCGTTCTGGGAGATTCGATGGAGCCCACACTTAGCGATGGTGATGAGGTGCTCGTCGCTAATCGACCGCAACACCACGATCCCCACGAAGAAGTCCCAGGACTTCTCCACCGCCGAGGATAATCAGAATGCGGTCACGATCCGCGTCTTCCAGGGTGAGCGGGAGATGGCGTCCGACAACAAGATGCTGGGCCAGTTCAACCTGGAGGATATCCCGCCGGCGCCGCGCGGCCTGCCGCAGATCGAGGTGACCTTCGACATCGACGCCAACGGCATCGTGTCCGTTTCCGCCAAGGATAAGGGCACCGGCAAGGAGCAGAACATTACCATCCAAGCCTCGGGCGGTCTGTCGGACGAGGATATCGAACAGATGGTGAAGGATGCCGAGGCCAATGCCGAGGCCGACAAGAAGCGCCGTGAGCTGGTGGAAGCCAAGAACCAGGCCGAAAGCCTGATCCATTCGACCAAGAAACAGGTCGAGGAGCATGGTGACAAGGTCGATCCCAGCACCGTGGAGGCCATCGAACTGGCCGTCACCGCGCTGGAAGAAACCGTCGAAACCGACGACGCCGACAAGATCAAGTCCGGCATCCAGAACGTCACCGAAGCGGCCATGCGGCTGGGCGAGGCCATCTACAAAGCCCAGAGCGATGACGGCGATGGCGAAGAGGGCGCGCAGGCAACCGATGAGCCGCGCGAGGATGACGACGAAATCCTCGACGCCGATTTCGAGGATCTGGACGACGATCAGAAGCGGGCTTGATCCGAAGGGTCGATCACTGACAGAGACCGGCCCCCGGGCCGGTCTCTTCGTTGGAGAATGAATGATGGCGAAACGGGATTACTACGAGACGCTGGGCGTCTCGAAGGGCGCCAGCGCCGACGAGATCAAGAAAGCCTTTCGGAAGAAGGCCAAGGAACTGCATCCGGACCGCAATTCGGACAATCCAAATGCCGAAGCGCAGTTCAAGGAAGCCAACGAAGCCTATGACGTCCTGAAAGACGCCGACAAGAAGGCGGCGTATGACCGCTTCGGCCATGCGGCCTTCGAAGGTGGCATGGGCGGGGGTGGCCCGCGGCGACCCCATCCGGGTCAGCAGGGCGACTTCGCGTCGGCCTTCTCGGACGTCTTCGAGGATCTCTTCGGGGACTTCATGGGCGGCCAACCCGGTCGCGGCGGTGGTGGCGGTCGGTCCCGAGCGTCCCGGGGGTCGGATCTGCGCTACAACATGCGGATCACCCTGGACGAGGCGTTCAACGGCCAACAGAAGACCATAACGGTCCCCACCGCCGTGCAATGCGGCACCTGCAACGGCAAGGGCACCGAAGGCGCGTCCGAACCCGCCACCTGTCCGACCTGTTCGGGAATGGGAAAGGTCCGCGCGCAGCAGGGTTTCTTCACCGTTGAGCGGACCTGCCCGACCTGTTCCGGCGCCGGTCAGATCATCAAGAACCCCTGCGCCGCCTGTGGTGGGGTGGGCCGCGTCGACAAGGAACGCCAGCTTTCGGTCAACGTCCCCGCGGGCGTCGAA
>JBCCCB010000499.1:0-1547 GCA_039033775.1 Pseudomonadota bacterium | reverse complement strand
TGGATGTCGACCTTGGCGCCCGACGTCTCCACGATCTCGCGGATGACCTTGCCGCCCGATCCGATGACTTCGCGGATCTTGTCGGTCGGGATCTGCATCGTCTCGATCCGGGGCGCGTGGGCCGAGAACTCGGACCGTGCGTCGGTCAGGGCCTTGGCCATCTCGTCCAGGATGTGCTGGCGCCCGGCCTTGGCCTGCTCCAACGCGGTCTCCATGATCTCGGGCGTGATGCCGGCGACCTTGATGTCCATCTGGAGCGAGGTGATCCCCGCCTCGGTGCCGGCCACCTTGAAGTCCATGTCGCCCAGGTGATCCTCGTCGCCCAGGATGTCGGTCAGGACGGCGTAGTCCCCGTCCTCTTCCAGCACCAGGCCCATGGCGACGCCCGCCACGGGGGCCTTCAGCGGCACGGCGGCGTCCATCATCGACAGGGACGATCCGCAGACCGTGGCCATCGACGACGAGCCATTGGATTCCGTGATCTCCGAGACCAGGCGGATCGTGTAGGGGAAGTCCGTCGCCGACGGCAGAACCGCCTGCAACGCGCGCCAGGCCAGCTTGCCGTGGCCGATTTCGCGGCGGCCCGGAGGCCCGAAGCGGCCCACTTCGCCGACCGAATAGGGCGGGAAGTTGTAGTGCAGCAGGAACCGCTCGCGCCAGTCACCCTCGAGGCTGTCGATGATCTGTTCGTCATCGCCGGTGCCCAGCGTTGTGACCAGCAGGCCTTGTGTCTCTCCACGGGTGAAGAGCGCGGAGCCGTGGGTCCGGGGCAGCAGGCCAACCTCGCACGAGATCGGGCGCACGGTCGTAAGATCACGTCCGTCGATCCGCTTGCCGGTCGCGATCACATCACCGCGGAGCACTTCGGATTCGAGCTTCTTGAAGCAGGAGCCCAGTGCCGAGTCCTGTTCGAGCTCCTCCTCGGTCAGGCCCGCCCTGATCGTGTCGCGGGCAGCCGAAATGGCGGCCTGCCGCTGCTGCTTGTCGGTGATCGCGAAGGCCGCGCGCATCGCGTCCTCGCCCAGCGTCTTGCAGCGGGCATAGAGGTCGGAATAGTCCGGCGCTTCGAAATCGAAGGGTTCTTTGGCCGCATCCTCGGCCAGCGCGATGACCGCATCGATCACCGGCTGCATGGCAGCATGGCCGAACTCCACCGCGCCCAGCATCTCTGCCTCGCTCAGCTCATAGGCTTCGGACTCGACCATCATCACGGCGTCTTTGGTGCCTGCAACGACGAGGTCCAGACGCTGCTCGGGGTTTTCCCGCAGCTTGGTCATGTCGTCCACGGTCGGGTTCAGGACGTATTCACCATCCTCGAAACCAACGCGCGCACCGGCAATCGGGCCCATGAACGGCGCGCCGGAGATCGTCAGCGCAGCCGACGCTGCGATCATCGCCACCATGTCAGGGTCGTTGACCAGGTCGTGGGACAGAACCGTACACATCACCAGCACTTCGTGCTTGAAGCCGGACACAAAGAGCGGGCGGATCGGACGGTCGATAAGGCGCGCGGTCAGCGTCTCTTTCTCGGTCGGCCGCGCTTCGCG
>JBCCCB010000498.1:0-1565 GCA_039033775.1 Pseudomonadota bacterium | reverse complement strand
CTTCCATCTCGTCAGCCTGCTCGCGGGAGCGCAGGACACGGGCGGGCACGCCGCGGGCTTCGTGCAGCACCTCGACCAGATCGTCCTCGCTGATCCGGTCCATCAGCCGCGGCTTGATCTGCGCCAGCGGGGTCACATCCTGCAACAGGCGGATGACGGAGGCGCCCTCGGCCGATTTCTGAGCCATGGCGGCCGCACTCAGATACTCGACCTCCAGCGGCACTTCGGACATGCTCTCAGGCGGCGGGGGCAGCTGGCGGGCGCGCCACAGAAGGAAGAACCGCCGGGCAATCTTGGGTGCGAGGTATTCCTCCTGGACCCGACCGATGTGCGGCGCCATGAGCCGCTGCTTTTCCTCCTGGCGCTCGATGATCTCGGTGGCCGTCATGCCCGACCGCCCGGCCAGGTTCATCAAGGACCAATGGAAGGCGTCGCGAATATTCTCGATCCGGCGGTTGTACATGTCGAGGGTCAGCCCGGTTTGGCCGACCCGGTCGAGGGGCGCCACCATGCGCTGGCCCGACATATTGACCCCGCCGTAGATGGTTGAACCGGGGCGTACCGCGCCGTTGAGCGCCCAGGTCTCGCGATCGGGCGCCAAAAGGGTCGGATCGGCGGCAAACTGGGCGGCGCGCAGGGTCGCGTCATCCATCTGGTTTGACACGCGCGCGTCGGGCATGGCGATCGAGCCGGGGCCGTAGCCATAGGTCTGACCGGTGTCGACTTCCCAGCGCGGGGCCTGGACGGGCATGTCGTCATAGCCGCCCTCGCGGACGACGGACGCGCCATCGGCCACGACATGCAGCGACACCCAGCGCTTTCCACGTGGCCCCAGGGCGCGCGGCCACCAGTCGTCGTTCAGACGCACATGCTGGTAGACTTCGAATTTGTCGGTGTGGTTCCCGGCGATGGCCTTGTCGCGCAGCTTCTCAGGCAGGGCGTCCAGCCCGAACTGGCGGGCGGCTTGAATGGCGCTCAGCTTGGTTTTGCGGACGAACTCATCGACCCGCCCGAATGCGTCGATGGCATAGACGACCTCGGCTAGCGACAGGGTCACATCCATGATCTTGCCCTCGGCCGGGCGCACCTCGTCGTATTGAGCGCCATTGCCGAAGGTGGAGACGTCCGAAAAGATCTGGATGGCAGCCGAATAGAACGGCGAGACGGCCGGCGAGAAGCTGTTGAGCACCCGCTTGTTGACGATGTCGAGCCACGCCTTGCCCGCGTCGTCGTCGGTGAAGTCGTCCGGGGTCTTAAGCCCCATCCAGCGGTTGGCCGGGTTGGTCATTGTGCCGAACAGACCGGAGGCGAAGTTGCTCTGCGCCACGATCGGCGCGCTGCTGAGCGCTTTCTTGTCGCGAACCAACTCGGGATTGGCCGCGGTGAACCCGCCCCGACTGGGACCGCGGATCATCCAGGCCAATTCCTCCCAGTCTTGTTCATAGCAGGCCCGCAGGCCCTTCAACTCGCCCCAACGGCGGATGGCGTCCTCCGCCCTGGGGTCTTTCTCCAGGCCCAGCATCAGACGCTCCCCAGTCGAGCCTGCGACGGGATCCCGCGCGGGG
>JBCCCB010000497.1:0-1565 GCA_039033775.1 Pseudomonadota bacterium | reverse complement strand
TCACCCGGTCGCGCAGCCCCGCACCGCGCAGGGTAGTGTGGGCGAAGACCAGGCCCTCGACCAGCGGCATGCCCATATGGTTGGCGAATTCCAGCGGCACCGCGCCCGTACCGCCTTCCCTACCGTCGACCACGATGACGTCCGGCACGATACTCGTTTGCAGCATGGCCTTGATCATGCACATGAATTCCCGCCGGTGCCCGATGTAGAGCTTGTAACCGACGGGCTTTCCGTCGGCATTGTCCCGCAGTATTTTGAGGAGCGACATCATTTCCAGCGGCGTCGAAAATTCGGGGTGCGACGCCGGAGAGACGCAATCTTGGCCCATCGGCACGCCCCTGGCTTCGGCGATTTCCAGGCGAGATCTTGGAGGCGGGCAAGACGCCGCCACGGCCGGGCTTTGCGCCTTGGCTCAGCTTCAGTTCGATCAGCTTGACCTAAGGGTCAGCGGCCTGGGTCCGGAACATCTCCACATCGAAACGGCCCTCGAGCGTGCGGCAGCCGAAATAGCCCGAGCCGACTTCTTAGACATTGTCGCCGCCGCCTTCGCGGTGATAGCGGCTGATCCCGCCCTGGCCGGTGTCGTGGGCGAAGCCGCCCTTCCGCGCGGCCGCGTTCAAAGCCAGGATGGCGTTGGCCGACCGCGCGCTGAAGGACATTGCGGAGATGTGCTTGGGCGCGACCGAATGGGTGATCCATCCGTAGCCGGAATCGTAGATCCGCTGCTGGGTTTTGAAGGGGCGCTTATCTTCGATGCCGTTGGCGCGTTGATAGATGATGGATCGCTTGTCGCGGGACAAGGACTCTTCGTCCTGATCGCTCTCGATCAGGTATTGCCGGACCTCGGGCCAGATGCCCGCGAACATGAAGTGCATATGGCGGATGACCGGATAATTGCGCAGGATCGCGAGGCTCGACTGTGTCACGTCGTAGATGCCCTGGGCCGTCAGTTCGCCGAAGACCGCGACACCGATCACGAACCAACCCGATCAGATCAGGCCGATCAGCGAGATCAGCATAAGGGCCACCGACCCGGCAAACACGGCAAATCGCATATCGAGCTCTCCGTGCCGGGGTCAGATGACGGCGCCGATGGCCCGGTCAAGCTTGTCCGTCAGTTCGTCGATCTGGTCGTCTTCGATGATGAAGGGCGGGGCGAGCAGGATGTGATCGCCCCGCCGTCCATCGATCGTGCCGGCCATCGGGTAGCAGATCAGGCCCTCCGCGAAGGCCGCCTTCTTGATCTTCGCTGCGACGCCCTTGGAGGGGTTGAACGGCGCCTTGGTGCCACGGTCCTCGACCAACTCTATGCCACGGAATAGGCCGCGCCCCCTGATGTCGCCCACATGGGCGTGTTGGCCGAAAACGTCTTGCAAACGCTGGCGCAGCCGCCCGCCCTGGGCGAGCACGCGGTCGATCAGGCCGCGCTCCAGAATGGCCGAGACCACGGCCAGGCCGCCCGCGGCCGCCGCCGGGTGGCCGACATAGGTATGGCCGTGCTGGAAGAAGCCGGATCCGTCGGCGATGGCATTATAGATCGCCGATGTGCAGAGCATGGCGCCGAT
>JBCCCB010000496.1:0-1568 GCA_039033775.1 Pseudomonadota bacterium | reverse complement strand
GGAAACGGGCTTTGCTGCCGCCGACCGCGTCGTGGAGCGGACGTTCAAGACCGCCGCGACCCACCAGGGCTATATTGAGCCTCATGCCTGCCTCGCGCAGATGGGCCCGGATGGGCAGGCCGATCTCTGGTGCTGCACCCAGGGCCATTACATGGTCCGCAACACCTGTGCCGCGATCATGGGGATGGAGATCGGCCAGCTCCGGGTAACCGCCTCTGAGATCGGCGGCGGCTTCGGCGGCAAGACCACGGTGTTCCTCGAACCGGTCGCGCTGATGCTGGCGAAGAAAGCCGGCCGCCCCGTCAAGATGGTGATGTCGCGCGAGGAGGTTCTGCGGGCCACGGGACCGACCGCGTCGACCTCTATCGATGTGAAGATCGGCATGAAGACCGACGGCAAGATCACCGCAGCCCGGGCGGAGCTCCGGTATCAAGGGGGCGCCTATCCTGGCTCTCCCGTGGAGTTCGGCGCGATGTCGGCCTTTGCGCCCTATGACCTAGAGCATGTGCAGACTGTGGGCTGGGATGTCGTCACCAACCGGCCGAAACAGGCGGCCTATCGCGCGCCGGGGGCGCCGATGTCGGCCTTCGCGGTGGAGAGTGTTGTCGACGAGCTGGCCAAAAGCTTTGGCCTCGACCCGCTCGATGTGCGGCTCCTGAACGCGGCGGAGGAGGGCACGCGGTCCTCCTATGGCCCGACCTACCAACAGATTGGTTGCAAGGCGACGCTCCAGGCTGCCAAGCAGCACCCCCACTGGACGGCTCCGCTCGGGCCCAATCAAGGGCGCGGGGTCGCCTGTGGCTTCTGGTTCAATTTCGGCGGCGACACCTGCGTGACGCTGAACGTGAACATCGATGGCACCGTGAGTGTCTCCGAAGGCAACCCGGATATCGGTGGCTCCCGCGCGTCAATGACCATGATGGCGGCCGAGGAGCTCGGCATCCCCTATGAGCAGGTGCGCACCATCGTGGCGGACACTGCGTCGCTCGGCCAGAACGAGGTGACCGACGGCTCCCGCGTAACCTTTGCCGTGGGTCTCGCCACCATCGAGGCCGCCCGCGACGCGATCCGCGTGATGTGCGCTCGGGCGGCAAAGATCTGGGGCATCGATGAGGAGGCGGTGACCTGGGAGGATGGCCACGCCATGCCCTCCGGCCCCAATGCGGGCGAGTTCGAGCCGATGAGCCTCGCGGAGATCGCGGCGGTTGCCTCCAACACCGGAGGGCCGATCGCGGGGCATTACGAAGTGAATGCCGAGGGCGCGGGCGTCTCTTTTGCCACCCATATCTGCGACACCGAGGTTGATCCGGAGACCGGCTCGGCCCGCGTTACCCGCTACACGGTGCTGCAGGATGCGGGCAAGGCGGTGCACCCGTCTTATGTCGAAGGTCAGTTCCAGGGCGGGGCGGTCCAGGGTATCGGCTGGGCGCTCAACGAAGAGTACATCTATGGCGAGGACGGGCGGCTCCAGAACCCCGGGTTCCTGGACTACCGCGTGCCGGTCGCCTCGGATTTGCCGATGATCGACACGGTGATCCTCGAGATCCCGAACCCCGGCCACCCTTACG
>JBCCCB010000495.1:0-1575 GCA_039033775.1 Pseudomonadota bacterium | reverse complement strand
CCAAGGGTAGCTGTCGACCACAAGGAACTCGAAGGGCCAGCGGTTGAACGACGAAGTTCCCCGATAGTCTGCGAAGACTTTAGTGCTGGAAAGGTCGGGCATCGGTGGAGCAGGGCGCGGCGGGCAGGCGTGGACGTCCTCGGCGACATAGATCACCTTGCACCCAGTGCCGGTGGTGAAGGCAATTCGGTCAGTGGTCTGCGCCACGGCTGGATCGTAGAAGACGAAGATCGTGCCGGTCTTCGGCAGGATCGGCAGGCCAAGGACCCTCGGGCAGTAGGCGAGGTTGATCTGCACGAGAAAGTGCATCGGGATCGTGAGATCCGGGTCTTCGTAGCGGATGCCATAAGCCTCACGCTCGGTCGGCTTGTAATAGGGCCAGGGGATCTCCGCCGGCAGAGTGGGCTCGCCCCCAAACCAACAGCCAGAGGTGCCGGGATCGGTCGCCTTCGGGGTCCGCAGCATCGCGATGGCGGGCACCCGCGCGCGGAAGAGCTTCGCGTCGATCTCGTCTGGGGTCACCTCCGCCTGGGTCATTCTGCGGCCATGGCGTCGGGGTCCCAGGCCACGCCCTCGCGGCGCATGTAAGGGGTGAACCACTGCGGATCCGTGCGGTACTCGATGCGGCCGTCGGCGTGGATGCGGGCAGTGGCGCGCCTGCTCGAGAGACAAAAGGTGTGGACCGAGACGGGCATGCCGCCCGTGTGGGTGAAGCCGCATTCGATATGGCAGTCCACCACCATCGACGAGCCGACAAACCCCATCGCCCCCATGCCGATCGAGTTCCCGAGCTCCTTCAGCTCCATCTCGAGCTCCGCGACCTTAGGGTCGGGATTGCGGTCGCCCACCACCCGCAGGCACGCGGCCTGCTTGCCGAGCACCATGCAGATGTCTTTCGAGCCGCCAATGCCGACCCCCACAATGGCGGGCTGGCAGGCGAGCCCCCGCTTGCCGAAGGCGATGAGGGTGTCGAGGAAGAAGCGTTTGATCCCGTCGATCCCGTCTCCGGGGAAGAGCATGCGGTAGTCCGAGCCGAAGAGCCCGCCCTTGTGCACGGTGGTGATGTCGATCCAGTCCACCTCCGGCTCGAAGGACCACTCCACCTCCGGCGCGTTCAGCCCGCAATTGTTGTTGTGGTCCGTGCGCCAGAGCGGGTGGACGCGGTTCGGGCGGAGCGGCACCTCGTGGGTCGCGCGGGCGGTGGCGGCACGGACCGCGCGCTCGATGGCGGTGAAGCGGGGGAGCGGCGCGGCGTCGCCCACCTTGATGTAGTAGCGCGGGAGCCCGGTGTCGGCGCACATGGGCCGGCGGTCCTCGGTCGCAGCCTCGTAGTTGTCGACCATGGCCTTGAGCACGAAGGCCGAGAGGTCTCCCTTTTCCAGGTCGATCATCCCCTTGATGCCCGTTAGATAGTCGTCGGGGATGTCGATGGCGGCCTTGGCCATGATCTGGAAGGCGGCCTCTTCGATGGTGCTCTCTTCGATCATGCTCTCACTCCGCTGCGACGGGGGCGCCGGCCTCGCCCTCGATCAGGCTTTCGCCGGGTTTGACGATGGTGAAGGCGACGGGGACGGT
>JBCCCB010000494.1:0-1578 GCA_039033775.1 Pseudomonadota bacterium | reverse complement strand
CTTCCTGCCATTCTTCATCGGCAACGTCACTCTTGCGATCCTGGTGACGCCGATGTTCAACGCGGCGCACGGCAGCCTCCTGCTGCCGATGATGTTCCACTGGCAGCTCATCAACCCGTTCTGGCCCGACGCACAACCGTGGGACACCTGGATCTTCGTGGTCTTGACCATCGCGATCGTCTGGTGGACGCGAGACGGGATGTTTCGACGAGTGGGCAGCGTCACAACCGTCATTCCGCGGGGAAGCCGGAATTGAGGGGTTGGCTGTTCTCCATGCTCCCGGCGCTCGCGCTTCTCGCAGGCGATGCCGCTGCCGAGCAGCCGCCGGAGGTCGAGTTAAAAGCCGTTCTCGACGGACTCCGTGCTCCGTACGACCTGCCCGGCGCCAATGCTGCCGTCGTCCTTCCGGATCGAAACGTCATCATCGGGGTCATTGGTCTCGGCGACGTGGAGGCGGACGGAGCGTTGGCGCAGTCCGAGCGTGTCGCCCACCATTTCAGAGATCGCTGCTGGTTCTCACGCCTGCCGGACCAGACCGATATGATGATCGGTCACCTCCTGCAGCACACGGAAGGCTTGCTCGATCACGTCCACGATCCTGTAGTCCAAGCCGAAATGGCGATCCGTCTTGGGCAAGTTACCGGCGCGATGAAAACAGAAGCGGCGATCGCCTTCGCGTTCGACCACCTGCCCTCGTTCCCGGCCGGTCAGGGATGGAGCTACTCAGACACCGGACACTTTCCGCCTCGCCTGGTAATCGAGAAGGGGCCGGGGCCACCTCGTGAGGAACCGCTTCCTTGGCTCCGTCGGTCTCGAAGCGTCCCTGACCGATCTTGCAGTCGCTTGGATCGACGTCTGCGATACACCTGAATGACCCAGCGGAGACTTGCATGAGACGAAACCTTCCAAGCTGTCTCGGCCTCCTCATCGCGGTGGTCTGGACCGCGGCAGGTGCCGATACGCTGCTGACGAACGTCAATATCGTCGATATTGAGACCGGGGCGGTGATCGAGGATCAGTCGGTCGCGATCCAGGACGATCTCATCGGCGCGGTGGGCACAGGTCTCTCGACGCCCGCCGGTGCGGAGATCGTGAACACCGCGGGCCGCTTTCTGATCCCGGGTTTGTGGGACTCCCATGTCCACATCTTCTCGACACCTAACGAGCCCGAAACGGCGCTGCCGCTCTATCTGCTTCATGGTATCACTGGCATCCGCGACATGGGCGCGTTGTGGCCGCTGAGCGAACAGATGAAGCTTCAGGATCGGCTGGCCTCGGGCGAAGTGCTTGGTCCGCGATTGATCCTGTCGGGCGCTTGGGTTGATGCCAGTCCTGGATCCTGGCCCGGCATGTTTCTCGCCGATACGCCCGAGGAAGCGCGGGCGGCGGTAAAGCGGATCTCTGGGGAGGGATGGGCAGCCGTGAAGTCCTACTCGATGCTTGATCCGTCCGTCTATCTGGCTCTGGCCGATGAGGCACGCACCTACGACATTCCGCTCGTCGGTCATATTCCCGAGCAGGTGACGCTCGGTGCGGCGATCGTGGCGGGTCAGAATGGGATGGAGCATTTCGGGCGGG
>JBCCCB010000493.1:0-1603 GCA_039033775.1 Pseudomonadota bacterium | reverse complement strand
GAAGACGCCGGTCAGATCGACGGACTTCTCCTGGGCCATGGACCGGATCAGGGCCGGCGGTGCGGCGCCTTCCAGGTGCAAGTGCAGCTCTGCCTTGGGCGCAAAGGTCACAGCATGCTCCGCCCCGGCCCAACGATGGGGACGCCCAGATGAGTGCAGATCGTCGCCGCCACGTCCGCGAAGGCGATTTGCCCCGCCTCGCCCGTGGTGCCCGCACAAAGCACCGGCACCCGTTCGCGCGTATGGTCCGTGCCGCGCCAAGTCGGGTCGTTACCGCGGTCGGCCGTGAAGATCATCAGATCGTCCGGCCGAAGCGCATCCAGGACCTTCGGCAGGCAGGCGTCGAACCATTCCAGATGGCGCGCATAGCCCGCCACGTCCCGGCGGTGGCCGTAATGGCTGTCGAACTCCACGAAGTTGGCGAAGGTCAGCGCGCCGTCGGGCATCTCACTCACCGCGTCCTCCAGGTGGCGCATGAGCGCCGCATCGGGACCCTTGACCGAGCTGTCGATCCCGCGGCCCGAGAAGATGTCGGAAATCTTGCCGATGGCATGGGTCCGCTTGCCCGCCCCCTGCACCGCATCGAGCAGGGTCGGCGCCGGCGGCAGGATCGCGAAGTCCTTGCGGTTCGACGTCCGCTCCCACTGCCCGTCCGCGCCCACGAAGGGTCGGGCGATGACCCGGCCGACCTTCATCTCGTGGAGCGTCGGGGCCACGGCGGCGCAGAGGTCCAGGAGGCGCTGGAGGCCGAACGCCTCCTCGTGGGCGGCGATCTGGAAGACGCTGTCGGCCGAGGTGTAGCAGATGGGCCAGCCGGTCCGCAGATGGGCCTCGGCCTCCTCGGCGATGATGGCGGTGCCGCTGGCGTGGCGGTTGCCCAGGAGGCCCGCGGTGCCGGCCTCGTGCTTGACCAGGTCGACGATGGCAGGCGGGAAGCAGGGCTCCTCCTCGGGGAAGTAATGCCAGTCCCAGGGCACCGGCAGGCCCGACAGCTCCCAATGGCCCGAGGGCGTGTCCTTGCCCGGGCTCACCTCGGTCGCGGCGCCCCAGAGGCCCTTGGGTGCGGCGCCCAGACCCGGCATCTCGGCGCCGGAGGCCAAGCGAACCGCGGCCGAAAGCCCGAGCCCGTCCAGCACCGGCATCCGGAGCGGGCCGGACCGCTCCGTCTCTGCCTCGCCCGCGGCACAGGCCCGGGCAATATGGGCCAGGGTGTTCGCGCCGGCATCGCCGAAATCGGCGGCGTCGGGCGCCCCGCCACAGCCGACGGAATCCATCACGACCAGGAAGGCCCGGCTCATCGGATCGTCTCCTGCACCAGGGCCGGGGCCGTGACCGGGCCGGTGCCCATGACAATGGCCTCGGCGACCCGGGCGGCGGCGGCCTCGGCCGCGTCGCCGTCGGCGGCATGGACCCGGGCCAGGGGCTGGCTCTCGGTCACGTTGGCGCCCAGCTCCGCGATGTGGCTCAGGCCCACGGCCGGGTCGATGCGGTCGTCCTCCCGCCGCCGGCCGCCGCCCAGATCCACCACGACCTCGCCCAAGGCGCGGGCGTCGATGCCGGCGACGATGCCGGGCCGGTCGGCCCGAAGCTCCGCCACCACCGG
>JBCCCB010000492.1:0-1632 GCA_039033775.1 Pseudomonadota bacterium | reverse complement strand
GGCAATGGCCTGGCTGAACCGATCCTTCGCTGCCGTGTTCGCGGCGCTGGCCGGGCGGTTGGCTTTGGAACGGGCGTGACATTGATCAAGGGCGCCGGACGTGTGCTTGCGCCGTGTGGAAAAGTCGCTGGGCACTTTTGAAGCCGGGCGGGAATCCTGAGTAAAAATTCGGGTTTCGCGGGGCGGCGGGGCGTGGCACTCCGGGCCCATGTTCGATGCACCCATCCCCCGATCCGCGCTGGTGCTCGGCTTGGCCGGCCTTCTGCCCTTCGTCTGGGGCGTGATGACGATGTGGTTTCCGGCGGTGGCATTGCAGACGGTCGCTTGGATCGGCCCCCGCTTCATCGGGCCCTATGTCGGTCTGTTCTACGGTGCCGTGATCCTGAGCTTCATGTCAGGCGTCCTTTGGGGCTTCGCCACCAAGGCCGACGGCCCGGTCGCCACCACGGGCTACGCGCTGTCGGTCCTGCCCGCGCTCTGGGCGTTCTTCACGACGGGAGGGGGCGACCAGGCGGCGGCCACCGCGCTGATGACCGGTTTCGTCGGCCTGCTTGGCCTCGATTGGATGTTCTGGAACCAAGGGTTGGCGCCGGGCTGGTGGATGAAGCTGCGGCTCATCCTGACGGCGGGCGTGCTGCTTTGCCTGTTGCCGGT
This sequence comes from Pseudomonadota bacterium, assembly GCA_039033775.1. Classification (GTDB taxonomy): domain Bacteria; phylum Pseudomonadota; class Alphaproteobacteria; order Rhodobacterales; family Rhodobacteraceae; genus Jannaschia. The sequence continues at coordinate 978 of JBCCCB010000492.1, read as the reverse complement.
GGCGCTATGAGCGACGACGAAACCCTGCGGGTCTATGCCGAGCGGGCGAGCGAATATGCCGGTCTGGCCCTGGGCAACGAGACGGCGGAAGATCGCGCGGCCTTCCTGGCCGCGCTGCCGCCGGGCGACGGACCGGTTCTGGATTGGGGCGCCGGTCCGGGTCAGGACGCCGCCCACATGATTGCGGCCGGGATCGCGTGCGAGGATACGGATGCCTCGCCGGAAATGGTCGCGCTGGCCCAGGCACAGGGCGTTCCCGCGCGCTGCGAGCCGTTCGAGGCGTTGGACGCCGAAGGAGTTTACCGTGGAATTTGGGCGAACTTCTCGTTGCTCCATGCCGACCCTCAGACGCTTCCGGATTTGGTCCGACGCGCGGCCGGCGCCTTGGTGCCCGGGGGCATCCTGCATATCGCGCTGAAGCGGGGGCAGGGGACGAAGCGGGACAGGTTGGGGCGTCGATACGTCTATCTGGAGGTCGACGATCTGGATCGGCTGACGGGGCAGGCGGGGCTGGAACGGCAGGCCCTGCGGACCGGAGAGACCGTCGGCTTGGACGGGGCCGCCGCCGCGTTCCTCGTCCATCTGAGCCGCAAACCCGATGCCTGATCTCTTCGCCTATACCGACGGCGCCTGTTCCGGGAATCCCGGCCCGGGGGGCTGGGGCGCGTTGTTGGTCGCCCGCGAGGGCGCGTCGGTCGTCAAGGAGCGGCAATTGCAGGGCGGTGAGGCCGACACGACGAACAACCGCATGGAGTTGATGGCCGCGATTGCGGCGCTGGAGGCTCTAGCGCGGCCCTCGAAGCTGACGGTGGTGACGGATTCGGCCTATGTGAAGGGCGGGATAACGGCCTGGATGCATGGCTGGAAGCGGAATGGTTGGAAGACGTCGACCCGCAAGCCGGTGAAGAACGAGGATCTCTGGCGGCGGCTGGACGCGGCGGCGGCGCGGCATGACGTGACCTGGGAATGGGTGAAGGG
>JBCCCB010000491.1:0-1643 GCA_039033775.1 Pseudomonadota bacterium | reverse complement strand
CTTTCATGCGCCGACAGAACCTCGGGCCCCTCGCGGCAGATGCGGGCGATCCAGTGGCACGTCTCGATATTGTGAACCAGCGTCGGCCGCCCGAACAGCCCGACCTGCGCCACATAGGGAGGCCGGTGCCGGGGCAGCCCGCGCTTGCCCTCGATACTCTCGATCATGGCGCTTTCTTCGCCGCAGATATACGCGCCCGCGCCGCGCCGCAGCTCCACATAGCCGGGTGTGATCACACCCTCGGCCTCCAGCGCCGCGATCTCGTGGCGAAGGATATGCAACACCGCCGGGTATTCGTCGCGCATGTAGATATAGACTCGCTCCGCCTCGACGGCCCAGGCGGCGATCAGCATGCCTTCCAGGAACAGATGCGGCACGCGTTCCAGGTAATAGCGGTCCTTGAAGGTCCCCGGCTCGCCCTCATCCCCATTCACCGCCATCAGACGTGGCCCCGGACCCGCGCGCACGAAGCCCCATTTCTTGCCCGCCGGAAACCCCGCGCCACCCAGACCGCGCAGGCCGGAGGTGGCGACCATCTCCTGCACCTTCTCCCAATCGCCGTCCTGCCGAAGCGCACGCAGGACCTTGTAGCCGCCCTCGGCCAAATATTGGATCAGTCCCTGATACGGGGGAATTTGGGGGTCGAACGCCCCACCGGCGATCACCGCCTCCGCCTTCTCCGGCGTCGCATGATCCACATGCCGATGCCCGATCTCCAAGACCGGCGCCGTATCGCAGCGGCCCATGCAGGGCGCCCGCAGCACGCGGACCTTGGCGGGGTCATGCCCGGCTTCCAGCGCCTCGATCAAAGCTTCGGACCCGGCCAGTTCGCACGACAGCGAGTCACAGACCCGGATCGTCAGATCGGGCGGCGGCAGCTCATCCTCCCGCAGCGGATCGAAATGGGCGTAGAAGGTCGCCACCTCCCAAACCTCCGCCATGCTGAGCCGCATCTCCTCGGCCAGGGCGCGCAGGTGCCGGGCCGACAGATGCCCATAGGCGTCCTGGATCAGGTGCAGGAACTCGATCAGCAAGTCCCGCCGCCGTGGCCGGTCACCCAGCAGCGCGCGGATCTCGGCCAAGGCGGCATCGTCGTATTGCCGCCCCTTGGGCGTCGCGCGCCCCTTGCCCCGCCCGGATTTCCAGACGCCCTTGCCATCGTCCAAGGCCATGATGCGCTCCCGTCGTTCGGGGGCAGGCTATCGGATCGGAGACGGGGGACAAAGCGCATCCAAGTCACCCCATGGCTCGAAAGCGACGGCTGGTGTACCCAATCGGAAACCCCCGTTCCGGAGCGCGCCATGCCCCTTTTCCATCCTCCCGCCCGCGACTGGCATCTGGCCGAGGTCAATGTCGCCCGCCTGAAGGCTCCGGCAGACGACCCCCTGGTCGCGCCCTTCATCGAGTCCATCGACAAGATCAACGCGCTGGCGGCGCGGATGCCCGGCTATGTCTGGCGGCACGTCAATACGCCCGCAGATCAGACGGGCATGGACCCGCTGGTCGTCTACAACGCTTCGACCTGGATCGATGCGACGGCGTTGGAAACCTTCGTCTGGGGGACATTGCACGCCCGGTTCTACGACCGCCGGGCCGAGTGGTTCGATGCGCTCGGCTCGATGCACTTCGCCATGTGGTGGGTG
>JBCCCB010000490.1:0-1647 GCA_039033775.1 Pseudomonadota bacterium | reverse complement strand
GAATCTTCTTCTCGTCCTCGGTCACCAGCATCTTCTGGGCGGGCTTGAAGGTGTAGGGCCCAAGGGTGAAGACGGCGTCCTCCGATTGCTCGTGGGTTCGCAACTGGCTGCGGATACGGGCCAGCAGGACCGGGAACTTGAAGGGCTTCGGGATGTAGTCGTTGGCTCCGGCATCGAGGCCCAGGATCGTGTCGGCATCGGTGTCGTGGCCGGTCAGCATCACGATGGGACACTTGACGCCCTGCTTGCGCATCAGGCGGCAAAGCTCGCGCCCGTCGGTGTCGGGCAGACCCACATCGAGGACGATCAGATCATAAAGCTGTTCCTTGGCGCGGGACATGCCGGTAGCGCCGGAATCGGCTTCGAAGACGTCGAAGTCTTCGGTCATCACCAATTGCTCGGCCAAGGCGTCGCGCAGGTCGTCGTCGTCATCGACGAGCAAGATCTTCTTCAGGTTGGCCATGGGGCACGATCTCCGGTGTCTTCCTTGGTTGACAGAATGTCCGATGACGAGTGGGCAGGGAAGCGGGAGGGTGGGTGTCTCACGGCTCCGTGTCGCCATCGGGTGAATTGTTTCATATGGGAGGAGGCGGGCGGCGCTTGGCGGCCCAAATGTTACAGGATTTTCGACCGATGTTACCGCCGACCCCGTCCGAACTGGCTGCGCGCGCGCGCGCCGACCTGCGCGTAGGCGTGCCGGTCGCGGTCGGATCGTTGGTTCTGGCATCGGTCGAGACGGTGTCGGCCGGGCGGCTGGCGGCCATGCGCGCGGCGGGGCCGCTGGTTTTGTGCGTCAGCGGACGGCGGGCCGAGACGCTCAAGGCGCGCGCCTATGACGGCGACGTGGCGCGGATCGCGGTGCCCGAAGGCGAGGGACTGGATTGGATGCGTGCGGTGGCCGACCCGGCGGACGATTTGCGGATGCCGATGAAAGGACCGCTGCGGACGTTGCGGGACGGGGAAGCGGGCCCCTGGCGGACGGGGGTCGCCCTGGTGAAGAGCGCGGAATTGTTGCCTGCCGTGGTCGGCGTCGAGATGGCCGCGCCCGATGGGATCACACGGGTTCCGATCGAGGCGGGCGTGCGTTTGGACCCGGCGCCTGCGGTGGTCTCGGCCGCACGGGTGCCGTTTGCCGTGCATCGCGCGGGCCGAGTGCATGTGTTCCGCGAGGCCGGGGGCGGGACCGAGCACAATGCCATCGAGATCGGCTTGGTGAACCGGGCAGCGCCGGTTCTGGTGCGGCTGCATTCGGCCTGTTTCACCGGGGACGTGCTGGGGTCGCTCAAATGCGATTGCGGTCCGCAATTGCATGCGGCCCTGGATGCGATGGCGCTGTCGGGGGGACTGTTACTTTATCTCAACCAGGAGGGGCGGGGGATCGGGCTGGCCAACAAGATGCGGACCTACGATCTGCAGGATCAGGGCTTCGACACGGTGGAAGCCAATCACCGTCTGGGGTTCGAGGATGATGAGCGGGACTTCCGGTTGGGCGCGGGGATGCTGCGTGGGCTGAATGTGGGCGCCGTGCGCTTGATGACCAACAATCCACGGAAAATCGCCATGATGGCAGACCAGGGGATCGAGGTGGTCGAGCGGGTGCCGCTGCATGTGGGGCGCGGCGCGGAGAACGCGGCCTATCTGGACGTG
>JBCCCB010000489.1:0-1653 GCA_039033775.1 Pseudomonadota bacterium | reverse complement strand
CTGTTCGACGATCTGGGCGCGGCCACCCATCTGGCTGTCACCGAGACGGCCGGCGAAAGCCACGTGGAGGAAACGTCATGATTACCAACCGCCTGACCCTCATCACCCTGGGCGTCGCCAACCTGGCGGCGTCCCGCATGTTCTACGACCGCCTCGGCTTCGTCCCAGATGATGGCCCGCCCGGCGTCGCCTTCTACACCATGCGCGGCTTCAGATTCGGTCTCTTCCCGCTCCGCGACCTCGCCAAGGAGCTCGACCGCGACCCCGGGACCCTCGGCACCGGGGCCATGACCCTCGCCGTCAACTGGCCCTCCGAAGACGCCGTCGACGAGGCCTACGCCAAAGCCGTCGAAGCCGGCGCCAAACGCCTGCACCGCCCGCGCAGGATGGAGTGGGGCGGCTATTCCGGCACCTGGACCGACCCCGACCACCACGTCTGGGAATACGCCCACAACCCGTTCTGGCCGCTGGACGAAGATGGCTGGCTCGAATGACGCCTCAATCCTCGCCCATCCCATCGAAGGATCGCCCGTCGATCACCCGCAGGATCTCGATCCGCTCGGGCGTCGGTCGGTAGAGCACGAAGAACGGCGTTCGCAGGACCCGCAGCCGCCGCACGTCCGCTCGATGGGTCGGCCTCCCGATGAAGGGATTGTCGAGCAACAACGCCTCCATCTTCCGAATCGCGGCGCGCGCCTTTGCAGTGCCTTCCGGAAAGACCCGCTCGTAGTAGTTTCGAAGCCATAGCAGGTCCCGCGCCGCCGATGGCAGATAGACGACCTTCACGACGTCGGATCATCCGGCCTAATATCCGCCGCCGGCACCGGACCCTCATCCGCCGTTCCCCAGTCCGCCATCCAAGCCCCCACGGCCTCGGCCGAAACGAACGCGCCGCGATCCGCCTCCTCGACGGCCGCGTCGATCTGCGCACGCAACGCATCCTGCGCGTCGAGCCAGGCCGTGATCGCCCGAACCGCCACTTGCGCCGCGGGCCGATCTGTCCGCGCCGCTTCGGCCATCAAACGCGCGCGGGTTTCCCCATCCAGGCGCAGGGACACGGGCGTGGCCGACATGGTTCTTCTCCTGTTTGTAGTGACCAAAACTACATTCGACAACAACAGAACACAAGGCGACATCCGCGCCCGCCGTCGCACCCTTTGGCCGACATCTGGTCAAGGCCACCTAACCCCACCAAATATGGTGTCATTCGCGTGACATCCCCTGCCCGAAAGCATATATCTTGGGCAACACGCAGGGGAAAAACACCAATGGCAGAAGCAGCCCCGACGCCCGAAGAATATGGCGCCGATTCCATCAAGGTTCTCAAAGGCTTGGAAGCCGTTCGCAAGCGGCCCGGCATGTATATCGGCGACACCGACGATGGGTCCGGCCTGCATCACATGGTGTACGAGGTCGTCGATAACGGGATCGACGAGGCCCTGGCCGGTCACGCGACCCAGGTGAGCGTCAAGATCCATGCCGATTCCAGCGTGTCGGTGAAGGATAACGGCCGGGGGATCCCCGTCGGAGTGCACGAGGAGGAAGGGGTGTCCGCCGCCGAGGTCATCATGACCCAGCTCCATGCGGGTGGGAAGTTCGACCAGAACTCCTATAAGGTCTCCGGCGGTCTGCATGGCGTGGGCGTCAGCGTCG
>JBCCCB010000488.1:0-1659 GCA_039033775.1 Pseudomonadota bacterium | reverse complement strand
GCATTGCAGCGCCAGCGAGATCGAGCCGATGACGAAGGTATTCCACAGCGCCGCCCAGAACTCCCTGTCGCCGAACAGGTCGACGTAATTCTCGGTCCCGACGAAGGTCCAGGAATTGAAGCGGACCAGGAAAAGAGACTGATAGATCGCGTAAACGCCCGGATAGAGCGTGATCATCAGCAGATACAGAACCGCCGGCGCGACCAGCAGATAGGGGAAGGCCTTGCGCATCCGCCGCGACCGGCGGCGCGGGCGCGCCTGGGCGGAAGGGGCGGCGCGCGCCCCTCCCTCCGGTACCGGCTGATCGACCATGTGGCCCGTCCCCCTTAGAACGGCAGGTCCTTGCCCTCGCCGACATAGAGTCCCGGCGCCGCGTTCGCGTATTCCACCGGCGGACGGCGGCCATAGAAGCCGTTATCGTCCATGATCTCGCGCACGGCGGCGGCGGCGTTGTCCAGCGCCTCTTTCGGGGTGATCTGCCCGGTCACGGCCCGGTTGATCTCATTCCCGATGGCCTGCTCCATGTTGAACATGCCGGGCAGACGCGGGGCACACCAAGCGTGTTCCAGACTATCCGACCAGACCTGGGCGGGCTGCGACACCTCCTGCAGGCGCGGGTTGGTCAGGACCGAGCGATAGCCCGGCGCCACGCCATTCGCATTCGCCTCGTTCATGGCCATGATGGACGCCGTCGTCAGGAAGGCCAGCATCAGGAACGCGCCTTCGGGGTTCTGGGCACTGGCCGCCACGCAAGACGTGGACCCCGCGATGTTCGGCGGCGCGAAGCGGCCCCCGTCGATGCGCGGCTCGTAGATCGTCATGAAGTTGCCGACGATCTGCGACTGATCGGGCCGCATGGCCTGGGTGCCGCTATCCTGCCAAGAGATGTTGGTGGCCACTTGCCCGCCCAGCCAGGCGGCGCGGTTCTCGGGCCAACCGGCGCCCGCGTACCCCTCGCCCGCATTCGGGACCAGGGACATGATGATATCCATGCCCTTCATCCCCGCATCGCCGTTGAAGATCGGCTCCCAATTCTCGTCGAACAGCATCATCCCGGCCTGGGCCGCGATATGTTCCCACGTATAGGTCGACCAGAACCCGCGCGCTGCCATCATGCCCACGCCGGACACGCCGGGGCGCACGTTGTTCAACTCACCCGAGACGCGGATCAGCTCGTCATAGGTCGGGACGGAGGTCACGCGGTCCACCTCGCCGCCGAACACTTCGGCCATCAGGTCGGTCCGCAGGTGAACCATCTGGATGTCGCAATCGAACGGGATGCCGAACATCTGGCCGTTGAAGAAGCCGTAATTCAGCCGGTACGTGTCGTAGAAATCGTCCAGCGGCAGGTTCCATTTCGCGGCATATTCATCCAGCGGCGCCAAGAAGCCCGGCGCCGCGAAGTCGCCCAACCAGGGCGAGAAGAATTGCAGCGCGTCGAAGCTGGCATTGCCGGAGATGAACTCGGTCACGGCCTTGTCGTAGAAGCTATCGTCCGGGATCGGGACCAACTCGACGGTGATGCCCGACAATTCCTCGAAGGGCACCAGACCCTCGGCCGCCGATTCCTGGTCGGCCGCCCCGATGGCGAAGCGCACGGTGGTGCCACCCAATTCCTCGCGGACCTTTTCCCAGTCGACGGTGCGGATCCAATCCTTG
>JBCCCB010000487.1:0-1685 GCA_039033775.1 Pseudomonadota bacterium | reverse complement strand
GTTCGGCGGTGGCTACACGCCGCAATACGCCGCCGTGGCCGCCATCGCTGCGGGGCTGGTCCTGCTCGCCTTCGATGGCACGGGGCTTGCCCTGGGCCGCCTGCCCGGGCGGCTGGCCGCCGCTTGCCTGAGCGCGGGGCGCCAGGTGGCCATGATCGGGGCGATCATCCTCTGCGCGTCCATCGTGGTCGGCGTCCTCGGGATCACGGGACTGGGGGTCAAGATGACCTCCGCCATCCTCGCGGGTTCGGGCGGCACGCTCTGGGGGGCGCTTCTGCTGACGGCCCTGGCTTGCCTCCTCCTCGGCATGGAGGTCCCGACGACGGCGGCCTATGTCATCTGCGTCTCCGTGGCGGGCCCGGCATTGGAGCGGTTGGGGCTGGAGCCCTTGCAAGCCCATCTCTTCGTGTTCTGGTTCGCGCTCCTGTCGACGATCACGCCGCCTGTCTGCGGGGCGGACCCCGCGCACCGGCTCGCGGGTCAGCCATCGGCATCTCACCGCGGCCAGTATCGACAGCCGGGACTTCCTGGCCGCCAAACGCCGGACCGACGCCACGATCCTGGTGCCCGACGGCACGAAGATCGCCTTTGCCGGCGGGATGGAGTGCCAGGACCACAGCCGCATCTGGGCGACGCTCGACAAGGTCCAAGCCAAACACCCGGACATGGTCCTTCTCCACGGTGGCTCGCCGCGGGGCGCGGAACTCATCGCCGCCAAATGGGCCGAGCATCGCGGGGTCACCCAGATCGCCTTCAAGCCGGACTGGGCCAGGCATGCCAAGGCGGCCCCGTTCCGGCGCAACGACGCGCTCCTCGAGACGCTGCCGGTGGGCCTGATCTTGTTCCCCGGCACGGGGATCACCGACAACCTGGCCGACAAGGCGCGCAAGCTCGGCATCCCGCTCTTCGACTGCCGGAGGGGCGGTATGTGAGCGCCGTCCCATCTCCAGACCTCCATCGGCGGGACCTCGCGTCCCGCCGATACATCCACGCCCACGCCGCGCGTCTTCCCTCCAATCTGCTAGGATCACTCCAGGCGCTTGGCGGAGGAGGATGCGCGTCACCCCATCGAACGGGAGACCGCCCCATGCTCTTCGCCAGCCTTCTCAGCCTCTTCGGCCTCGGCGCAATGCTCTGGCTGCTCGTCGCCTGCGCCATCTATGCCCTGCCAGCGTTCGTCGGCCTGAACGCCGCCTTGCATCTCCACGCTGCGCAAGTCGACGGGATCGCCGTGATCGGTGGCGGCCTGCTGGCGGGCGTCCTCACGCTGCTCGTCGGCCAGGTCCTGATCGCCCTCGTCCGGCACCCGCTCCTGCAATGTGCCATCGCCTCACTCTATGCCGCTCCGGCGGCCCTCGCCGGGTATCATGCCGTCCACGGCCTCTCCGGCTTGAGCATCACATCCGAACCCATTCGCATCACCCTCGCCATCATCGGTGCCGTCCTCGTCGGTGCGGCGGCCTGGGGGCGCATGGGCGATCCGCTTGACGGCGGCACCCCACCCGGCGATCCGAGCGGGGCGAAACCGGCACAGTCTCGATAGCCCGGCGATCCCAGGGCCAGACGACGGAATGGCCCGCGCCGTCCTCGTCGTCGGTTTGGGGCAGGGCCGGGATTGGGGCAGGGGGATCGGCGACCCCGAGACAGAGATGCGCACCCCTCGGAGGTCTCGCGCGGCGGCGGCG
>JBCCCB010000486.1:0-1686 GCA_039033775.1 Pseudomonadota bacterium | reverse complement strand
GCGGCGCGCGAACACCGGGTAGGCGCCGGGGACGCGCAGATCATCCTGTTGGAAGGGGTGGAGTGAGCGGCCCGTTTGGGGAGATATGATCCGCGTCCGATGAACGTCGGATCCGGGTCGGACGTCCGACGGGGCCGGTTTGGGTCGGCGGTCCCGGATGCCCGTTTCGGTTCTTGGCCGTTGGACGCGATAGTCGGTCGAATGCCGGAGCGGGGAATGGGCTTTCCCCCGGCCGTCAGTCCACGCGCCATTCAGCGATCTTGGCGCGGATCATGTCGACCACGCCGCGCCAGTGCTCGTCCCCGTCGTGCAGGCCCACCCCGTTGTGGAAGACCACGAACACGAGCGCGCCGCTCTCCCGGTCGTAGAAGTCCCCGCGACAGTACCCATCGCGGTTATGGCCGCGGATCTCGGTGAGGAGAAAACATCGAACTAGGGTCACGACGGTGCCGTCGTCATCGAAGATTCTGTAGTCCTTGGTCTGGGTGATTGGGCCCTTCCAGCTGTCTTCCCATGTCGGGATGTTCTCTCCCGGCTGGGGCTGGCCCGAGCGGCTCCGTTCCGCCCAATCCTGAAGTTTTCGGTATTGCCGGCTGTCGCTGCTCTCCACCCCCGGGGTGGGCCCCCATTCCATGCGGAAGAGCACCGAGAACCGGTCGCGGCCGTCGGTGCGGCCGGGCTCGCAGCGGCCGGTGGGGCAGTCCTTGACCGCACGGCGGCTGACGAGGTCGAAGTCGAGATATTCGCCGGTCGGATACCAGAAGGTGAACTCCCGGCCTCCGCTCGACCGTTCGACCAGGTCCGGGTCGAAGCAGCCGGTGGCGGGGTCGTAGCCGGTGAAGTCGTTGACCGCGAGGACCTCGGTCGCGAAGCGGTCGGGGTCGGTCAAGAGGGGATTATCCGCTCGGGGCCCTGGGGGTTGTGGTAGCCGAGCGGCATCCGGAACCACACGCCCGTGCGCCAGTAGTAGGCGGGGCGGTCCTTGACGTCGTCGACCGGCCCCGGGTCGACGGGCGGCGGGACCGGGCAATCGGCCTTGGCCGGCGCGCCGACCAAGACGGCCAGGGCCGCGCAGGCCAGGAGGGCCACACGGCTGACGATCGTGCGGGCGGGATGGACGCCGCGCCGCGGGACCGCCCCGTGCGCGGTCACTGGCCGGGCAGCAGGCCGCCGGGCAGGATCTGCGGGGCGGGGACCAGGCGGAGGGATTCGTCGATCTCCGTCAGGACGGCGCCGCGCACGTCCTTCTGGACCTCGGGGAACTGCCGCAGCGTGGCGATGAAGGCGTGGCGCCGGGCGAGCGGGTCGGCGCGGGTCAGGGGCGCGCGCATGGTGAAGTGGGCCAGGGCCTCGCGGTACTGGAGCTGGTAGAAATAATACTGGTTCAGGTCGAGCGCGGCATCGGCCAGGCCGTCGGCGAAGACGAGGCGGACACGGCCGCTGGCGCCCAGGGTGACCCGGGGGGCGTCGAACCAGACGATGGTCGGGTCGAAGTCGGGCGAGATGTCGATCGGGTCCTGCTGGGCGGCGGCGGGGGCCGCCGCCAGCATGGCGATGAGGGTGAGGGCGTGGCGGATGGGCATGGCGGTCCGGGCTCCTGTCTCGGCGTCGCGGGGACGGTAGCCCGGATCGGTGCGCCTGGGAACGCCCTCAGGACTCGCGGCCCATGGGTGTGGCCGGAACGTG
>JBCCCB010000485.1:0-1697 GCA_039033775.1 Pseudomonadota bacterium | reverse complement strand
GGCGGCTCGTCCTCGGGCGTGGCCGTGGCCGTGCAAGCGCTGTGCCAGGAAGCCGGCATCATCTTCATGGCCGGTCTGACCCATGCCAACGACACCACCGGCAAGGACAAGAAGGCCAATGGCTTCCGCCATTTCTTCAACTCCTACATGTCCGGCGCCGCCCTGGCCCCGATCCTGGCCGCGCAATACGGCACCGACCGGAACGCCTATTACCTGACCGCCGACTACAATTGGGGCTACACGACCGAACAGGCCGTCCGGGAATCCACCGAAGCCGTCGGCTGGAACACGGTCAACACCGTGCTGACGCCCCTGACCCAGACGGACTTCTCGTCCTACATCGCGCCGGTGCTGCAATCGGATGCCGACGTTCTGGTCCTGGTCCATTACGGCGGCAACATGGTCAACTCGCTGACCAACGCCGTCCAGTTCGGCCTGCGCGCCCGCGAAGCCAACGGCAAGCAGTTCGAGATCGTCGTCCCGCTCTACTCCGAGCTGATGGCCCGCGGCGCGGGCGAGAACATCGCCGGCATCCTGGGCTCGCAGAACTGGGACTGGAAGCTCGAAAACCAGATGGGCGCCAAATACACCGGCACCAATGCCTTCGTGCAGAGCTTCGGCCAGAAATACGGCTTCCCGCCGTCCCAGGCCGCCCATACCTGCTACGTGCAGACCCTGCTCTATGCCGACGCGGTCCAACGCGCGGGCTCCTTCAACCCCTGCGCCGTGGACGAGGCCCTGTCGGGCTACGAATTCGACGGCCTGGGCAACGGCCCGACCCTGTATCGCGCCGACGACCACCAGTGCTTCAAGGACGTGGTCGTGGTGCGCGGCAAGGAGAACCCGGAAAACGAGTTCGACCTGGTGGAGATCGTCGAGGTCACGCCCACCGAGCAGGTCACCTACGCCCCCGATCACCCGCAATTCGCGGGCGGCTCGCTGGGCAGCTGCAACCCCGGCGCCTGAGGCGCCAACCCGGCCGCCGCCCCCACCGGGGCGGCGGCCTCCTGACACGTCCACGGCGGGGGCCCCCATGGAAGCCATCATCCTTCAAGTCCTGAACGGGCTCGACAAGGGCAGCGCCTACGCGCTTATCGCCCTCGGTCTGACCCTGATCTTCGGAACGCTGGGCGTCGTCAATTTCGCCCACGGCGCGCTCTTCATGCTGGGCGCCTTCTGCGCCGTCACCTTCTCGAACCTGCTGCAACTCTCCCACACTGTGGTTGACGAGACGCGCACCGACTTCCTGGGCAACCCGCTCGAAGTCCAGGTCCCCTACATCTACGACATCTTCGGCGAGACCGTTGGGTCCGGCATCATCGACTGGGCCGTCCCCCTGTCGATCCTCTTCGCCATCCCGGTGATGATCGGCATCGGCGTCGCCATGGAACGCGGCCTGATCCGTCACTTCTACAAGCGGCCCCATGCCGACCAGATCCTGGTGACCTTCGGCCTGGCCATCGTCCTGCAAGAGATCATCAAGTATTTCTACGGCGCCAACCCGATCCCCACCCCCGCCCCCGACGCCTTCATCGGCTCGTTCGATTTCGGCGTGATGCTGGGCTTCGATGCAGGCTCCATCGTCTACCCCTATTGGCGCTTGATCTACTTCCTCTTCGCCGCCCTCATCATCGCCGGGGTCTTCGCCTTCCTGCAATTCACCACCTTCGGCATGGTCGTCCGCGCCGGCATGGCCG
>JBCCCB010000484.1:0-1711 GCA_039033775.1 Pseudomonadota bacterium | reverse complement strand
GGGGACGAGGTCGGGGTCGGGCTCCACCGCCATCACGGCGCCCGCACCGACCTCCAGCGCGACGCCGGTGGAGACCATGCCGACGCCGCCGCCCAGTTCAAGCAGACGGTCGTCCGGCCCGATCAGTCCGTCGAGCGCCACGGTCGTCGCCCGGTCGGCGCGCAGCCGGGCCTCCAGCGCGGCGGGGGGGACCGCGTCGCCAAGGGGCGGCAGGCGGACGCCGTCGACCACGAAGGTGATGTCGTCCCGGCCGGTCCTCTCAGACATCCGCACGGTCTTTCGCGAGCGCCGCCGTCGTAGCATCGGACGGGAACGCCCGGTCCATGGCCGCGGTCAGGTCAGGGTCGGGCACGAGGGCCAGGTCGCCGGCGGACCGGTCGGCCTTCCAGGAGGTGGAGACCTGCCGGAAGTGCCACATGACGAAGTCCGGATCGACCGGGTCCTTCCGGGAGCCGAGGAAATGCGTCAGCCATTGCCGCCCCGCCTGGGGCCCGTCCGGGACGACGCACCACTTGCGGTTGGCCTTCGGCCGTCCCGTCGCGCTGACATGGCCGTGGTCCCGGTGCCGGACAGAGCCCTCGGTGCCGACCGCGTAGACCCATTCCGCATCGGCCCGAAGGTAGCCGGCCGCCGATGCGACGGTCGCTTCGAAGACCGACCGGCCGGTGCGCGAATGGAACAGCTCGTCGACGTCCACGTTCAGGACCGCGCGCGCCCGGCCGAGGAACCGGCGCCGCCCCAGTTCCGCCAGGGCGCGCTGGAGGAAGAGGGCATCGTAGGCCGTCTTGTTCTCGGCCGTGGGCCCGAAGGGATAGCGGGCCCGCAGGATCGCGGCCGCCTTGAGGCCCTCGACCGAGGCCAGCATGGCCCGGAGATCGGCCGGCCCATAGGCGGTGGAGCCGTTATCGGCCAGGACGACGGCTTCGGCCCCGTGGAGACGGACGTGGTAGTCGAGCCAGTCGCGGATCCAGTCGAGCCGGTTGTCGAGAGAGATCGTGTAGAGCGCGTTCAGCCCCGCGAAGGTCTCCGTGTGATCGCGTCCGACCGCCAGGTTGGCGCCGAAGTCCGGTGGCCGACCGTCACCGTTCCGCCCGTGGCGACGGTCAGGACGACGACCGAACAGCGCGACAGGTCCCGGATCTCGCGGATGGCGGCAGGGTGTCCGTCGACCCGGATCTCCGCCTCCGCCAGGAGCGGCTTCAGGTTCAGGAGCGGCGGGCAGAGGAAGGTGATGCCCTCCGCCGCCTCGAAGCAATCGTAGATCAGGGTCCGGTCGTCGTACCGCGCCAGGAAGGCCGCGTCGTGGAAGGCCGCCTGCCCCACGCGGTTGCGCGCCGGCAGGCCCCGACCCGTGGGCAGCCGCAGGCCCGAAAGCTCCAGATCGAGGATGCGTGTCATGGGCCGGCCTTCCGGAACCCGTCGGGCAGCGCGGCCAGGTAGCGGTCGATCAGGTCCGCCGCCACCGCGCCCCGGGCGGCGAGCAGGTCGAGGACGTGCAGGACGAGGTCGTAGCTGGCGAAGACGGCATCGGCCAGGAGTGCCAGGGCCTTCAACCGGGCGTCGGACACGACCTCGGGCGCGCGCAGGTCCCGGACGAAGACCGCATCGCCGTCCAGGGCCTGGCTCGCCATGGCGCGGGGGCGGACGCGGTCCCGGCGGGAATGGGCGATCATCTGGTTCTTGACGAAGAGGAACTTGTGGAAGCGCAGGC
>JBCCCB010000483.1:0-1717 GCA_039033775.1 Pseudomonadota bacterium | reverse complement strand
TCGCCCTCTTCATCGTGGTCTCCATCGCGGTGCTGAGATCGTGGCCGTCATCTATGCGGGCACCAAGGGCTATCTCGACAAGGTCGCCATCAAGGATGTGGGCCGTTGGGAAGCCGGGCTGCTTAGCCACATGCGCGGCGCGGGCAAGGACGTGCTCGACTGGATCACCAGAGAGGACCCGAAGATCAAAGGCGATGCCGAGGAGAAGCTGAAGGCCGCCGTCGACGATTACGCCAAGACGTTCTCGTAAGGCGGTCCCATGCCCAGCCTCAAGGACCTCAAGAACCGGATCGAGACGGTCAAATCGACCCGCAAGATCACCAAGGCCATGCAGATGGTCGCGGCGGCCAAGCTCCGCCGCGCCCAGGATGCCGCCGAAGCGAGCCGCCCCTACACGGAGCGGTTCATGTCCGTCCTGTCATCGCTGGCCGCCTCGGTCGGCGATAGCGAGGGCGCGCCTCGTCTGTTGGCCGGGACGGGCAAGGACGACGTCCACCTGCTGGTCGTGATGACAGCGGAACGCGGCCTTTGCGGCGGCTTCAACGCCAACATCGCCAAGCTCGCCAAGGCCCATGCCGACAGGTTGAAGGCTAACGGTAAGACGGTGAAGATCCTGACCGTCGGGAAGAAAGGCCGCGAATCCATGAAGCGCGGCTATGCCGACCTGTTCGTCGGCCATGTCGATTTGTCCGAGGTCAAGCGCATCGGCTACGGTGACGCGGCCGGTATCGCGGCGGATGTGCTGAAGCGGTTCGACGACGCCGAATTCGACGTGGCCACCATCTTCTACGCCAAGTTCCAATCCGTCATCAGCCAGACACCAACGGCCCAGCAGATCATCCCGTTCGACGTCCCCGACGACGCCGAAGCCGGATCGCTCTACGATTACGAGCCCAGCGAGGAAGCCATCCTGGCCGACCTTCTGCCGCGCGGCGTCGCCACGGCGATCTTCTCGGCCTTGCTGGAAAACGGGGCGTCCGAACAGGGCGCCCGCATGTCCGCCATGGACAACGCGACCCGGAATGCGGGCGACATGATCGACAAGCTGACCATCCAGTACAATCGCTCGCGCCAGGCCGTCATCACCAACGAGCTGATCGAGATCATTTCGGGCGCCGAGGCGCTCTGAACCGAAACACGGAGACACGAAAATGGCTACCGGAAAAGTCACCCAAGTCATCGGCGCCGTCGTCGACGTTCAGTTCGACGATGACCTGCCCGAGATCCTGAACGCGCTGGAGACCGACAACAACGGCAAGCGCCTGGTCCTCGAAGTCGCCCAGCACCTGGGCGAGAACACCGTGCGCACCATTGCCATGGACGCCACCGAGGGTCTCGTGCGCGGCCAGCCGGTCACCGATACCGGCGCTGCGATCATGGTGCCCGTGGGCACCGCCACGCTGGGCCGCATCCTGAACGTCACCGGCGAGCCGATCGACGAGAAGGGCCCCGTCGAGGCCGACGAGACCCGCGCCATCCACCAGCCCGCGCCGGACTTCGCCAACCAGGCGACCGAGGCCGAGATCCTGGTCACCGGCATCAAGGTCATCGACCTGCTCGCGCCCTATTCCAAAGGCGGCAAGATCGGCCTCTTCGGCGGTGCCGGCGTCGGCAAGACGGTTCTGATCCAGGAACTGATCAACAACATCGCCAAGGTGCATTCGGGCCTGTCGGTCTTCGCCGGCGTGGGCGAGCGGACACGTGAGGGCAACGACCT
>JBCCCB010000482.1:0-1725 GCA_039033775.1 Pseudomonadota bacterium | reverse complement strand
CCCTGGCCGCGCGCGGCACCCATGTGATCGCGGTGGCGCGCACCCAAGGGGCGCTGGAGGAATTGGACGACCGCATCCAGGCATCCGGCGGCACCGCCACCTTGGCGCCGATGGACGTGACCGATGCGGGCGCGATGCAGCATCTGTGCCGGGGAATCCACGACCGCTGGGGCAAGCTGCCGCTTTGGATCCACACGGCGGTGCATACGGCACCGCTGACCCCGGCCACGATGATCGACGAAAAGGACATGGCCACGTCGGTCGAGGTCAATGTGACTGCCCTGTCGCGGCTGATCCCCTATGTGGCGCCCCTGCTGAAAGCGGCCGGGGGCGGGACCGCGATCTTCTTCGACGATGCCCATCCGCTGAAATTCGCCGGGGCCTATCTGGCCACCAAGGCGGCGCAGCGGCTCCTGATCGAGGCCTGGCAGGCCGAAGCCACCACCCCGGGCGCGACCGATGTCCGGCTGCTGACGCCGAAGCCCATAGCCACGGCCGTCCGGGCGCGGTTCCATCCGGGCGAGGATCGGTCCGCCTTGGCCGACATCATGGGCGAGGCTGGGCGCCTGCTGTCCGAAGCCGGGTTTCCGGGCTGAAGCCAGGCGGCGGGTCTAGCCGCTCTCCGCCATCTGACGCGCCTGACCGGCTAGGGCCTCGGCCTTTGCCGCAAGCCCCTCCAAGCGGTCGACGGCGTCTTGCGGCACCGTCTCGCGCACGACTTCCTTCTCGACCTCGCGCACCTCGACCTTGCCGTCGGACTTGGCCTGCAACTCGTCCAGAAGCTGGGTCTGCTGCGCCAGGCGTCGGTCCAGGGCGCGCAATTCCTCCTCGGCGGACAGCGACTTGTCGGCCAGCATCAGGCCGGCCATCAGCAGCATGCGGTCCTGGGTCAATCGCGAGCCCGCGGCCAGCAGCGTCTGCGCTTCCCGGTTCAGCATCTCGGCGGCCGAGGTCAGGTAGCCCTCTTCCCCGTCCTGGCAGGCGACGGTGAAGGCCCGGCCGCCGATCTCGATGGTCATCTCAGGCATGGGCGTTCTCCTTGCCGGGGGTCAGCAGCGGGTCCAGTTCCGCCAGGATCGCCTCCATCTCGGCAAGATCCAGCGCACGGGCGGCGCGCAGGGCGTCCAATTCGGCTTGCAGCGCCTTGTCGGCGGCGCCGTCAACCTGCGCCCGCAGCTCGGCCGAGGTCTCGGTCAGGGTTTCGACGGCCGCGCGAAGCCGCACGGTCTCCTCGCTGGCATCGGCCATCGGTGCGGCGGGCGCGGCGTCCCGTGCCGCCGCCTCCTGCTCCAGGGTCTCGACCCGTGCTTGGGCGGCCGCCAGGGCGGCCTCGGTCTCGGCCAGGGCCGCGCTGAGGTCGGGACGGGCCTGCGCCGCGTCCAGCGCCGCGCCCATCGTGTCCAACGCCGCCTCAAGTCGCGCGATCCGCGCGTCCAGTTCTTGTTTTCCGTCCATCCGGCTGCCCCCGTGCGGTTTGCGCCATAGGGACCGATCCGGCCCCGGATGACAAGTCCCGCGCCCGCGCGGCCTTGCACGGGCGCGGCAGACTGCTAGGGAGAGCGCCGAGCAGACACCCGGAGGAGAGCCCCCATGACCGCCCCCATGCCCGATCTGGACGCCCTGCGCGCCGCCGATCCCGGCCATTGGCGCCGCGCCGCCGCGATCCGGACCCTGACGCTGGATGCCGTGGCGGCCGCCAATTCGGGGCATTCGGGCATGCCGATG
>JBCCCB010000481.1:0-1749 GCA_039033775.1 Pseudomonadota bacterium | reverse complement strand
GCCTGACGCGCCCGCGCACCGGACATTGGGTCGCGATGGCCTTGGCGATGGCCGTGCTGGCCGTACCGCCGGCGTTTCTGCTGGGGGCGGCCATCCTCGCCGTGGCCGGCTGGCCGTCGATCCCGGTGCTGGTGGTCGCGGCGCTCCTGGCACTGATGGGCGTGTTCCTCTGGCCCCGGCCCGCGCCGCTGCCCGACCGCATGCTGCGGCGCGCGGACCTGCCGGCCACCTTTGCGATGCTCGACACGATCTCGGCGGCGATGGCCGCGCCGCAGATCACTGCTCTGAGCATTGAAGAGGAGGCCAACGCCTATGTGGGCCAGATTCGGGGCGAGGTGCTGTTGGGCCTGGGCGCGCTTCTTTGGCAAGCGGCGACCCCGGCGGAGCGCCACGCCATCCTCGCCCACGAGATCGGCCACCTGGTCAACGGGGATCCCCGGCGCGGTGGCATCATCTGGCGGGCGCGGCAGGTGGTGGACCGCTGGCATGGTCCGATCGTGCCGGACAATGGCGGCGGTGGCGGCATTGCCTTCGAACTCGTTCAGGTTCCGCTGGCGCTTGCCCTGGAGGTGCTGGACGCGTTGCTGACCCGCCTGACCTATCCCGAAAGCCAACGGGCCGAATATCTGGCGGACGCGCTGGCGGCCCGTGTGGCCGGGTCGGGCGCCATGGTGTCGGCCATGAACCTGCTGTCCCGCGCGCCGCTGCTGGAGGCCCGGTTCAACCGGCTGCATGGCCCCGCCGCACCCGAAGGCGCGGCTTGCGTGGACTGGGTGGCAAAGGCACTGGTCGATCCGCCCGAGGCGGCGGCCCGTCGCATCGCCCAGGAGATGGCGGCGGAGTTGCATACCGTCGATACGAGCCACCCGCCGACGGCCCATCGCATCGCGTTCCTGCGGGCGCTCGATCTGCCGCCGGCGGACCTTCCGACCACTGACGAGGCGGCTTTCGCTGCGGAATGGACGCCCCATCTGGACCGGATCGGCGACCGGTGGCGCCGTGCAGCCACGGTTCAGTAACCGGCGTCCCCCCTCGCCCTTGCTTTGACAAGGCGCACCTGCGTTCATCGCGCATGCGTCTGATTCTACCTCTGTTTGCCTTTCTCGCCGCCGTCCCTGCGACGGCGCAGGACATGCCCGCCCGGTCGGTGACCGAAATCGATCGCTTCACCCGGTCCAATATCGTCGGCACGCTCTACCACGAACTGGCCCATGCCCTGGTCGACTTGCTGGACCTGCCCATCATGGGGTTGGAAGAAGACGCCGCCGATGCCTTCGCCATCCACCTGATCGACCGCCTGCATCCTGAGATGGAGGCGCGCGCCATGGTCCAAGACATCGCCTATCTCTACGGGTTCGAGCACGAGGAACGGGATGGCGACTTCCCCTATTGGAGCCGCTATTCCACCGATGCCCGCCGGGGCTTCAATGCGCTGTGCTTTTTCTATGGCGGCGATCCGGCGGGCCGAGCGGGCTTCGCCCGCAAGGTCGAACTGCCCAGCGAACGCCGGGACAGTTGCCCAGAAGAACGCGCGCGCCAGAAGGCCGCCTGGGACGCCGTCTTGGACCGGGTGCCGGGGCCGGGAACGTCGCTGCGGCTTCGCACCAGGATGAACCCGATCGAACCGGTTTTGGCCGCTGCGTTGGAGCGGCTGAACGAGGACATGGCGCTGCCCAGGCCGGTCCACGTTCGGGTCGCCGAGTGTGACGAACCCAATGCCTATTATGAGATGGGGCCGGACACGATCCT
>JBCCCB010000480.1:0-1785 GCA_039033775.1 Pseudomonadota bacterium | reverse complement strand
GGGCTGGCGCCGTTCACGCGGGGGATGGGGTGTTGCGCGTATCCGGCCGGGCGTGGGTCGCCTCTTTCGTCGTCCTCCGATCGGGGCACGACGGGACCGAGGTGCTTCTGATGCGGCGAACGGGGTCGAACGCGGGGACGTGGTGCCAAGTCGCCGGGCGGATCGAACCGGGTGAGACCGCCTGGCAGGCCGGGTTACGGGAACTGAGGGAGGAGACCGGCTTCACCCCCGAGAGTTTCTGGTCGGCCGATATCTGCGAACAGTTCTACGAGGCCGATCGCGACACCGTGACGGTCGCCCCCGTCTTCGTGGCCCGGGTCGGTCCGGGCGCCGAACCGACCTTGAACGAGGAGCATGACGCCCACCGCTGGCTCGGCTGCGACGAAGCCATCGACGCGGTCTCGTTCGGGGGGCAGCGTCGGATGCTCCGCGATATCCGGGCCGAGTTCGTGGACCGGACGCCGTCACCCCACCTGCGGATCGACCTGCCGTGACCGCGGCCGGACCGAGGAGAACGAGAAGCTCGGCCGTCGTCGCCCAACCGGGGCGCGGGCGATGAGGCGCGTCGCCTGTCCGATCGTGCGGCAGGGCGGCCGGGTCCTGGCCTTCCGCCACCCATGGGCTGGGCTGCAACTGGTCAAGGGCGGGATCGAGCGAGGCGAGCGTCCGGACCGGGCCGCCCTGCGCGAACTGGCGGAGGAGGCGGGTATCACCGGATGGGCCCCCCGTGCCGTGGGCCGGCTCCGCACGGGCGGGCTCCACTGGCATCTCTTCGCGGTCCGCACGGGACCGTTGCCCTGGCGCTGGACCCATCGCTGCGCCGACGATGGCGGACAGGACTTCGCCTTCTTCTGGCACGACCGCGGCCGCGCCGGCGGGTTCCATCCGATCTTCCGGGCCGTCCTGCGGCGCCTGGCCCGATGACGCTCCTCGTCCTCCTCGACCTGGCCGCTGTTCTGGTCTTCGCCGTCACCGGCGCGCTGACGGCGGCGCGGGCGCAGCTCGACCCCGTGGGCTTCGTCTTCCTGGCCTGCCTGACGGCGGTGGGCGGCGGCACCGTCCGTGACCTGCTGATAGGGCGGGAACCGGTCTTCTGGATCGCCGATCCGGCCCCGGTCGCGCTGGCCGCCGGTGCGGCCGTCCTGGTGTTCTTCACCCACCACCTGGTCGCCTCGCGCCTGGCCTGGATCGTCTGGCTGGATGCCGTCGCGTTGTCCGTCGCGGCGGCGGCGGGGGTCGGCGCGGCCGCCGGGATGGGCCTGGCCCCTTGGGTCCAGATCGTCATGGGGGTGGCTACCGGCTGCCTGGGCGGCCTCATGCGCGACGTGGTCGTGGGCGAGGTGCCGCTGGTCCTGCGCGCGGGCGAACTCTACGTCACGGCCGCCTTGGCGGGGGCCTGCGCCGCCGTTGTCACCCGCGAACTGGCGGGGCCGGGCCTGCCGGCGCTGGGGGCCTGCGCGATCGTCACATTCCTGTTGCGCGCGGGCTCGATCCGGTTCGACTGGCGGCTGCCGGGCTTTCGCGCGCGACCGCCGCGCTAGCTCACTCGTTCACTGCCTGGGGCACGTCCCGGGGCGGGCGGCCGATCACCTCCCGCAGGTCGTCGAGTTCGATGAAGTTGTCGGCCTGACGGCGCAGGTCGTCGGCGATCATCGGCGGCTGGCTGCGGATGGTGGAGCAAACCGAGACCCGCACGCCCTTCCGCTGGAGCGCTTCGACCAGGCACTTGAAGTCCCCGTCGCCCGAGAAGAGCACGATGTGATCCACGTGCTGCGCCGTCTCCAG
>JBCCCB010000479.1:0-1802 GCA_039033775.1 Pseudomonadota bacterium | reverse complement strand
GACTTCTTCGGGACCCCCAGGCCCGACCGGCCCAGCCGCGGCGCGTTCGAGCCGCGCGGGGGTTAGGCTTTACCGGGCGACCGCCGCTGCCTAGACACGCCCGAGAATCCCCTACCGGAGCCGCCGGCCGCCATGACCGATACGCACGCGACCGCGCCGGTGGCCTACCTGACCGGAGAGTATCCGGCCGTCTCCCATACCTTCATCCTGCGCGAGGTCGAGGCGCTGCGCGCCCTGGGCCGGACGGTCCTGACCTGCTCGGTGCGGCGCACCGGGCCCGAGCACCTTCGCGGCCCCGCCGAGCGGCAGGCGGCGGAGACCACCTTCCACGTCCTAGAGGCGGCCAAGCGGCCGGCGACCCTGCTGGCCGCGATCGGCGGCGCCCTGTCGCAACCGGGCCGGTTGCTGTCGACCCTGGCCCTGGCCTGGCGGACCTGCCCGCCGGGCTGGAAGGCGACCCTCTGGCAGGCATTCTACCTGGTGGAGGCGCTGGTCCTGGCCCGGCATCTCAAGGCAACGGGCGCGGTGCGGCTGCACAACCACTTCGCCATGGCGTCGTCATCGGTGGCGATGCTGACCTCGTCGCTGACTGGGATCCCCTACAGCTTCACGCTCCACGGGCCCGCGGACTTCCTGGAGACGACGCGCTGGCGCCTGGACGTCAAGATCGCCCGGGCCGACCTGGTGGCCTGCATCAGCCAGTTCTGCCGCAGCCAGGGGATGCTCTTCTCGGACCCGGCCCATTGGTCCAAGATGCGCATCGTCCATTGCGGTGTGGAACTGGACCGCTACGGCCCGGGCGACGGGCCTCGGGACAGTGCCCGGCTCCTGTTCGTGGGACGGCTGGCAGCGGTCAAGGGCGTTCGGGTCTTGCTCGACGCGCTGGCCAAGCTGCACGCGAACCATCCGGACGCGACGTTGACGCTGGTCGGCGACGGGCCCGAGCGCGAGGCGATCGAGGTCCACGCGCAGGAACTGGGCCTGGGCGAGGCCGTTCGCTTCGCGGGCTATCTCGGACAGGACGAGGTCGCCGCGGAACTGGGCCGGGCCGACCTCTTCGTGCTGCCGTCCTTCGCCGAGGGCGTGCCCGTCGTCCTGATGGAGGCGATGGCCAGCCGCCTGCCCGTGGTCGCGACCCGCATCGCCGGCATTCCCGAACTGGTAGAGGATGGCGTTTCGGGCCGCTTGGTGACGCCGGGCGACGCCGATGCCTTGGCCGGCGCGGTCTCCGAGCTCCTGTCGGACCCCGAGGGCCGGACGCGCATGGGCGCCGCGGGCCGCGAAACGGTCGCGGCTGCGTTCGACGTCGCCCGCGAGGCCGCGCGGCTGGACCGTCTCTTCGTGGAGGCCGCATCGTGAGGATCGGCTACGCCGCGCCGGAATTCCCAGGCCAGACCCACACCTTCTTCTGGCGCGAGATCCTGGGTCTGGAGGCCCTCGGCGCCGAGGTCGTGCCGATCAGCACCCGGCCCCCGCCGCGCCACGTGATGCCCCACGACTGGTCGGCCGCCGCCGCGGCGCGCACGGTCTACCTGGCCTCGACCGCGCCGGGCGCCGTGGCGCGGACCGGGCTGGACTGGCCGGGCGCGCTCTGGGGGTTGCGCGGGGACATGGCCCGGCAGGGCGCCGGGGACGCGGCGCGGATGGCGGCCATGGCCCCCTTCGCCGCCGCCCTGGTCCGCCATGCCCGGGCCCTGGAACTCGACCACGTCCATGTGGGGTCCTGCGGCCAGACCGCCCTGATCGTGGCCATGGCGCGGCGCCTGGGCGGGCCGCCCTACAGCCTGACGCTGCACAACCCG
>JBCCCB010000478.1:0-1811 GCA_039033775.1 Pseudomonadota bacterium | reverse complement strand
CGGCGGCGACGTTTTCCGCCGTCACGCCCATATGCCCGGTGCCGAAGGGGCAGTT
Source organism: Pseudomonadota bacterium (assembly GCA_039033775.1). GTDB lineage: Bacteria > Pseudomonadota > Alphaproteobacteria > Rhodobacterales > Rhodobacteraceae > Jannaschia. The sequence goes on along the minus strand of JBCCCB010000478.1, from coordinate 1,756 downwards.
GAGCGCGCCGAGCATCATGTCGAGCGCCCGGATGTCACCCATTTTTGCGCCCCGGCGCGCATCGGGAAGGATGTGCGGACCGCGCGACATGCATTCCGCGCCGCCGACCAGGGCGAAATCGGCGTCGCCCAGTTGCAGCGCTTGGGTGCCGGACACGATGGCTTGGACGCCCGAACCGCAGAGCCGGTTGACGTTCATCGCCGGGACCGTGTCGGGCACGCCCGCCTGCATGGCGGCGACGCGGGAGAGGTACATGTCCCGCGGCTCGGTGTTGATGACGTGGCCGAAGGCGGTGGTGCCGATTTGCGCGGCGTCCACGCCCGCCCGTTCGATGGCGGCTTTGGCGGCGGAGGTGGCCAGGTCGATCGGGGGCGTGTCGGCGAGGCTGCCGCCGAAGGTGCCGATGGCGGTGCGGGCGGCGGAGAGGATGACGATGTCGGACATGGGGCGGCCTCCGTAGCGGAGGCTGAGAGGGGCGGACCGGGGGCCAGCCCCCGGACCCCCGGGATATTTATGAAAGGAAGAAGGAGGGCGCGAAAGGGCGACGTTAGGACGCGAGAGGGATGCGGCCGCCGCCGGTCAGCGCCCAGGCCGCGCGGCCATCGAGGAGAGCGGCGGTGATGGGATCGCCATAGCCCGCGCCGCTGTCGAGGTTGAGGCGGTTGCCATAATGCCGTGCCGCGGGGAGCGCCGTATGGCCGTGGACGACCAGGCGGCCGTGATCGCGCGGATCGTCCAGGAAGGGTTGGCGGATCCAGACGAGGTCGTCCTCGGCTTGCTTGGGGAGCGGGATGCCGGGACGGATACCGGCATGGACGAAGATCTGCGCGTCGGTTTCGTGATACGGTCTGAGCGCGGACAGGAAGCGGCGATGGGCGTCCGGTATGACCGCGCGCGCGCGGTAGCCAGGAGGTCGGCCATCGTGTCGACGCAGTCGTCCGGATCGTCGGTGGGCAGGCTGTCATGGGACGGGACATCCCCCGCCGCGAGATAGGCGGCCAGGGTTTCCCGGCCGCCCATGTTTCGATGCAGCCATGTGATCCCCGGGCGGAGCACGGTGTCCGTCAGCGTTCCATGATCCAGGAAATCCCGGAAGAAGCGGTCGTGATTGCCCAGCAGGCAGGTCCAGGGACGGCCCTCGGCGAGGCCTCGCGTCAGGCGGTCCAGCACGCCGGGGACATCGGGGCCACGATCCACGTAATCGCCCAGGAAGACGATGGGGGCGTCCGGGCCTCCATCGGCTTCGATCAGGGCGAGGGCGCGCTCCAACTGGTCCAGATAGCCGTGGATGTCGCCGACGGCATAGATCATGCGGTGCGGAACCGAAGAGGCGACACGTTCTGGAACAGGTTCGTTGCCCGTAGCTTGTCCAGAACCGCGGCCGGGGGCTGGTCGTCCAAGTAAAGCAGCGCGATGGCGTCCTGGCCCCGGTCGGAGCGGCCGAGGGTGAAGTTGGCGATGTTCACGCCGTTTTCGCCCAGGGTCTGGCCTAGGGCCCCGATGACGCCGGGCGTATCCTTGTTGGTGGTGTAGAGCATGTGTTCGCCCACCTCGGCATCGATGTTGATGCCCTTGATTTGGATGAACCGGGGCTTGTCGTCCGAGAAGACCGTGCCCGCGACCGAGCGTTCCCGGCTCGACGTCTTGACGATCAGCTTGATGTAGCCGTCGAAGACGCCGGTCTTGTCCTGGCGCGTGGTGGAGATCTCGACCCCGCGTTCGCGGGCCAGGACGGGGGCGGAGACCATGTTCACGT
>JBCCCB010000477.1:0-1831 GCA_039033775.1 Pseudomonadota bacterium | reverse complement strand
TCGATCTGCGGCGACGCATCGAGCGTCCATTTCGTGCGGTTCGCCGCCAGTTCGACCCGCCCGGTGCCCGGGTTGTTCCAGATGAAGCCGTAACCGCGCGAGGACACGAGGAAAGGGATCACCACCTCGGTATTCATCTGCAATAAATCGATCACGCAGCCCTTCTGATCGAGCCGTCCATGCTGATGCTGGCCGAGCCCGTAGAACCGCTCGCCGTCATGGGCCCGGAACCGGGTTTCGATCCGCCACAGATGTCCCTCTTCGGCGTCGTAGTTCCGGGTGTTGGGATAGAGGATGTGGGGGATTTCTTCTTCTAGCAGGGCCTTGCCAGGCTCCGTATCGAAGAACGCAAGCTCCAGCGTCGGCTCAAGGCCCCGGGGCATCTTGCGGATCTCAGCACGCAGGCGGCCATTGGTGACCGTGGCGAGATCGCCGTCGATGACGACGCTCGTCTCGGTCGTCGGATCGAGATCCTCGACCAATCCGCTGGGAAGCGCGTCATCGAATTCCGCATTCTTCGTCGCCCGAACGCGGATGGCGGATGGGCCGACGGGTTCGAGCCGAAGCGTCTCGCGCCCGATGCGGCAGGTAAGCTGATCCTGGTCGGTTGAGAAGACGGGCGGAAGCATGGGCGAAGCCTGTTCTGTGATGCGATCCAAAGGGACGTCGTGAGGCTTCTTTCAATAAGATCGACACCCGCACAAACGCAAATACAAACGTTTGTATTGCGGAAATACGCGATTTGCGCTCTGCTTGGCGCAGGTTCACCAAGGGGAGGATGACATGGGAGATATTCTGAACTCAGCACTCAGACGCGGCTTCGCCACCGGCGCCGCACTTGGGCTGCTCGCGGCGCCGGCCCTGGCGCAATCCTGTCTCGGAACCGCCGAAGCGTTGGAACTGACGTCCGAGCAAACGGCTGATATCGGGTCGCGGGGGCTGACCTTCGGCTTCCTGACCAACAACCAGTCGGATGACTTTAGCCGCACGCTCGTGGCCGGCGCGCAGGCCTATGCCGACGAGTTGGGCGTCGAGTTGGTCATCAACAATGCGGATTTCGACGCCAACACGCAGCTCAGCCAATTCGACGCGCTCGTCCAGCGCCGCGTGGACGGGATCTTCCTGACGGCCGTCGACGCGGGGTCCATCGGCCAGGCCGTTCGCCGGGCCAACCAAGCCGACATTCCGGTCTTCATCGTCGGCGGCGCACCCGCCCGGGGCGAGGTCATCTCGGTGATGAACGCCTCCTCCTATCAGGGCAGCTTCGACGCGACCGCCGCCATGATGGCGGCCATCGGCACCCCGAATGCCCAGATCGCGATCCTGGGCATTCCGTTCGCGCTACAGACCATCCGCGACCGCGAGAAAGGCGTGCTGGACGCGGTCGGGGAAGCGGGGGGACAGATCATCTCGCTCCAGTCCGATTTCAGCCAGGATCGGCTTCTGGAACTGGCGACCAACGTCATCCAGGCCAATCCCGATCTCGCCGGGATCGTGGCGACCTGGTCGCTGGCGGTGAACGCGGCCAGCGAAGCCGTCGAGCAATCGGGCCGCGACATCCCCATCGCAGGCTATGACAGCGAGGGACCGGGCTACCTGGAGCTTCACTCCGGCGACACCAACATCGTCGCGCTGTCGGGCCAGCAGGCGGCCTTGCAGGGCCGGGCCGCGCTGGACGGTCTCAGCCAGGCGATCCTCGGGGCCGAGCTTTGCGAGGAGATCATCACGCCCAACCTTCTGGTGACGGCCGAGAACTACCAGGAGATGTGGGCGGTCCAGTATCCCGGCACGACCCCGCCCTGGGACAACTAGGTCTCGACGGACCCATCCG
>JBCCCB010000476.1:0-1845 GCA_039033775.1 Pseudomonadota bacterium | reverse complement strand
GACCAGACCGGCCCGGTGACGCCGATGGCCAACGTGCCCGATTGCACGACGTCGAAATCCTGCATCGGCGCGGTCGGGTCGGCGACCTGTCGGCCCGACACCGTCTCGCTGACGGCCAGATCTGTCGTGTCGCCATAGAGACGAAGCGTCACGCGGGTTCCTTCCGGCACCTCCACGGCGCCGGCCTCGATCTCGGGCAGATAGAGTGTCGGCAGCCCGGTATGCCGCGGCGGTTCCAGCCAGGCCTCCCAGGACGGCCCGGCGGCGATGGCCTGGCCCGAGCCCGCCAAGTCCGGCATCTCGGGCGCGCGCCAGATCGTGCCGAACAGCAATCCGAGAGCCGCCACGAGCACGGCCATGTAGCGCAGGGCATAGGGATCGCGGGCCGACACTTTCAGGTCGGGCGCCACGGCCCGCGCCTCGGTCAGCCGCGCCGCCATCCGGCGCTGATGCGCCTCCCAGACGGCAGCCGATGCGGTGTCGTCCTGGCCGATCGCCTGGTCGTCGCGCAGCGTCGCAAGCGGGCGGCCGGGCAGCGTCTCGTCGAGGCGGGCCCGCGCGTCCATCTCGGTCGGGACGCGGAATGCCCGGAGCCCCAAGATCGCAGTCACCAAGGCCAGCAACCCGAAGGCCGCGATCAAACTGCCGCGCCACAGGTCGGGTCCGATGTCGAAGGCCCAGATGGCGACGGCGGCGAACAGGGCGGACCAGGCCGGCCAGAAGCCCCGCGTGATGCGCTCGGCCCAAAGGCCCCATCGGGTCAGCCGCAGCTGTCGCAGCACATGAGTCGTCGCGTCGGCCATTGGCGTCCCTCCGGTCGTGACCCTCAACCTAGGTGCCAAGGAGCCATTGGGGAATGGTATCGCGCGAAATCATCTCGTCAAAGGTGGGGCGGCGGCGGATGACAGCGTATCGGTCGCCATCCACCAGTACTTCGGGGATCAAGGGGCGGCTGTTATACTCGCTGGCCATGACCGCGCCATAGGCCCCGGCGCTACGGAACGCGACCAGATCGCCCGCCGCCAGCGGCGCCATGTCGCGGCCCTTGGCGAAGGTATCGCCGCTTTCGCAGACCGGACCGACGATGTCGTAAGGGCGCTGGTCGATGCCGGGCGCCGGTTCGCGAACCGGGACGATGTCATGGTGCGCGCCATACATGGCAGGCCGGATCAGGTCGTTCATGGCCGCGTCCAGGATCAGGAAATCGCGGCCCTCGCCCTCTTTGACGAAGATGGTCGAGGTCAGCAGGATCCCGGCATTGCCCGCGATCAGTCGCCCCGGCTCGATCTCGATCTCGCAGCCCAGATGCCCGACCTCGTCCCGGATCACCTGGCCGTATTCCTGCGGCACCGGCGGCGCCAGGTTCGAGCGGGCATAGGGAATGCCCAGGCCCCCACCCAGATCCAGACGGCTGATCTCATGCCCCTCGGCGCGCAGGGTCTCGGTCAGGTCAGCGACCTTGCGATAGGCTTGGCGAAACGGATCCAGATCGGTGAGTTGCGAGCCGATATGCACGTCGATCCCGATCACCTTCAGGCCGGGCAGGGTGGCGATCTCGGCATAGACCGCACGCGCCTTGGCGATCGGGATGCCGAACTTGTCCTCCGCCCGCCCCGTCGCGATCTTCTCGTGGGTCTTGGCATCCACGTCCGGGTTCACCCGCACCGTCACGGGCACCTCGACACCCATCTCGGCCGCGATCTTCGACAAGAGCCGCATCTCCGGCTCGCTCTCCAGGTTGATTTGCCGCACGCCATCCGCCAGCACATGGCGCATCTCGGCCCCGGTCTTGCCCACGCCCGAGAACACGATCCGGTCCCCTGGCACACCCGCCGCCCGGGCGCG
>JBCCCB010000475.1:0-1848 GCA_039033775.1 Pseudomonadota bacterium | reverse complement strand
TCGGTCTTGGCGCGGGTGCCGCAATAGACGATGCCCGATTGGCCCTTGCGGGCGGCGGCGAAGGATAGGATTTGGCTGCGGGGACTGTTCTTGGGCTGGAAGGCCAGGGACAGGTTGGGGCGGTCGAAGCCGTGGAGGAAGATTTCCGGCGGCGCGTCGAACAGGCGGCGGACGATCTCGTCGCGGGTTTCTTCGTCCGCTGTCGCCGTGAAGGCGGCGAGGGGGGTGCCCAGGGCCTTCCGCAAGGCGCCGATGCGCAAGTAATCGGGGCGGAAATCGTGGCCCCATTGGCTGACGCAATGGGCTTCGTCCACAGCGATCAGCGTGCAGTTGGCGCGCTTGAGCATCCGTTCGGTGCCGGTGGAGGCCAGGCGTTCGGGGGCGATGTAGAGGAGCTTGAGGCGGGACTCTTCGATGGCTTGCCAGACTTGTTCGGTCTCTTCTTCGGTGTTGCCGGAGGTCAGCGCCCCAGCGCAGACGCCGGCCTCCTGGAGCGCGCGAACCTGATCGCGCATGAGCGCGATGAGGGGGGAGATGACGACGGTGAGGCCATCGCGGCAGAGGGCGGGCAGTTGGAAGCAGAGCGACTTGCCGCCGCCGGTGGGCATGATGGCGAGGACGTCGCGACCGGCGCAGACGGCGTCCACGATCTCGGCCTGGCCCGGCCGGAAGGCGTCGAATCCGAAGACGGAGGACAGGAGGTCCTGGGGCGCTTGCATCGGCGGGCTCATGGGTGGTTTTGGTAACGACTCACACGTGCAGATTCGGTTAACAAGACCTGAACTCCACACTTCCGCCACGATCCTGGGGCATGGCGTCCGCCAACACGACCGGGAACCGGCGAGGGCAGGCATGATCCATTCGGCACGACAATTTCAGACGCGGATCCGGCGCGCGAGCTATATCTGGGCCCATGAACGGCTGACGGGGCGCCGGGGCGTCTATCGTCCCCACGGGATCGACATCCGGGTGGACGACCGCGCCGATCTGGCGCTGCGTTACCTGCTGGCGCGGGGGCGGCCCTATGAGGCGGCGGAGGCGGAGCTGATCGGGGCCTATCTGGCGCCCGGGACCGACGTGATCGAGTTGGGCGGGTGCATCGGAATCGTGTCGGCGACGATCCGCGAGCGGATCGGGGCGGATGCCCTGCATGTCGTGGTCGAGGCCAATCCGGACATCGCACCATTGGCGCTGGAAAACGCGCTTGGGCCGCGGCCGGATCGGACGGAACTGGTGCAGGCCGCTGTGGATTACTCCGGCGCCGATCACGTGCGGTTCGCGCGGGGGCATAACCAGCATGTGGGCCATGTGGCGCGGGATGGCGAAGACGGGTTCGACGCGCCGGCGGTGACGCTGGCCGGTTTGGCCGAGCGGGTGCCGGGGCGGTTCGCCTTGGTCTGCGACATCGAGGGCGGAGAGGTCGATCTGGTCGCCGCCGAGGCCGAGGTGCTGGGGCGCTGCGATCTGGTGGTGCTGGAGGTGCATCCGGGGGTCTATCCGGGGGGCGAGGCGGATGTGGACGCGATGACCGAGCGTCTGGCGGCGCTTGGGTTGCAGGCCGCGCGCCGGGTGCAGGATGTGATCGCGTATGTCAAAGTGGGCTAACGTTTCTTGCGAATCATTCGCAAAATTCTCCTTTCCCTAGGGCCCGATTTGCGTTAGGTAAGAAACCCTGACGCAAAATAGGGGGTCCCGAGATGACCTTTCGTTCCCTGCTGCTGCTTCCGTTCCTGGCCGTTTCGGCTTCGGCGGAGCCCGAAGTCACCTTGCGGTTCCAGCACTTCGTGAACCCGAACTCGGCCAATCCGACCCATTTCATGGCGCCCTGGGCCGAGGCCATCGAAGAGC
>JBCCCB010000474.1:0-1862 GCA_039033775.1 Pseudomonadota bacterium | reverse complement strand
CGCGCAGCGCCTCGCCTCGGATGATGCGCGCCAGGAAGGGCGTGAAGGCGATGCCGATGGCCAGGATCGTGTTCTGCATGTTGGGGCCCAGCACCGCGCTGATCGTCAGGGCCAGCAGCAGCGCGGGAAAGGCCAGCAGCGTGTCCACCAGGCGCATCAGCACATTGTCGGTCAGCCCGCCGAAATAGCCCGAGACGATACCCAGCGGCAGGCCGATCAGCACGCTGATCGCCACGGCCAGCCCCGCGATGGTGATCGAGGTCTGCGCCCCGAGCAGCACACGCCACATGAGGTCTCGGCCCAACTGATCGGTGCCCATGGGATGGCTCAACGTCGGCGGTGACAGCCGGGCGCGCATGTCCATGGCTGTCGCAAAATCCGGCGGGATCAGCACGGGCCCCAGGGCGGCGATCACCCCCACAGCGGCGATCAGCAGCAGGCCGACCAGCCCCTTGGCCGAGCCGAAGCGCATCAGCGCCGTCATGACAGCCGGATCCGCGGGTCGACCGCCACGTAGAGCAGGTCCACCAGCAGGTTCATCAACATCACCACGGCGGCGATCACGAAGACGCAGGCTTGGATCAGCGGCACATCCCGGTTCAGCAGCGCCTGATAGGTCAGCCAGCCCATGCCGGTATAGTTGAACAGGCTCTCGATCACGATGATCGACCCGAACAGGTAGCCGACCTGCAACCCCGCGATGGTCATCACCGGCCCGATGGCGTTGCGCAGGCCGTAGGACCAGATCACCGTCCGCTCGGGCAGGCCCTTGGCGCGGGCGACCCGAATGTAATCCTGGCCCAGAATGCCCGTCATCGTGGACCGGGTCATACGCGTGAGATGCGCCATCAGACCGAGGCCCAGGGCCAGCGAGGGTAGGAAGGAATGGCGTAGGGCGGCAGCGAAATCCTCGCGCGGGTCGGCGAAGCCCGAGGACGGCAACCAGCCCAGCCATCGGGCGAAGAGCAGGATCAGCATGATCCCCCAGAAGAAATCCGGCAGGCTGACGCCCACCAGGGCCGAGGTGCTGGCCGTCGTGTCCTGCCACCGGTCGCGATGCACCGCCGCCCAGACGCCCAGCGGCACGGCGGCGGCCAGGGCGATGGCCATGGACAGCACCACGATCATCCCGCTGGCCGTGATCTTGTCGGCCAGCAGCGGGCCGATGGGCTCCTTGAAGACCAGGGAGGTGCCCCAGTCGCCGGTTAGGATGCCGCCGATCCACCGGCCATATTGCACGACCAGCGGGTCGTTCAGGCCCAGCGATTGCCGCAGACCCTCCAACGCTTCGGGGTTGGATTGGGTGCCCATGATCATCATGGCCACGTCGCCCGGCAGGATCGCGGTCACCGCGAAGGTGATGACCGAGATTAGAAGCAGCGTGAACGCGGTCGAGATCAGCCGGTTAAGCAGATAGGCCATATAGTCTCTAATCCAGGGAAAACGGGCATTGGCCCCGCCCGAACGCGGGGCCGACGGCGCAGCCTAGTCAAGGGCGAAGGCCCGCCTCACTGCTCCAACCAGACCCGGTGGAAATCCAGGTTCGACCCGTTGGGATGCACGATCGTATCCAGCCCCTTCACCTCGGGCCGCGCCCCGATCGAGCCATTGCGGAACCACAGCACCACGTCATGGGTCTGGGCATCCATGATCTCTTGCACCTCGCGGTAGATCGCGGCCCGCGCCTCGGGGTCGGTGACGCGCCGCGCCTCGGTGGTCAGCCGGTCGATCTCCGGGTCGGACACGCCGCGATAGTTGAACGCCCCCTCGCTGTTCCACAGCGAATAATACAGGAAATCCGGCTCCCACAGGGTGAAGAAGTTCATCATCGTCATCTCGAAATCCTTGTCCGTCCAGACCTG
>JBCCCB010000473.1:0-1896 GCA_039033775.1 Pseudomonadota bacterium | reverse complement strand
CCGGAACACGAATTTGGCGTAGAGATAGGTCAGGAAGATCATCGGGATGACCATCAGCCATGCGACCGAGGAGGCATAGCCGATCTGCCCGTATTTCATGCCGTTGAAGTAGATGTAGTGGCTGAGCGTCTGGGTCGCAGTGCCGGGGCCGCCATTGGTCAGCATGAAGATCTGGTCGAAGGTCTTCAGCGAAAAGATCGTCTTAAGGATGACGACCACGGCCAAAACCGGGGCAAGCTGCGGCAAGGTCACGTCCTTGAAGACCCGCCAGCCGGAGGCGCCGTCGACTTGAGCGGCCTCGATCGTGTCCTGGGGGACTGAGGCCAGGCCGCCGATCAGCACCAGCGTCAGGAACGGGATCCAGCCCCAGACATCGGCCATGACGCAGACCGCGAAGGCCAGCACCGGATCGGCCAGCCAGCTGACATCGGCCAGGGGCGGCAGGACGATGCCGAAGAACGCGTCGAATAGGCCGAATTCCGGATTGAACATGAACCGGAAGGACACGCCGATCAAAGCGGGCGACATGGCGAAGGGCAAGATCAGCAGCGTCTGGACGCCGGAGCGGAGCTTGCCGCCCGGCGCCAGCAACAAGGCCAGACCCAGCGCGAAGAGCGTGGTCAGCCCCACGGTCAGAACCGTGTAGACAGCCGTGACCCAGACCGAGTTCCAGAAGGCCGGCTCCTCGAAGAAGGCCCAGGTGTAGTTCTCCAACCCAATATACTGGTCCAGCGATCCCGGTCGGTTCAGCCGCCCCACCGTCGCCGACAGCCGCGCGCTTTCGATCAGCGGCCAGATGGCCGTGGCGAAGACCACCAGGACGGCGGGCAGGACCAGCAGATATTTGAGCGTTCCGTCGCGCATCAGCGGTATCGGCCCCCCGATGCGGGGGACCGGACCCGGCTCACTCGATGCAGCCGGAGCGGCGCAGGACGCGCGTCGCCTGCTCGGCGGCGCCCATCATCAACGCGCGCGTGTCGCCGCCCGACGCCGCTTCGGCGATGGCGGCCGACAGAAGATCGCCGACCTCCGGCCATTCCGCGATCTGGGGCATGATGTCCGACTCGCGCAGGGATTCCCATGCCGCCGCCTGAATGCCGTCATTGGCCGCGTTCACGTCCGGATCCTGAAGCGACGAGATATGGGTGACCACGTTGTTCACGATGGTCTCGCCCGCCACTTCGCGCTCAATGGCGTTGGCCTTGTCCATCTCGGGGTTCGACAGCCATTTCAGGAATTCCCAGGCCGCATCCTGGTTCTCGGAATAGCTCGAGATCGAGAACGGCATGGAGATGGCGTAGGTCTTGGTCGTCCCCTCGTAGGACGGCATGCCGACGAAGCCGACCTGGTCCTTGGTCAGCGTGCTCGATTCCGGGTTGTGGAAGCCCGAATAAGCCCACCACCAGACCGGGATCATGGCGGAATTGCCCTGCATGAAGGATTGCCGCGCGTCCTGTTCCACGAAGGCGACCGAGTTCGGGTTGGTCACTTCATGCACGGTATGCAGTGCGATGTAGTCCTCGGTGGCCGTCAGCGCCGCTTCGGACGTCCAGGCGGGCGTGCAATCGTCGTTGAAGACATCCGCGCCCGAGGCCCAGAGGAAGTTCAGCCAGATGAACAGGTTCTGCCGGTTGCCGTCATTGTTGAAGTAGAGCGCCAGGGGCGCGATGTCCGGATTCGACTCTTTCAACTCCTGCCCGATGCGGACGACGTCGGCCCAGGTCTCGGGCGGCTCGGGGATCAGGTCCTTGCGGTAGAACATCAATTGGGGATGGGCGCGCAGCGGAAAGCCGAGCGTCTGCCCCTCAAACTGGGCCGATCGCGCGAAAGCGCTGGGATAGCGGTCCATCGAGATGCCGTCGCGGGCCATCAGATCGTCGATGGGCATCAGCCAAT
>JBCCCB010000472.1:0-1903 GCA_039033775.1 Pseudomonadota bacterium | reverse complement strand
CCCATAGGGCCGGGCAAGGCCATCCTGGACCAGCCATGTCCGGTCCGTCTGGAACATGGCGCCATGGGGCAGGTCGCGGGCGGCGACCCGATGGCTTCGCAGACGGCGCGCGCCGGGCATGGCGCGGGCGGCATGCATCTTCGCATCGACATCCCGGACCCCAGGCCAAGGCCCGTTGGCCACTTGCCAGGCGTCTTTCCACCGGTCGAAGGCGGCCCGGCGGCAATAGCCGCATGGCCGGTGCCCGGCGGCAAGGGCGACGGCTTCGTCCAGGAAGAACAGCTCGGTCCATCGCCGGCCCGTCATGACCGTCCGCCGCCGCCCCTGCCAATCGAGCGTGCAGCAGATCCAGGCGCGTATCTTCCAAAGCGCGGGGCCCATCTGCCGGTTGGCCACATGCAGGATCCCGCGGTTACCGGTGATTGTGCCCCGTGCTGGAATCGCATGGATGGTGCCGTCTGGCAGGACGCGGTTCCGAAGGGGCACAGCGATGCTCCGTATTGGCGGCGTCGGTGAGGACGCCCGGGTCCCAGTCCTCTTGCCATCCTCGGTGCCGCGCGGCCAGCGCCGCGTCGGCCGGCCCGCGCCCGATGGGACGGGCGACAGGCCCATCGGCGGACCGATGCCCATCGCACCAGCCGGCAACCGAACTGTCATCGTTCCGTCGCTCCCCTGTCGCACGCGCCGGTCACCGACGACGTTCCAACCGACCTTAAGGGGATTCTCTCGATGTTCCGACTGACTGCCGCCACTGCCTGCCTGCTGACGTCCGCCATGCCTCTGCTGGCGCAAGAGATGGTCCCCGCGACCCTGGCCGGCCATGCCGCCATCCCCGCCAATACCATGAGCCCGCTGCCCGCCGATGCACCGCAGGATCTCTGGATCTCCGGCAAGTTCACCTCCCGCGACGGCCAGCGCGCCGACACGCCTGGCGCGCTCGTCCAACGTACCGGCCTCAACCTCCCCTTCATCGGGCAACCGTTCCAGGGCATCTCCGGCTATGCCCATGAACGGGATGCCGAAGGCAATCTCTATGCGCTCATCGACAACGGCTTCGGCTCCAAGCTCAACAGCCCCGACGCCATGCTCAGCTTCGTGCGGCTGGCCGCCGATTTCGACACCGGCCAGGTCGACATCCTGGAACGGGTCTGGCTTCACGACCCCGACAAGGTCGTCCCGTTCCGCATTTCCTACGACGCGACCGACACCCGCTACCTGACGGGCGGGGATTTCGACCTGGAGGGGCTGCAAATCGTCGGCGACACCGTCTGGATCGGCGACGAATTCGGGCCCTACCTGATCTCCGCCACGCTGGACGGGCGGGTGACGGGGGTCTATCCGACCTTGCTCGACGGCGCCGAACTCCGCTCCCCCGACCATCCCACCCTGCGCGTGGGCGCCGAGGCGGGGGTCGATTACACCGTGCCGCGGTCGGGCGGGTATGAGGGGCTGGCGCTGACCCCGTCGGGCGACAAGCTTTGGGGCATGCTGGAGAAGCCTTTGGTCGTCGAAGGCGGCGAGAATGAGGGCGAGTTCCTTCGCGTCCTGGCCTTCGATCCTGCCACGGCCGAGTGGACCGGCGAGACGTTCAACTTCGCCCTGACCCCCGGCGCCGTGGCCATCGGCGACTTCAACTTCATCGACGACACCCGCGCCCTGGTGATCGAGCGCGACGGCGGCCAAGGCGATCCCAGCCTGGCCTGTCCAGAGGGGCAGGAGGACGGGTGCTTTCCCCGCCCCGCCCAGGTGAAGCGCATCAGCCTGATCGACACGGCTCAGATCGACGCCGACGGCTTCGTCGCCAAGCTGCGCCAGATCGACCTGATGGACATCGCCGACCCCGACGACCTGGCCCGCCTGCCCACCGATGGCGACATCCCCGAAGGCCGCTTCACCATGCCCT
>JBCCCB010000471.1:0-1904 GCA_039033775.1 Pseudomonadota bacterium | reverse complement strand
TCGCTCAACAACCTCACCCTCTTCGGCCTGGTGCTCGCCATCGGGATCGTGGTCGACGACGCCATCGTCGTGGTCGAGAACGTGGAGCGCTACATCGAGGAGGGGATGTCCCCCTTCGACGCGGCCTGCAAGACCATGGGCGAGGTGTCCGGCGCGCTGGTCTCGATCGGCCTGGTCCTGATCGCGGTCTTCGTGCCCGCGGCCTTCATCGAGGGCATTACCGGCCAGTTCATGCGACAATTCGCGATCACAATCGCGGCGGCCACGTCGATCTCGGTCTTCATGTCGCTGACCCTGTCGCCCGCCTTGTCGGCCCTGTTGCTGAAGTCGAAGGCGGACAAGGAGCGGGAACCAAGGGGGATCGGCAAGCTGATCCACACGCTGACCTGGCCGCTGCGAAAGGCGGCCGACGGGTTCAACTGGGGCTTCGACAAGATGGCCGCCGGCTATGCCGCGCTGATGCGGTTCATGATCCGCGTCGCGCCGCTGACCCTGCTGATCTATGTGGGCCTGATGGGCCTGGCGGCGTTCCAGTTCAACCGGGCGCCGTCGGGCTTCATCCCCGACCAGGATCAGGGCTATCTCATCGCCGTGGTGCAATTGCCCGCCGGCGCTTCGTTGTCGCGGACCGACGCCGTTATCCGCCAGGCGACCGACATCTTCCGAGAGATGGACGGGGTGTCCGATACCGTCGCGTTTGCAGGCCTCGATGGGGCAACCTTCACCAATGCGCCGAATGCGGGCGCGATCTTCGTGGTCACCGATTCCTTCGAGGAACGGGTCCCCGCCGGGCTGACCAACGACGTCCTCATCGGTGAGGCCTTCGCCCGCCTGTCGGCGATCACCGACGCCAACGCCTTCGTCATCGCGCCGCCGCCCATCCAGGGCATCGGCAATGCCGGCGGCTGGGAGCTGTTCGTCCAAGACCGGCGCGGGCGCGGGCTCAACGCGTTGGAAAGCACCCTGGGCGACGTCATCGGGCAAGCCAACGGCACCGACGGGCTCGCCGCGGTCTTCACCTTGTTCAACACCGCGACGCCCAAGATCTACGCCGATATCGACCGGGTCCGCGCCGAGGAATTGGGCGTCCCCCCCGAACGGGTCTTCGAGGCCTTGCAGGTCTATCTGGGCTCGGCCTTCGTGAACGATTTCAACTTCCTCGGCCGCACCTTCCGCGTGACGGCGCAGGCCGACGGCGAATTCCGCGACAGTCCCGAAGACATCCTGAGCTTGCGCACCCGTTCCAACAGTGGCGGCATGGTGCCCCTGGGCTCCGTCGCGACGCTGGAGCAGGAGACCGGCGCCTTCCGGGTCGCCCGCTACAACCTCTACCCGGCCGCCTCGGTCCAGGGGGCCACGACGCCCGGCACATCCACCGGCGAAGCCATCGCCAGCATGGAAGCCCTGCTCTCCGAGGTGCTTCCCGACGGCTTCGGTTACGAATGGACCGGCCTCGCGCTGCAAGAGAAGCTGGCCGGAAACACGGCGATCTATGCCTTCGCGCTGGCCGTTGTCTTCGTCTTCCTGCTGCTATCGGCGCAATACGAAAGCTGGTTCCTGCCCTTCGCCGTCATCCTGATCGTTCCCATGTGTCTTCTGGCCGGAATCACCGGCGTGCTGCTTCGCGGGTTCGACAACAACATCCTGACCCAGATCGGCTTCGTGGTCCTTGTGGGCCTGGCCTCCAAGAACGCCATCCTGATCGTCGAATTCGCGATCCAGGCCCAGGCGCGGGGCATGTCCCGCATCGACGCCGCCGTCGAAGCGGCACGCCTGCGCCTGCGCCCGATCCTGATGACCTCACTGGCCTTCATCCTGGGCGTGGTCCCCTTGGTGATCGCGGAAGGCGCCGGCTCCGAAATGCGCCAATCCCTCGGCACGGCGGTGTTTTCCGGCATGATCGG
>JBCCCB010000470.1:0-1934 GCA_039033775.1 Pseudomonadota bacterium | reverse complement strand
GGTCGATCTCGGCATGCCCGTGGCCCAGTGCCCGGAGACGCGACCGGAAGCGGGCCCATTTGGTGGCCGAGCCGATGACGCCGCAGGTGGCGAAGCCGCGTTGCAGGGCGGCGTGGCAGAGCGCCAGGTCGATGTCGTGGCTGTAGGTCAGGATGATGTGGTGGGCGTCGGTCGGGGCATGGGCCAGGGCGCGGGGCATGTCGGCGGCGACGAGTTTCTCCACGCCGTCCGGCACCGGCGGGAAGCGGGTGGCGGCATCGTCGGCCCAGATGATGGAGAAGTCGGGGATGGGCGCCAGGATATGGGCCAGGGCCGCGCCCACATGGCCGGCGCCCCAGATCCAGACGGGGCGGGTGGCTTGCGCCGCGTCGTCGCGCAGCCAGCCGTCGTGGAAGGTCTCGGCCGGGAGGTCCGGCGCGTCCCGGCTGCCTTCAACGCGACGGATCCAGGGGAGGTCCGGGACTTTGTCCAGGCGCTCGATCACCAGCGTCACGGCGCCGCCGCAGCATTGGCCCAGGGCGGGGCCGAGGGGTATGCGCTCGACGCGTGGGGCGCCGCTGGCGAGGGTGTCGCGCGCGAGGGCCAACGCCCGCCATTCCAGGGCGCCGCCGCCGATGGTGCCGTCGAAGCCATCCGCCCAGACCAGCATCTCGGTGCCCGCGGCACGGGGGACGGAGCCGCGGGCCTCGGCGATGACGACGCGGGCCACGGGACCGTGGGCGGCGAGGGCGCGGCGGAGGCGCGCGGCGTCGAAGGTCATTTAACCGCCTGGACGGCCTTGAGGACGCGCTCGGCGGTCGCGGGGGCGTGGAGGTCCGGGAAGGCGATGCCACAAGCGGCCACGGCATCGGACAGGGCCATGAGGACGCTGATCCCATGCATCAGGGGCGGCTCGCCCACGGCCTTGGAGCGGTAGATCGTGTCCTCTCGGTTTTGCGCGTCCCAGAGGGCAACGTTGAAGACCGGCGGCACGTCGGAGGCGCAGGGGATCTTGTAGGTCGACGGCGCATGGGTGCGCAGGCGGCCCTTGGCATCCCAGACCAGCTCCTCGGTGGTCAGCCAGCCGGCGCCCTGGACGAAGCCGCCTTCCACCTGGCCGATATCCAGCGCCGGGTTCAGGGAGGCGCCGGCATCGTGGAGAATGTCGGTGCGCAGGATGCGGTTCTCGCCGGTCAGGGTGTCGATGACGACCTCGGAGCAGGCGGCGCCATAGGCGAAATAGTAGAACGGGCGGCCCTTACCCGCCACGCGGTCCCAGGTGATGTCGGGCGTGGCGTAGAAGCCGGTGGAGGAGAGCGAGATGCGGGCCATGTAGACCTTCGCGGCAGCCTCTTCGAAGCCATATTCGGCACCGCCGACCCGCACCTTGTCGTCGGCAAAGATGACGTCCGACGGGTCGGCCTGATGGACCTGCGCTAGATGCTCGGCCATCCGGTCGCGGATCGTGTCGCAGGCGGCTTTGACGGCCATACCGTTCAGGTCCGCCCCCGACGATGCCGCCGTGGCCGAAGTGTTGGGCACCTTCCCGGTATCGGTCGCGGTCACCCTCACCCGCACGATATCGCAACCGAACCGGTCGGCGGCGACCTGGGCCACCTTAGAATGGAGCCCCTGCCCCATCTCGGTGCCGCCATGGTTCAGATGGATCGAGCCATCGGCATAGACATGCACCAGGGCCCCGGCCTGGTTCAGATGGGTCAGCGTGAACGAAATCCCGAACTTCACCGGCGTCAGCGCGATCCCTCGCTTCAGGACCGGGTTGGCTGCATTCCACTCCGCCACTCGATTGCGCCGCCCGGCATAGTCGCAGGCTTCGGCCAATCGCGCCACGATCGCATTCAAACAGAAATCCGACACGTCCTGCCCGTAATGCGTTCTTCCATTCTTCCTTTCGGAAATATCCTCGGGGTGGCAGATTGCAGATTTTACGCTCG
>JBCCCB010000469.1:0-1984 GCA_039033775.1 Pseudomonadota bacterium | reverse complement strand
GAAACCCTCCGTCACGCCATCGCCCCCCACCATCCCAGCTTCGCGGAACTCATCCGCCGTTACGGCTCCGTCCAAGTCCGCAACGCCGCCACTATCGGCGGCAACATCGCCAACGGCTCGCCCATCGGGGACAGCCCGCCGCCGCTCATCGCGCTGGACGCGACGCTCCACCTCCGCCGCGACGATGAGAGACGCAGAATGCGGATCGAAGAGTTCTTCCTGGGCTACGGCGAGCAAGACCGCCGCCCGGGCGAGTTCGTCAGCCACATCACGATCCCGCGCCAACCGGACGATCTGACCTGCCACAAGCTCTCCAAGCGCTTCGACCAGGACATTTCCGCCGTCTGCGGCGCCTTCAACCTGCCCCTGGATGACGGGATCATCACCAACCCCCGCATCGCGTTCGGCGGCATGGCCGGCATCCCCAAACGCGCCATCCATGTGGAAGAAGCCCTCAACGGCCAACCCCTGACCCAAGCCGCGCTCGGCGAGGCGGCAAAATCCTTATCCAAGGATTTTACCCCCCTCAGCGACATGCGCGCCTCCGCCGAATACCGCCTGGCGGCCGCCCAAGGCATGCTCCTCCGCCTGGCCTCCCCGACCCCCTCGCGCCTGGAGATCACCCCATGAGCGTTGCCAAAACCCACCCGCACGAATCGGCCCGCCTCCACGTCACCGGCACCGCCCGCTACACCGACGACATCCCGGCCCCCGCCGGTTGCCTCCACCTGGCCTTCGGCGTGGCCGAGATCGCCCATGGCAGGCTCGACGCCCTCGACGTCTCCGCCGTCCGCGCCGCGCCCGGTGTCCACGCGGTCCTCACGCCCGCGGATCTGGACCCGATGCCGGACTGCTCCCCCTCGCTCGACGACGAGCCGCTGCTCTGCACCGGCACGATCCATTACGCGGGCCAGCCGCTCTACCTCGTCATCGCCGACAGCCACCTGAACGCCCGCCGCGCCGCCCGCCTGCATGTGGCCCAGACCACCGAGGCGCCCGCCCTCCTGACCATCGAAGACGCCATGGCCGCCGAAAGCTGGTTCGACGGCGGCTCCCGCATCTGGTCGGACGGCGACGTGGCGGCGGGCCTCGCCGCCGCGCCCCAGGTCACGACGGGTCAAATCGAAATCGGCGGCCAGGAACATTTCTACCTGGAAGGCCAAGCCGCCCTCGCCATGCCGTCCGAGGCGGGCGAAATGCACGTCCTCACCTCGACCCAGCACCCGACCGAGATCCAACACAAGGTCGCCGACGCCCTGGGCGTGCCCATGCACGCCGTCCGCTCCGAAGTCCGCCGCATGGGCGGCGGCAAGGAGAGTCAGGGCAACGCCCTGGCCATCGCCTGCGCCCTGGCCGCGCGCCTGACCGGCCGCGCCTGCTGCATGCGCTACGACCGCGACGACGATTTCGTCGTCACCGGCAAGCGCCACGATTTCCGCATCGCCTATGAGGTCGGCCACGATGCCGACGGCCGGCTGCATGCGATCCGCTTCCGGCATTGGACCCGCTGCGGCTGGGCCCAGGACCTGTCGTTGCCGGTGGCCGACCGCGCCATGCTCCACGCCGACAACGCTTATGACATCCCGGCCATGGAAATCACGTCTTGGCGGCTGCGCACCCACACCCAGTCTGCGACGGCCTTTCGGGGCTTCGGCGGGCCCCAGGGGATGTTGGGGATCGAGCGGGTGCTGGATCACGTCGCCCACGTGGTGGGTCGGGATCCCTTGGCGGTGCGGCGTCTGAATTTCTACGCCGACGCGGGTGGCGGGGGCGGGAGCGAGGGGCCAGCCCCGCGCGCTCCCCGGGATATTTCTGAAGGGAAGAATGGACGAACGCATTACGGGCAGGAGGTCTCGGACTTCTGCCTGAACGCCCTGGTCGAGCGCTTGGCCGGGGCGTGCGATTATGCGGGGCGGCGGGCGCGGGTGGCTGAGTGGAACGCCGCCAATCCCGTGTTGAAGCGGGGGATCGCGCTGACGCCGGT
>JBCCCB010000468.1:0-2010 GCA_039033775.1 Pseudomonadota bacterium | reverse complement strand
TCGATGTGCCGATGTACTTTGTCTATCGCAACGGCACCTATATCGACGCCCTCGGCCAGAGTTTCCGCGATTTCCTTAAGGGCCGCCTGCCCGCGCTTCCGGGTGAGGTGCCGACCCTGTCCGACTGGGCGGATCATCTCACCACGATCTTCCCCGAAGCGCGGGTGAAGAAGTTCATCGAGATGCGCGGCGCCGATGGGGGCCCCTGGCGCCGTCTCTGTGCCCTCCCTGCCCTTTGGGTCGGGCTGATCTACGACCAAACGGCGCTCGATGCGGCTTGGGATCTCTGCAAGGGCTGGACCGCCGAGGACCGTGACCGGCTCCGCATCGACGCCTCGACCCATGGGCTGAAGGCCGAGGTCGCCGGCCGCAGCCTGCGTGACGTGGCTGCCGACCTTGTCGCCATCGCTCAAAATGGCCTTCGGGCTCGCGCCTGCCCGGGCGCAGACGGCTTGATCCCCGACGAGACCCATTTCCTGAACGCGCTGCAGGAGATCGTGGAGACCGGTAAGACGCCCGCCGAAGAGCTCCTGGCCCAGTACGAGGGCGCATGGGGGGGTGACCTCTCGCGGATCTATGCCGAGCACAGCTACTGAGCCGGCCCGATAAGAATTGCAGAAAATCGTTGAACAGGTTACTGTTTCCGCGGGAGTGGAGTGAGGAAGTACACTATGTTGTTGAAAAATCTACTGTTTCCTGCGGTGCTGCTGGCATCGCTGGGTCTTGCCGCGCCGTCACAAGCAATCACTGGGGCCGAGGTCACCTGCGCCGATGTCTCGTTCACCTGTTCGCCTGAGACCTTCACGGTCACCGATGGCGATCCCGACCCCGACACGGTGTTGTCTGGCGGCTCAACCCCGACCTTCGAGATCGATTTCATGGGCGGCTGGATCGACATCATCTATCTCGGGACATCATCCCTCACCTTCAACGCCGGAACAATCGAGCTCTCGGGGCTGTTTGATCCCGTAACCCCGCTCGTGGATCTCAACATCTACGACCTCGGGACAACCAATGTGTCTGGGTTTGGGCCCGACAATTTGGACCTTACCGACGGCACGTTGACGGTCGATTTGGCAGGGACGGTTTGGTCAACCGGTGGCATCGTCGGCTTCGATGTGGCCGTGCCGTTGCCCGCGAGCCTTCTGCTGCTCGGCACCGCCATCGCCGGTCTCGGGTTTGCCAGCCGCCGCGCCCGCCAGCAGGCCTGATCCCCCGACACTACCGATCCCTATGGCATCCGCCGGTCCAGAATGGGGCTGGCGGTTTCGCTTTTTGTCGGCCAAGACTCCCCGCAAGGGGGACCACATGACCACCAGCATCTACGACCGCATCCACGCCTTGCCTTTCTGGAGAGGGCCGGTGAAGGTCTCGCCGCTCTTGGGCGGGCTCAGCAATGAGAGCTTCACCGTCCGTGATCGCGCAGGCACCTGGGTTGTGCGCTTCGGTGAGGACTATCCCTTCCACCATGTCGACCGGACCCGTGAGCTGATGGTCTCCCGCGCAGCCGCCGGCGCCGGGTTCGCGCCCGAGGTCGCCTATGCCGAGCCGGGAGTGACGATTTCGGCCTTCATCGACGGTCACACCTATGGCGAGGCCGATGTCCGGCGGGACCGCAGCCGCATCCTGGCTCTGCTGCGGCGCTTCCACACTGAGATGCCGGCCCATGTCTCTGGCACAGCGACGCTCTTTTGGCCATTCCATGTGATCCGCGATTACGCGCGCACGATCCGGGCCGCGGGCCATGCCTTCAGCGCCCTACCCGTGGACGATTGGATGGAGTTGACCGTCGAACTCGAGGCGGAACAAGTGCCTCAGCCGATCTGCTTCGGCCATCACGATCTGCTCCCCGCCAACCTCATCGATGATGGCCAACGCCTCTGGCTGATCGATTTTGAGTACGCCGCCTACGGCACGCCGATGTTCGATCTCGCCAATCTCTCCTCGAATGCAGGATTTTCGGCGGAGGAGGACGTAGAGCTGTTGACCGAGTATTTTGACGCCGCGCCG
>JBCCCB010000467.1:0-2011 GCA_039033775.1 Pseudomonadota bacterium | reverse complement strand
GCCGCGTCGCCCATATCGATAGAGTCGGAGGCGGTTGAAAAGTCGTCAGCCTCCACAACTTCTAAGTCCGCCAGATCGTCCAATAGTCCCGCCGATGGCGCGTGAGCCGGTGATGGACAGCGCTCACGCGCCGCCCGTCCGGCAATCGAAGAGCGGGATGCCGAGCTTGCGGGCCTTGTCGGCCAGGTTTTCGGTGATGCCCGTGCCGGGGAACACGATCAGGCCGACCGGCAGCGTCTCGAGGAGCGCGTCGTTGCGGCGGAACGGGGCCGCCTTGGCGTGCTTGCTCCAGTCCGGCTTGAAGGCGATCTGGGTGACCCCGCGATGTTCGGCCCATTTGGCGGCGATGAGTTCGGCACCCCGGGGCGCGCCGCCGTGGAGGAGGATCATGTCCGGGTGCTTGGCCTGGACCTTGTCGAGCGTCGCCCAGATGCGGCTGTGGTCCTGGCACTCCATGCCGCCCGCGAAGGCGATCTTGGTGCCGTCGGGCACCAGGATCGTCGCGTCGGCCCGGCGCTTGGCGGCCAGGAAGTCGCGGCTGTCGATACTGGCCGCGGTGAGATGCCGATGGTTGACCCGCGACCCGGTGCGCGGTGTCCAGGGCGATCCCGTGAGGCGGAGATAGTGGTCGGCGGCGGCCTCGCGGAAGACCTCCAGGCTGTCGCGGCGTGCCAGCAGGGTCTGCCCGGTGGCGATGAGGGCTTCGAGTTCGACGGCGGCGACCTCGGAGCCGTCCTGTTCGCGTTGCCCCCGCTTCTGGGCCTGCTCGTTGTCGTCGAGGCGCCGTTCGACCCGGGCGACGGCGCGGTGGAACATGTTGACGCTGGCCCAGAGCAGCTCGTCGAGATCGGCATCCAGCGGCGTGTCGGCCAGGGCGGCGGTCAGGCCGTCGAGGATCCGGGTGGCCACTTGGATGGCGGCGTCGTCGTCGGGACCGTCGCGGGGATCGGGGTCGCCGGCGGGCGGTCGGCCGCCATGGAGTTCGAGTGCGTCGCAGACCTGGGCGGTGGCCGAAGCGTCGGTCTCGGCGGTGTCGGGATGATCTTTCATGGGGTGGCTCCTCGTCGGGGGTGACCGCGCCTCTCGCGGCCGTCGTGGCGACGGAGAGCGGCGGGCGGGCCGGGCCCGCACCGGCGCATCGCGCCCGAAGGGATGGCTGTAGGCCTCTCTAGCCCGCGGCGGCCGGAGCGCAGCGGAGGAGGCCGGGGGGCGGCTCTTTTGCCTCGCGATGCAAAGCGCCCTCTTCGGGCGCGGCGGAAAAGAGCGGTCCCCCGGCCTTGCCGGCCCGGCCCGCCTGCCGCAGACCGCGCCCCCTCGAAGGCCGGAGGCGCGACGCTCGGCCGGCAGCGGAGCACCCAGCGATCCGCCCTGCCCCGCGACCAGATCGTCAGCCTGCTGCCGAATGCGATCGGATGCGCGGCATCAGCCGGGGAACGTCCTCCGGCAGGAGCTGACCCCGCAGATCGTCCCGGAGCCGATCCACGCCGAAGGCCATCAGATCCTCGTTGAAGTCCTCCCGCCGGGGCGTGAGCGGCGTGGCGGCGATCCCGGCGGCCGTTGCACGCTCGAGAAGACGCTCCAAAGCCGCGTCGCCGGCCGGGTCGGCATCGCGGAGGATGTAGAGGCGTCGCACGTCGGGCGGTAGGTCGAGGGCGCTCAGATGGCCGGCGGACAGCGCGGCGATGCATGGCAAGGTGGGGAACGCCTGTCGGGTCGACAGGACGGTCTCGATCCCCTCGCCCACGGCCAGGATGTCCGTCGGCGCACCGAACCGGACGCCGTGGCCTGCAAGCCGTCCCATGGCCCGTCGCGGCGTGTCGACGGGCGCCTTGCCCAGTCGGCGGTCGCTGAACCCATCGGGATCGAGCCATGTGCGATGCGCCCCGGTGACCCTGCCCGCCGCGTCGGTGACGGCCGCGATGAGGGCGGGCCACGTCTCGGTCGGGCTGTGGCGGTCAGGACGATAGTAGCAGGTCGGGTGGAAGCGGAGGGCGCTCGTGTCGGTGAGATC
>JBCCCB010000466.1:0-2057 GCA_039033775.1 Pseudomonadota bacterium | reverse complement strand
CGAGGCCCAGGCGCTGGGCCGCGTCCTCACCGGCTGGACCCTGGCCATGGTGTTCGGCGTCACCCTCTCGGCCATTCTGGCCGACCTCATGAACTGGCGCGTCGTCTTCGCCGCCACGGCGACCGGCGCGGCGCTGCTGGCCCTGGTCTTGCGCACATTGCCCAACACGGCGGGCAAGACCGTCACCCTCCCCTGGATCGCCCTGCCCCTGCCGGGCGTCGCCCGCGCGCTGATGGTCCAGGCCGCGATGATGATCGCCTTCTACGGCACCTACAGCTTCCTCGGCGCGCATCTGGACCGGCTGGGCCTGAGCCCACTGATGGGCGCGCTCCCCGTGCTCGCCTATGGGATCGGCTTCGGCCTGTCGGGCGCGCTGGATCCGTGGCTCGACCGCCGGGGCTATGGCGGGGCGGCGCCTCTGGTCTTCCTCGCCGTCGCCGCGGCCCTGGCCGCCATCGCCCTGGTCGGCACATCCCTTGTGGGCCTGACCGCCGCCTTTTTCGCCTGGGGCCTGGCCAATCATCTGGGTCTCGGCCTGATCGTCGGCCGCCTGACCCAAGCGGCGGGCGGGCGCAAGGGCGCCGTGTTGGGCCTCAACTCCGCCGTTACATATCTCTGCGTCGTGATCGGCGCGGCGGGCTTCCGCCCTGCCTTCGAGACCGGCGGCCTGGCCCTTTGTGCCCTGATCGGCGCGGGTCTCGCGCTCGCCATCGCCGCCGAGGCGCTCACCCGACGGGACAGGTCGCCCGCTGCGTCTGCGTGAGCGCGTCCAACGGCACCACCCAGGTATGGACCGCGAACAGAATGGCCCCCGTTCGCGTCAGCCGCAGCACGGTCTGCCGCTCCGAGCGGAGATACCGGACTGCGCCAGCCTCATCCCTCGGCGAGGCCTCGCTTTTCGGCTGGTGGAGCGCGGCCTCCGTGTAGCCCAGCGCATTCATCCGCCACATGGCCCGCCCCGACGGCACGCGGTCGAACAGGCGCTGCACGCGATGGGCGACGTCGGTGTCATACGGCGCCACCGGCCGATGGATCCGGCGCAGCGGGCGCCCGATCTTTTCGGCCAGAGTCCACGAGGCGGGGAAGCAGAGCAGCCCGGCCGTGAGGACATGTTCATCGCCCTGCTTCTCCAAGATCAGCAGATCCTCCTGCAACAGCCGGTTCAGAACCTCGAAGGGCGGCCCCTCCACCGGCACCCGCAAACCATCGGGCCGCACCACCTCTGCCCCGTCCCGCACGAACCCTGCGGGCAAAGCCGCCAGCACCATTCCCCGCAATTCTTCCAACGCGGGCTCCGCGCTGGGCAATACGACCTCGACGGCCTCACGATGCGCCGCGCGCAATCTCGCCCGCTCCGCCATCTGCGCCGGATACGCGTCGTCCACCACGATCCAAGACCCGTCCACGGGTCGCATCCCCGGCATTCGCGACAGCGCTGGATCGGTCCACGGCGTGTACGGCAGATGGGTCTGGGTGATCTCCAAAGCGACATGCTCCAAGTCGGTTGCAGGCAAGACGGGGCGTGGCGCCGCTCCGACCATCGCGGGATGAAGGACCACTATCGCGACATCCGCAAGATCGACCCCAGCCAAGGCGCGCGCCTGGGCGATGGCACAATCAACGATGCCGACCGGGTCGAGATCGGGCCGACGCCCCTGGCCTTCGCCGAATGGCGCGCCGCCGGGCTTGCCCTGCCCAACCTGGCGCGCATGCGGCAATACCGGCTGGACCGACTGACCAATGCCTGCACGCGCCGCGATTATGGCGGCCTGTTGCTCTTCGATCCGCTCAACATCCGCTACGCGACCGACTCCACCAACATGCAGCTCTGGAACGCCCATAACCCGTTCCGCGCCGTCCTGGTCCGCGCCGACGGCCACATGGTCATGTGGGATTACGGCCGCGCCATGTTCCTGTCCGAGTTCAACCCCCTCGTCGCCGAGCAACGCACCGGCGCCGACCTCTTCTACTTCGACCGGGGCGACGGCCTGCCCGATGCGGCCGCCCGCTTCGCCGCCGAGGTGCGCGACCTACTGACCGAGGGCGGCGCGCCCCTG
>JBCCCB010000465.1:0-2067 GCA_039033775.1 Pseudomonadota bacterium | reverse complement strand
GTCGATCCGCTCGAAGCTGGAGGTGTTGCGGCGCGTGGCCTCCGGCGTGGTGTCGAGCGGATAGCCGAACTGGTCGACCTCCTGGGCGATGGCGGGGGCGGCGAGCGTGGCGGCGGCGCCCGAAAGGAAGGTGCGGCGCGTGGTCTTGGTCATCTGCGTCGGCTCCTGTCGAATGGTCGTTATCCTGCCCTAACGCGGGCGGGCGTCTGGCTGAAAGGTAGGCATCGATCACAAATTTGAAAGGATTCGACGGCGCGGGCGGAGCGTTGCCGAAATATCGCCGTCTTGCGGCCCCCGCGGCGGCCCAGGGCCCGGCTAGGCCCGGGGCCAGACCTGATGGAGCGCCGCCATGGGACCGATCGAGGCCACGATCTTCTGCATGACCCACCCTTTCCGATTCCGCGGCCGTGCGGGGCTGGGCGAGTATTGGTGGTTCGCGTTGATGCTGACGGTGATCTATTTCGTGATCATGGTGGCAATCGCCTGGCCGCTCTTCGCGCTGGCCCGCGAGGCCCAGGCGGCGGAGGCCGCGGGCGTGCCCTTCGACCTGGAAGGCCTGGCCGCCGCCCGGGTCGAGTCGGTGCTGGGCGGCGCGACGCTCTGGGCCTTCCTGGGCTTCATGGTCTGGGCCAGCTTCGCGACACTCTCGGTCACCGTGCGCCGGCTCCACGATATCGGGCGCAGCGGCTGGTGGTACTGGATCAGCGCGGTGCCCCTCGTGGGCTGGCTGATCTTGCTGGTGATGCTCTGCGTGCCGGGCGAGGGCTATCGCAACGATTTCGGGCCTGTCCCCGGGGGCGCGAAGAACCGGGCGCGGCCCGAGGAGGGGCACCGGGACTCGCCGATCCCCGAGGTGTCGCAGGAGGTCGGCCCGCGCACGGCGGAGGATTACAGAGCGTTACGCCATGCGCGGATGGAGCAGTAGGGCGGTGGGTAACGGCGACCACGCCCATGCGTCTCCATGGGATAGATGTTAAGGGTATCGAAAGGATCTGGGGCAACACTACGCAGCCGGAAGGCTGTATTTGGCGCCCTTCTTTACACCCTGCATTGCAACTGATCCCTCGTCCTTGAGTTCC
The DNA here is from genome assembly GCA_039033775.1 of Pseudomonadota bacterium. Lineage (GTDB taxonomy): Bacteria > Pseudomonadota > Alphaproteobacteria > Rhodobacterales > Rhodobacteraceae > Jannaschia. The sequence goes on along the minus strand of JBCCCB010000465.1, from coordinate 988 downwards.
GCAATGATTGGTTTGACAATATTAATGTTCTCGTCGATGCCTTGAGCAACTTCGCCGACTTTCGAACTCGGATTAGACTCGAGGAAATCCAAGATCCTTCGCTTTGTCTCCTCATAAAACTCAGATGTGGAGCTAGTCGCGCCCATGTGTTTTCTGAGGGCAATCGCCAACAAAGAGCGAAGTTTGCTTAAAGATTCATATTGGATCCTTTCTCGCCCTCTAATATCTGAGGGGACCTCAGAGTCCTCTTTGGTCGGATCAAACAGTATGTAATAGTCCTTCTTCAGTCCCATCGCCAATCCAAGCTCCAATGCAACGTTTGGATTCCACGTTGTAACATCAAAGAGTGAAACGTCAGAATCGACGATCATCTTCTCGATCTTGTCTAGGATGTGTTGATTGGTGATTTCCTCGTCAGCAAAAACAAACTTGATCGCTCCAAGATCTTTTTTGAGTTCCGCGAAGGCATTCCTGTAATCGTCAATAGGTATTGTCTTATATGGATGAGCGACGAACACGTTTAGCGGCATGGGTTGCTCCATACGTTAGAAAGGACGCCACCGGCAGGCATTGCAGTATGATTATAGCAAGTCACTCCATAACGGGAATCGAGAACTCGCCGCCTTCCTTGATGCCCGAGGGCCAGCGGGCCGTGACGGTCTTGGTGCGGGTGTAGAAGCGGAAGGCGTCGGGGCCGTGCTGGTTGAGGTCGCCGAACATGGACTTCTTCCAGCCGCCGAACGTGTGGTAGGCGAGCGGCACCGGGATGGGGACGTTGACGCCCACCATGCCCACGTTCACCCGACGCGCGAAGTCCCGGGCCGTGTCGCCGTCGCGGGTGAAGATCGCGGTGCCGTTGCCGTATTCGTGGTCCATGGCGAGGCCCAGCGCCTCCTCGTAGGACTGGGCGCGCACGGTGGAGAGGACGGGGCCGAAGATTTCCTTCTGGTAGATCTCCATGTCCTTGGTGACCCGGTCGAAGAGATGG
>JBCCCB010000464.1:0-2071 GCA_039033775.1 Pseudomonadota bacterium | reverse complement strand
GCTCCGCTGAAGATAAAGGTGACATGCAGCACAAGCGCAAGAAACAACGGATCGTCGCTGCGGCACTTGGCGGAGGTTAGAACCATCGCGCAGGCGTAGAGGATGGCGGCAGCCGGTGGCCTGGGTACGCCCATCGCGGCCTTCGGTCCGCTGGTCGAGCGCATCATGCTCAACAACACGAACCCCGATCCGGCGCTGGGCCCGGATGAGCGGGCCGTCGTGCGCCCGCATCCGTTCCTGGGCGATCCGGCGGTTTATCAGGCGCTCTCCATGGCCATCGACCGGCCGCTGCTGGTGGAAATCGGCTACGGCCAGGCGGGTCGCGTGACCTGCAACTGGGTGCCTGCGCCCGAGGCGTTCAACTCCACCTCCATGGATTGCTCGACGCAGGATTTGGAGGGCGCGGCCGCCATGCTGGAAGAGGCCGGCTGGGTCGACAGTAATGGCGACGGCGTGCGCGAAAAGGACGGGGTCGAGCTGCGGATGCTCTACCAGACCTCGACCAACGCGGTGCGCCAGGATTTCCAGGCGCTGATCAAGGAATGGTGGGAGGAGATCGGCTTTGCGGTCGAGCTTCGCAACGTCAATGCCTCGGTCTTCTTCGGCGGCGATGCGGGCTCGCCCGATACGTTCCAGAAGTTCTATGCGGACGTCGAGATGTACGCGAACACCTTCAACGGCACCGATCCGCAATCGTACCTGGCCAACGGATTGTGCGACAAGGCGCCAAGCCCGGCGACCCAGTGGCAGGGCGAGAACATCTCGCGCTTCTGCATGGAGGAGTACGACGCGCTGTGGAACGAGCTGGCTCAGACGGCCGAGTTCGAGGAGCGGACGCGGATCGCGAAGGAGCTGAACGACATGTATGTCCAGAACGGCGGGATGATCCCGCTGGTGCATCGGGGCCGTCTGTCGGCCCATGCCAATTCGCTGGGCGGCGTCGAGCTGAATGTCTGGGATTCGGAGCTGTGGAACATCGCCGAGTGGTACCGCATCGACGGCTCCTGAGGGCGGTTTCGGTCGCTTGACCGTTTGACGATGTCGAGGGCGGCCGGCGCGCCGCCCTCGATCTTCCCGGGGGACGATGGGGTGAAACCCCATCCTACAGCGGACATTTTGCGATGCTGACCTATACGATCAGACGCCTGTTTTTCGCGATCCCGACGCTGTTGTTCATCGCGTTGGTGATCTTCATGCTGCTGGAACTAGCGCCCGGCGACCCCATGGCCAACGTGCCCTTGACGGTCCCGGCAGAGGTGAAAGAACAGATGCGGATCGCCTTGGGTCTGGGCGAGCCCGCGCCGATCCGCTTCCTGTTATGGCTCAAGCAATTCTTCTGGATCGAGCCGCTGAACGTCTTCGACGCCCTGTTCGGGACGTCCTTCGCGGCGGGCGAGTTGCGCATCATCTCCTGGCAGAACCGCGCGCCGGTCTTCATCGCCATCGCCGAACGTATCCCGCAGACGCTCTGGGTCGTGGGGACGGCCTATGTCGTGGCGATCCTGATCGCGATCCCGGTGGGGATCTATTCGGCATACAAGCAATATTCGGTCTTCGACCAGGCGGGGACCTTCGTCACCATGGTCGGCTTCTCGGTGCCGCCGTTCTTTTCGGGCGTGCTGGTGATCTTGATCTTCGCGGTGCAGCTGCAATGGTTCCCGTCGATCTATGACACGCGGCATGTGGTGAATTCGTGGGAGTCTTTCCTGATCCAGGTGCAGCAGATGTTCCTGCCGGTCATGGTGCTGGCGCTGCAGATCACGTCGCAGCTGTCGCGCTTCATGCGGGCCTCAATGCTGGACAATCTCAACCAGGATTACGTGCGCACGGCCCGAGCCAAGGGCTTGAAGGAACGCGCCGTGGTGATGATCCACGTCCTGCGGAACTCGATGATCCCAGTGGTGACCGTGATCGCGCTGGGCGTGCCGGCCATCTTCGGCGGCGCCATCATCACCGAACAGGTCTTCAAGGTGAACGGGATCGGCCAGCTTCTGATCACCGCGATCCAGGCCAACGACCTGCCCATGGTGCAGACCCTGACCTTCATCTTCGCTGTGCTGATTGTGCTGTT
>JBCCCB010000463.1:0-2108 GCA_039033775.1 Pseudomonadota bacterium | reverse complement strand
GCAATGAAGCCGCCTTCTTCAGCGAGTAGTGGGTAAATAAAGTCGGTGTGGCGGTAAGGAATAAAGCCAAGTTGCCCTTGGGTGCCTTGCTTATAGCCTTTTCGGAGAGACCTGTCCGCAATACCTGTTCCTGACGCGCGACGACCTGGACCGACCGGGTATGGAGGGCGCGAAGTTCATGTGCTCCCCACCCGTGCGCGACGCGGCCACCCAGGCCGGGCTCTGGCGCCACCTCCAGGCGGGGACGTTCTCGGTCTTTTCGTCGGACCACGCGCCCTATCGCTTCGACGGGACGGGCAAGCTCGCCCAAGGGTCCGACGCGCCCTTCACGCGGATCGCCAACGGCATGCCGGGGATCGCCCTGCGCTTGCCGCTCCTCTTCTCGGAAGGGGTGCGGGCCGGGCGCATCACGCTTCAGCAGTTCGTTGCGCTGAGCGCGACCAACGCCGCCCGCCTCTACGGCCTGACGCGGAAGGGCTCCATCGCCGTGGGGCTCGACGCCGATATCGCCATCTGGGACCCGACGGAGACCCGGACCGTCCGTGTCGAGGATCAGCACGACAACATGGACTACACGCCGTTCGAGGGCCGCGAACTGACCGGCTGGCCCGTCACGGTGCTGACGAGGGGCCGCCGCGTCGTGGAGGACGGGCGCCTCGTGGCCGAGCCGGGGCAAGGCCGCTTCGTGCCGCGGTCGCGGATCGACCTGACCGGCCATCCCGGCGTGGTCGTGCCGGAACTGGACCCGGCGCGGAACTGGGGGATGGAGCTTCTGGGATGACCGGCCCGATCCTCGTCATCAATCCGAATTCCAACCAATCCGTCACCGACGGTCTGGACCGCGCGCTGGCCCCCTTCCGCGCCGCGGGGCCGGTCATCGAATGCCTGACGCTGGCGGAAGGCCCTTTCGGCATCGAGAGCCAACGGGACGGCGACGCGGTCATCGGCCCCCTGGCCGCGCTCGTGGCGGCGCGGGGCGACGCGTCGGCCCACGTCATCGCCTGCTATTCCGATCCGGGGCTCGAGACCTGCCGTGAGATCGCAGCCGCCCCGGTCTTCGGCATCCAGGACTGCGCGGTCCTGACCGCCCTGGCCCGCGCGGACCGGATCGGGATCATCGGCCTCTCCGCCGCCGCCGCGTTGCGCCACCGCCGCTACATGCGCCGGATGGGGGTGCTGGACCGCGTTGTCGGAGAGCGCGCCGTCGACCTGAGCGTTGCCGACAGCGCCACCGGGGCCGACACGCCCGACCGCCTGGCCGAGGCCGGCGCCGCGCTGATGCGGGACGGCGCCGAGGCCATCGTCCTGGGCTGCGCGGGCATGGCGCCCCATCGCGCGGCGTTGGAGTGGCGGCTGGGCGTACCGGTGATCGAGCCGGTGATGAGCGCCGTCGCCATGGCCCTCGGCACCGTCCTGGCCGCAGGCGGCTGACGGACGCGGCGGGGCTCCACCGCGCCGGATGGCCATTGCGTCGAGCGGGACTTCAGGTCCTTACGATTTGCCCCGACCGTCCCAGAACTGGAACGACTGGCTTTCCGCTCTTTCGGCGCCGTGCTTCGGCGGTCATCGCCCGGAAATCGGCCAACGGCGCCGTATGGCCCAGCCGCGTGCGAATTGGGGTGGTGGTTGGCGCATCGGATGCGGGAACGTGGGGACATGTCCACGCCGCTCCGCATCGTCCAGCCCACCGTCCACCTGGCGGACCCGCATGACTGCACCGACGGCGCCGATATGCTGTCGATCCTGACGGCCCTCTTCGACACACTCGTCCGCCGGGAGGGACGGTGCCATGTGCCCCACCTGGCCGAAAGCTGGGACATCTCCGCCGACTGCCGGACGTTCGACCTTTGCCTGCGGGGCGGCGTGACCTTCGCCGATGGCACGTCGGTGGACGCGGAGGCGGTCTGCACCAACCTCCGCCGCATGGCCAGGCCCGACAAGGGCTATACCCTGGGATCGCCGGGCGCCTGGCACCAGTATCTCGGCGGGGCCGAGATCCGCCCGACCGGTATGCTGACGCTGCGGATCGACCTGGCGGCGCCGGTCGCCGACCTGCTCGACGTGCTGTGCCAAGCCTTCGTCGCGGCCCCCGCCTGCTTGGACGCGCT
>JBCCCB010000462.1:0-2117 GCA_039033775.1 Pseudomonadota bacterium | reverse complement strand
TGCGCTGCATCGTATGGCCGGGGAAGGCGCCGCCCATCATCCGGGCGGCATCCGCCGGCGTCTGGATCGGATCAATCATATGACCTAGGGCATAGAGAGAGCGGGTGCATCTCTCCACCCTATGGCTTTTTCTATGCCCTTCCTAACGGAATCTTCGCCCGATCCCGATGACGCGATACCACGGCACGACCGGGGTCAGGCATCCACGGCCTGATCCGGCCACTCTCAGTGGACGCTGATGGCTGGCGATGTGGAGACGGGGGACGCGCCTGCCGCGTCCCGTGTCAGCCGGCCAGGAGGTCCCTGGAGATCAGACGCCCCTCGTACCCTTTCAGGCCGACCCGGGCGGAAGGTCCATAGCCGTCCGGCGCGCCCCGCAGATCGGGGAAGAGGTCCAGGATCTCGTCCCGCGCGGCGCCGGTCAGGCCGTCGAGACCGCGCCTGCCGGGATGGAAGCTCTCGGAGGGGGCGCCGGCGGCGAAGACGATCTCGTGCCGGTCGAATAGGATGTGGTGATAGGTGACCGCGCCGCCCTCAACCTGTCGGATGGTGCGGTCGTTGACGAGATTGATGGCCGGGACCAGCGCGCCGTCCACGCCGAAGGCCAGTTCCAGCCGCCAGCCGGACAGGAGCATTCGGTGCTGCGGAGAGACGCGCAGTTCGGCCGCGTTGCCGAGCGCGCCGGCCGCGATCACCACCGGGGCCAGCCGGCCGCGCGCCGGGACCGTTCGCGACCCCGCCCAGCGGATGGGCTGCGCGCCGTGGTCCAGGGTCTCGACCAGATCGCCCTCCACCAGGTCTTCCACCTGCACCTCGCCCGAAGGCGTGCGGATCCGGGTGCCGGCGGCAAAGCACATGAGGTTGACGTTGTCCTCGGTCACGTCCTCCGCCGCTACGCCCGACAGCGTGATGGAGCCGGGCAGGGCGGTGTTGTCGCTGTAATCGGCATCCCCGGTATTGGACTGGTTCAGGATGCCGTCGTCCCGGATGTCCCGCCGGGCCTCGAAGATGTCGGTGTAGAATGGCGACAGGTCGATGAAGTCATTGTTGCCTTGATTGCCGTCGTCGAAATCCTGCCCGGCGCCGGTGTTGAAGTCGGTGATGACGTCGGCGCCGGAGGAGACGGTGAAGACGTCGAACCCGTCGCCGCCAGTCAGCTCGTCGTCGTCGCCGTCGCCGCCGTCGATCGTGTCGTCGCCGTCATCGCCTTGGAGGGTGTCGGCCCCTTCGAAGCCCCGGATCTCGTCGTCGCCGCCGCCGCCGCGGGCCACGTCGTCGCCCCGGCCCACGTCGATCTCGTCATTGCCCGTGCCGCCGTCGATCGTGTCGGTGCTGTCGCCGGCCAGCAGGGTGTCGCTGCCCGAGCCGCCCTCGATGGTGGAGGTGGCGCCCGACCCGACGAAGACCTGGACGAAATCGTCGCCGGTGCCGCCCGTCACGGTTTGGTCGCCGAGCCCCTGGACGGTGATTGAGTCGTCGCCTTCGCCGCCGGCGATGACGTTGGTGCCGGACGCGTCGTCGATGGTGTCGGCCCCGGTGCCGCCGAGGATCGTGTCGTTGCCGGAGCCGCCAGAGATCACATCGTCGTCGTCCCCGCCCGACAGACTGTCATTGCCGGACCCGCCGTCGATGGTGTCGTCGCCCCGGCCGCCGAAGACGCGGTCGCTCCCGCCGCCGCCCGCGAGGGAGTCGCCGGACCCGTCATCGGCCTGGACGGCGATGTTTCCCTGGGTGATCCGGATCGCATCGTAGCCCGTGATCGTGTCGGCGCCGCCGCCGCCCAGGATCGTGTCGCTGCCGGCGCGGCCCTCGATCCGGTCCTGGCCCGCACCGCCCAGGATGCTGTCGTCGCCGCTGCCGCCGAAGACGCTGTCGTTGCCGGTGCCCGCATTGATGGTGTTTTCGCCGCTGCCGCCGGAGACGACGTCGTTGCCCGCGCCGGTGACGATGGAGTCGTCCCCGCTGCTGCCGGTGACCCGGTCGGCGCCGGCATTGGCCTGCACGGCCGCGTTCTGGAGCGGCACGGCCAACGGATAGTCGGGCCCGCTGATGGCGGCCTGCAACTGCGCCTGTCCGCCACGCTCGAAGAAGATAATGACGATCTCATGCTGCCCGGG
>JBCCCB010000461.1:0-2122 GCA_039033775.1 Pseudomonadota bacterium | reverse complement strand
CGGCAGGCCAACGAGATCCTGCGCAAGGCGAGCGTGTCTTTCGCCCCCGCTCTCGCACATGCACAGCATGTGCTGCCGCGCAGCGGGACGGAGCTCGACCGCCCGTCGACGCGATGATCGGGTTCCTCGACGATCACCGCGTGTCCTACGGGGTCGAGCCGATCTGCCGCCTGCTGCCGATCGCCCCAGGCCCGCTCGCCACCGCGACCTGGCCATGGTGTTCCAAGATTACGCGGTCTACCCGCACATGACCCTGGCCGACCGCATCGTCATCCTGAACGAGGCCAAGATGCGGCAGATGGGCACCACGGCCGAGATCTATGCCAATCACGCCAACACCTTCGCCGCGGACTTCATCGGCTCGCCCCCCATGAACCTGATCGAGGACATCGTCGCCAACGGCACTTTCACCCACTGCACTGGCCAGATCGACTTGGCCGACCGGCCCGAGGGCCCGGCCCCTTTTGGCGTCCGCCCAGAAAACATCCAGGTGACCGGCGGCACAGGGCGACCTCAGCGGCGACGTCTATCCCTCCGAGTTCCCGCTTGACGGCACCTTGATCGGCCTGCGGGCCGGGGCCCGAGCTCCGTCAAGGTCGGTCGCCAGAGCGACCGCCCCATGGACAGCGGTATCGCCGTCGATCGCGCCAAGCCGCACGTCTTCAACGGCCAAACCGGCCAGCGGCGGCCATGATCTTCCGCTTTGCGACCGCCGACCAGACCATTCCGCCGCTAGGCCGCGCCCGTACCCTGTTAAACGGCATTTTCTCCGACCCGAAGCTCAGCCATCGCGACAGCGTCGCCGTCGGCCCCGAGGGCCATATCTGGGCGGGCAACCAAGACGGCGATATCTGCCGCACCGCCCCTACGGCACCGGGTTCGAGCCTATCGCCTCCACCGGCGGCTTCGCGCTGGGCCTGGCCTTCGACGGCCACCGCACCTCTATGTCTGCACCCTCTAACACGCGACCATCTTCCGCCTAGACCTCGCTTGCCGCGCTCTCACCCGCTTCACCGAGCCGGGCATCCGCATCCCGAACTACCCGCTGGTCGACGCCGCACGCGCGCCCAAGGGCAGCGCAGACAAGAGCTTCACCCCCCCTCGAAGCGATAACCCAAGGGGACGAGATCACCCTGATCCCTCGTCTTCGGCTATGTCACCTATCCCAGGACCCCACGACCCCGTCACTTTCTCCGACACGATCCGCACCCCCGGCCCGCGCCGCCAGGCAAAGCCCGGAAGTCAACGACGCCTGGCGAAACGTCCACTGCGCCAGGCTGGCAAGCGCCAACCACGCGCTGCTGCGCCCCCGCTTCGACGGCTTCCCCGCCTTCAATTCCGCCGCCGCCCATCTGCGCATTGCCCGGACCAATGGCGACAACGACGGTGCGACCCTGACCGCTTCGCGCAATCTGTGGCGCGACACCCGCGCCCGCACGGGGCGGTCTTGATGATGAAAGGACCTCAGACATGACCGACAAGGTCCTGTTCCAGGTCAAGATCCTCGACTTCTCGCACCTGCAGCAAGATCCCTTCGCCAGCCAATTGCTGGCCGACATGGGCGCTGACGTCATCAAGATCGAATGCCCGGCAGCGGTGACATGTTCCGCAATCTGACCTTCCACAACAAATGGGTCCGCGGCAGCGAGAGCCCCCATTTCCTCGCCTGGAACCGCAACAAGCGCAGCCCGGCGCTGAACGTCAACGAAGACTTCCAGCGGCCGAAGTCCGGCATTGGCCATCCCGGCATGGACGCATCCTTCGGGACCTACCCGACCCGAGACGGCTGGGTCGCCATCGCCATGAGCCCCTACGAGACCCTGGTCGGCTTGCTGGGCAATGACGACCTGCTGCGCTTCGACGACCCAGCGACCCTGTTCGACGACCGCGACACCGTCTGGCGCGCCATCGCCGCCGAAACGGCAAATGAACCAACTGGCCCCTGATCGCGGCGCTGCTTGACGCGGATATCTGGTGCGGCGAGCTCGAGACCCACCTGGAAGCCGCCGCCGACCCCCACGTCAGCCATCTGGGCCTGATCCAGACCTACGGCCACCCGCGCGCCGGGACCCTAAAGGTCGTCGGCCCTGCCATCGGCATGAGCGTCACGCCGCCGGAGATT
>JBCCCB010000460.1:0-2159 GCA_039033775.1 Pseudomonadota bacterium | reverse complement strand
GCGCGCATCTCGGCCTCGTCGCGCCAGGCCAGGAGGTAGACGAAGCGCACGCGATCCTCGGGCTCCGACGTCCACATGGCGCAGATCCGGAAGCCGTGGTCGCGCATCAGCCGCGCCGCATGGTCGCGGAACCGGTCGAGGAACGGCCCGCGATTGCCGGGCGGCACCTCGTAGATGCGAAGCTGGTTAAGGCTCATGGCCGTCTCTCCGTGCAGAAGTCCGTGTCCGGGCATTGATACCGCCGCGGGCCCGCGGCGTCGGCCACGATCTCGTCGAGAGAGGTGTCCTTCGCCCCGCAGGGCGCGTGGGCCGGGGCCCGTCGAGATAGGTGAAGCTGCGGTCGGTCACGGTGACCGCCCCAATCTCAGAAGGACCGCACCAGATAGTGTCAGGAAGGCGGAGGCAACGCGGCGCAGGTCCAGGCGTTCGCCCATCAGGCCGACGCCGATGGCCAGGGCGAACAGGATGGAGGTCTCGCGCAGGGCGGTCACCAGGGCGATCGGCGCTTCGGTGAACGCCCAGACGACCAGGGCGTAGGCGGTGAAGGAGGCGCCGCCACCGAGAATGATGGTCGGCAGACATCTCGGTATCGCGCGGAAGGTTAATGGACGCCAGAACGGCAAGATGGCGAAGAACGCGACCGCGTTCAGGAGTGTCAGCCACCCGAAGAACGACACGGGCGCGTTCGAAAGCCGCGCGCCCAGGCCGTCATTGAGCGAGTAGGCGGCGATGAACACGCTCGCGACGAGCGCCATGACCGTCGATCGGGACGGGGCAGATAGACGTCCGCTCGCCCGGACGAGGACGACGGAGGCGACGCCGATCGAGATCAGGATGATCCCCGTCCATTCAGGTCCGCTTAGCGTGGTGCCGAGGACGGTCACGGATGCGCCAGCGACGAGCAACGGCGCCGCCCCTCGTGCGAGGGGGTAGACCTCGCTCAACTCCCCGGTGCGGTAGGCTGCGACGAGGAAGATCTGATAGCCCAGATGGAGGACGACGCCGGAGAGGATCCAGGGCCAACTCTCCTGGGAGGGCAGAGGCAGAAACGGGAGGAGAACGCCGCCGAGGGCGCCCTGCCCGAGGACGACAGCCGCCATGGCCGTGGTCTTGTCGGCACCGCTTCGCACGGCGGCATTCCAGGCCGCGTGAAGGAAGGCGGCGAGGAGGACTGCGCCGAAGACGACGAGGCTCATCCCGCGGCCTCCGGCATGGCCTGGGCCTCCGAGCGCAGGCGGTGGGTCAGCTCCACCTTCGGCTGGACGTCCCCGTGATGGGGCAGCTCGACATGGCCCAGGACGCCCGTCGCCTGGATGTTGTCCGCGTGGGAACACATAGACTTCTCGTCCTGGGCGGGTGCACCGAGGAAGTCCTCGCCGTGCTCGCGCCATCGCGGGGCGCGGCTCACCGGAGACGTGGAGATGAGCTTCCGCTCGCAGGCATCCGGGGGCCAGCCGTAGCTATGCCGGGTCGCGTAGGCGACGCCGAGAAGGAAGCCCTCATTCGCAACGGCTTGGAGGTGGAGCGGGTGGTTGGCGCATGGTTCGAGCGGGGCCCGCGCGAGGTCCGGCGGGGCCATGTCGTCCGCCGGCTCCGGGCGGAGCAGGCCCTCGCGGCCCGGTTGGTCGGCGACGTACGGTCGCTGGCGAGGCGCGACTTCGGCGCAGTGTATTGGGCGGTGCTTGATGTCGGAGGTCGGGCCCAGCGCTTGGCCGCCGGGCACGTCCTTAAACGTGATGGAGACGCGGCGACCGCATTCCATGGCACCGGTCGCGATGGGTCGCGACGCGCCCAGCCGGAGCAGCGTGGTGCAGGCAGCGAGGATCAAGACGACAGCCTGGGCTGGCCACGATGCGATCTGGTCCGTGTCCATGAGGGCCCCCGTGCCACGCCGCTCTTCGGCCGGACAGGCACGGGTCGCGGCGATGGCCGTCTCCTTGCTCTTGGCCGCAACACATATCAGGCGACCCCGATGCTGCGTGGCAGGACCATCAGGCTGACGCTCGAAGTGGGGACAAGTTCGACGTCCTGGGGACAGAGGGTGGCGTTCGCTTCGGGCTTGGGGAGAAGCACGGCGGTGTCCGTCTCGATGTCCGACCCGGTAGGGCGCGCGCCGGCGAGCGTCGGCAGTGGGAACCGTCACGACGTGCGTGACGCTG
>JBCCCB010000459.1:0-2166 GCA_039033775.1 Pseudomonadota bacterium | reverse complement strand
TCCGATCCGAGGACAGAAGGAAGTTCTTCATCACCTGCTGGGTGATCGTCGAGGCCCCGCGCACATCCTGCCCGCGGCTGCGGACGGCATCCACGCCGGCGGCCACGATGGCCCGCGGGTCGTAGCCCGAATGGGTGTAGAAGTTCTTGTCCTCGGCCGAAACGAAGGCCTCCTTGACAAGGTCCGGGATCTCGTCGGCCGGGGCGAAGAGGCGCCGCTCGCGGGCGAATTCGTCCATCAGACGACCTTCGCCGGAATAGATCCGGCTGATCGTCGGTGGCGCGTACTGGGCCAGCTGCTCGTGGTTCGGAAGGTCGCGCCCGTACATCCAAAGGACCGCACCCACCGATATCGCGAAGGCGATCACCCCCAGCGTCACCGCCGAGAACACCCCACCTACCATCGACAGGACGACCATTCCCGCGCCTTGGAACACCCCAAGGACGGCGCCGCCCGCGGCCCGCATCGTGTTACCCATCATCGCCTGCTCTCCGCCGATCCCGCCGTTCCGGGTTCGCCCCGATATAACCATGGCCCCGGTCGCCGTCAAAGCGCCGCGCGGCTCATCGCCGGACGCGCAGCGCATCGGCCGCATCGTCGATGGCCCAGGTTTCGATCCCGCGTAGGATCGCCGTCGCCATCCGCCCGCGCCAATCGGGGGAGCGTAGGTTTTCCAAGTCCGCCTCCGACGACATGAAGCCCAGTTCCAGCAGCACCGCCGGGATGTCCGGCGCTTTCAGCACGGTGAACCCGGCCGACAATCGCGGCCGCTTGTGGAGACCGATCCCCGCCGCGTCGATCCCCGCCACCAGCGCGTCGGCCAGGGCCTCGGCCCGCGGTGCCGTCTCGGTCCGCGACAATTCGATCAGGACCTGGGCGATCTCGTCCCCCGCCTCGGGCAGGTCCACGCCCAGCAGCAGGTCCCCAACGCCCTGCCGACGGGTCAACTCGGCCGACAGCGCATCCGCCGGGCCGTCCGCCAACGTATAGACCGTCGCGCCCTGGGCCCCGCCGCCCGCGACGGCGTCGGCATGGAGCGAGATCATCAAATCCGCCCCCGCAGCCCGGGCCAGGGCCGGCCGGCCGCGCAAGGACACGAACGCATCCGTCTCCCGCGTCAGCACCACCCGGTGTCCGTTGCGCCGCAGCACCTCGGCCAATTCGCGCGCGAAGCGCAGCATCAGGTCGGCCTCGGTTATCCCGCCGCGCTCTGCCCCCGGATCGAAGCCTCCGTGGCCGGGATCCAGGGCCACCACCAGCGGACGCTCCCCCGTCTGCCGCGGACGCACCGCTGCCCGTGCCACCTCCGGCAGATCCCAACCCTGCCGCACCAGCGGCCCGTCCGCCCCCTGCCCCGGCACCGCCTCGACCCGGATCGCCGGAGCGCTGGTGTCGAGCCAGGCCCGGCCCACGGTCACCGGCGCCTCCAGGATCAGGACGAGCCGCGTCCAGCCCGGCGCCATCCGCCCGGTGCGCAGGACCACCCCGTCCGGGGCCTTCGGCGATCGCGCGTCCCAATCCACCTCGGACGTGTCGAGCACCAGCCGCGGCGGGTCCGACAGCGTGAACACCCGCCACGGCACCGGCGCATCCAACGGCACCGTCAGGTCCAGGGCCCCACGCCACGACAGGTCGATCCCCAGCGCGCCGGCCTCGGTCCGAACCTCCTGCGCCGCCGCCGACCCGGCCAGGATCAGCGCCAGGAGGAGCGCCCTCACCGCGCCCGCCACCAATCCTGCAATCGCGCGAGCCCCGTCTCGATATCTCCCGTGGCGCGGGCATAGCTGAAGCGCAGCGTCCCCGCCCCGCGCCCCGGATCGAAATCCAAACCGGGCGTCACCGCCACCCCCGCCTCCAGCAACTCCGCCGACAGCGCGAGACTGTCCTCGGTCATCTCGGACACGTCCGCATAGACATAGAACGCCCCGTCCGGCGGCGCGATCCGGTCGAACCCGGCCTTGGGCAGCCCCTCCAACATCAGCGCCCGGTTGCGCGCATAGACCCCGAGATTCGCCGCCAGCTCCCCCTCTGCCTCCATCGCGTGAATGTTGTAAACATTCACTAATCCATCATGACTTTTATAGGACCAAGTGTGTACAATGCTTCCATGGTCTATTCTATTGGATATAATTCTCGCCTGCTGTGCATGGGGTGAAGGGTTCGAAT
>JBCCCB010000458.1:0-2199 GCA_039033775.1 Pseudomonadota bacterium | reverse complement strand
TCCCGACGCCGCCCGTACCGCCTTGGCCGAGGCGGGCTATGACGGCGAACCCCTGCGCCTGATGCTGCCGCCCCCGGCCTATGCGCGGCGCGGCGGCGAGATCGTGGCGTCGCAGTTGCGCGCGGTGGGGATCGAGACCGAGATCCAGAACCTGGAATGGGCGCAATGGTTGGAGCAAGTGTTCCGCGGCAAGGATTACGACCTGACCATCGTCAGCCATACCGAGCCGGCCGATATCAACATCTATGCCCGGCCAGACTACTACTTCCAGTACGACAATCCCGAGTTCCAGGCCCTGATGGTCGAGATTACCGGGACCAGCGATCCAGCCATGCGATCCGAAATGTTGAAGCGCGCCCAGCGGATCATCGCGGATGACCATGTGAATGCCTATCTGTTCCAACTCGCCAAGACGGGCGTGGCGAATGCCGGGATCCAAGGCCTATGGGAGAACGCGCCGACCCAGGCCAATGATCTGACCGGGGTCAGCTGGTCGGAGTAAGTCTGCCTTGCAAGGCGCTGGGCGGATCAGGTCCAGTCCGGCGCCGTGGTCTGCGGCGCGTAGCTGCCGAAGGACCATTCATGTCCTTCCGGATCCCGGGCGCGCCAGCGGCGGGTGCCGAAGGCCGTGTCTTCGGGCGGATAGACCACATCGGCACCGGCTGCGATGGCTCGGTCGTAATGGGCATCCACATCGGCCACGACCAGATAGAGGCCGGGCGATCCTTTGGCAGATGCCTCGGTCGCGCTGCCCAGCATGATCACGCCATTGCCGTGCCGCATCTCGCCATGGACGAGGCGGCCATCGGAATCGTCATAGGCCTGTACCGTCTCAAGCCCGAAGGCCGCCTCAAGAAACGTCATGGCAGTCTTGGCGTCCGTGTAGCTCAGGTAGGGCACGATGGCGGGGCGGTCGGTCATGGCACATATCCTTCTGCGCGGCGATGGAGCACCATAGCATAGGCGCGCGATGTCGTCGGCGCTGGTGATGGGCCTGCCTTCGCGCTAGCGTCCCGGCCATGATACTTCGCGCGCTCCTTGTCTTGGCCGTCACCCTGGCCTTCGCCATCTCGCCGGTCTTCACCCCCGGCTTCGGCGGCTTCCGCCCCGATCAGTTCCCGGTCCCGCTGGACAATCCGCCGGTGCAGCCGGCGGGCTATGCCTTCTCGATCTGGGGGGTGATCTATCTCTGGCTGACGGTCTCGGCGGTCTTCGGTCTCTGGAAACGGCGGGACGATCCGGCTTGGGATGCCACCCGCCTGCCCTTGCTCGTCAGTCTGGCCGTGGGCGCGATCTGGCTGGCGGTCGCGGTCAATTCGGCGATCTGGGCGACGATATTGATCTGGGTGATGCTGGCGGGCGCGTTGGTCGCGCTGATCCATACGCCTCGGAAAGACCTCTGGCTCCTCCGCGCCCCGATCGGGTTATATGCGGGGTGGCTGACGGCCGCCTCCTCGGTGTCGCTGGGGTTGATCGCACCCGGCTGGGGCGTGCCGCCCCTTGATGCGCAGGGCTGGGCGATCGTGGCCTTATCTATCGGATTAGCGCTCGGCATTGCTATCTTGCGCTTGCGTGCGTCGCTGCTCTACGGCATTGCCATCGTCTGGGCCCTGGTCGCGGTCACGGTGCGCAATGGGGTCGACCTTGTCGGTCTCTTCGCGCTGGTCGCTGCAATCGTCGTGGCCGGGGCAACCCTGCGCCAATTGGGGCTTCAGCGAGCCGAAGACTGAAGGGTTGGACAGCCCGCCGCCTTACCCAACGGTCAGATCGTCGCGTTGGTCGCCCCGCCGTCCAGAAGCACGTTCTGGCCGACCATGAACCCGGCATGTTGCGAACAGAGGAAGGCGCAGGTCTGCCCGAACTCCTCCTTCGTGCCGTAGCGCCGGGCCGGGATCGTGCCCGCGCGCTGCTGGCGGGCTTCCTCGATCGAGATGTTCTGCGCCCGGCTGACGCCGCTATCCAGTGCATCGGCGCGGTCGGTGGCATGGATGCCGGGCAAAAGGTTGTTGATCGTCACGCCCATGGGCGCCACCTGCCGTGCCGTGCCCGCCACATAGCCCGTCAGCCCTGTGCGCGCCGCGTTGGAAAGCCCCAGCTGCGGGATCGGCGCCTTCACCGATTGCGAGGTGATGTTGACCACCCGGCCCCAGCCGCGGTCGCACATGCCCGGCAGCAGGGCGGTCATCAGGGCAATGGGGG
>JBCCCB010000457.1:0-2208 GCA_039033775.1 Pseudomonadota bacterium | reverse complement strand
CGCTTGGCAAGAACGTGGTCGTCGCGTTCATGCCCTGGAACGGCTACAACTACGAGGACTCGATCCTGATTTCAGAGCGTATCGTGCGCGACGACGTCTTCACCTCGATCCATATCGAGGAATTCGAAGTTGCCGCCCGCGACACCAAGCTCGGGCCGGAGGAGATCACCCGCGACATCCCGAATGTCGGCGAGGAAGCCCTGCGCAACCTTGACGAAGCGGGCATCGTCTATATCGGCGCCGATGTGGAGCCGGGCGACATTCTCGTGGGCAAGATCACCCCCAAGGGTGAATCGCCGATGACGCCGGAGGAGAAGCTGCTCCGCGCCATCTTCGGGGAGAAGGCCTCGGACGTGCGCGACACCTCGCTGCGGGTGAAGCCGGGCGATTACGGCACGGTCGTGGAAGTTCGCGTCTTCAACCGCCACGGCGTCGAGAAGGACGAGCGTGCTCTGCAGATCGAGCGTGAGCAGGTCGAACGTCTGGCCCGCGACCGCGACGACGAGCGCGAGATCCTGGACAGTAACATCTATGCCCGCCTGCGGAGCATGATCGAAGGTCAAAAGGCCGTGAAAGGCCCCAAGGGCTTCAAGTCCGGCACCGTCGTGGACGAGGCCGCGCTGTCGCAGCTCAGCTTCGGCCAATGGTGGCAGATCGCGCTCGAAGACGAGGAGGCGGCCCAGCAGGTCGAGGCCTTGAACGAGCAATACGAGATCCAGAAACGGGCCCTGGAAGCCCGGTTCGAGGATAAGGTCGAGAAGGTCCGCCGCGGCGACGACCTGCCGCCCGGCGTGATGAAGATGGTCAAGGTCTTCATCGCGGTGAAGCGCAAGCTTCAGCCCGGCGACAAGATGGCCGGCCGCCACGGCAACAAGGGCGTCATCTCGAAGGTCGTGCCCATGGAGGACATGCCCTTCTTGGCCGACGGCACCCCGGTCGACTTCGTGCTGAACCCGCTCGGCGTGCCCTCGCGCATGAATGTGGGCCAGATCCTGGAGACGCATATGGGCTGGGCCGCGCGCGGTCTGGGCATCCAGATCGACGACGCGCTGGACGAGTACCGGCGCTCCGGCGACCTGACGCCCGTTCGCGACGCCATGAAGATCGCCTATGGCGAAGAAGCCTATGAGGATTGGCTCGCCTCCATGGATCAGGACGACCTCCTGGAAGCGGCCGGCAACGTCACCAACGGCGTCCCCATCGCGACCCCCGTCTTCGACGGCGCGAAGGAAGGCGACGTGAACGACGCGCTGACCCGGGCCGGGTTCGACACGTCGGGGCAGAGCGATCTGTTCGACGGCCGCACGGGCGAGAAGTTCTCGCGCCAGGTGACCGTGGGCATCAAGTACCTGCTGAAGCTGCACCACCTGGTGGACGACAAGATCCACGCGCGCTCCACCGGTCCGTACTCCCTGGTCACCCAGCAGCCCCTGGGCGGGAAGGCCCAGTTCGGCGGCCAGCGCTTCGGTGAGATGGAGGTCTGGGCGCTCGAAGCCTACGGCGCGGCCTACACCTTGCAAGAGATGCTGACGGTCAAGTCCGACGACGTGGCCGGCCGGACGAAGGTCTATGAGAGCATCGTCAAGGGCGAGGACAACTTCGAGGCGGGCGTTCCCGAGAGCTTCAACGTGCTCGTCAAGGAAGTCCGCGGCCTCGGCCTGAACATGGAACTCCTGGATGCGGAGGAAGAGAGCGAGTGACAATCGCTCGACAGATAAGTGTTGTCGCTCTGCCTCTTCTGACCGGAGCAGCCGGCTTTTTAGCAGGGACTGTAATGTTTGCTGAAGGCCCGGCAGTCGAAGTCATTCTGGCAAGCGACAACGCCCCTCTCGAAGGGACGATCCTCGTAAGCGACGACTTGTCCGTATCAGGCAATGACATAGCGGCATTGATCTGTTCCTCCGACACCGCCGTTGCATCCACCGCCTCTACCTACACGCTCTTCGGAAAGGCCTCGGCCTTTCGCTTCAAATGCGCTGAACCTGGAAAGGTCATCCAATGAACCAGGAACTCACCAACAATCCGTTCAACCCCGTCGCCCCCCAAAAGGTGTTCGACGAGATCAAGGTCTCGCTGGCCTCGCCCGAGCGGGCTTTGTGCCGGGGGCTGCTGGGTTAGCTCGGCGTAGCTCTGGGTGAAGGGTGTGCCGAAGCCCAGGGGCATGTAGACCCCATCCGAATAGTCGCCCTGATCAAGCTGGGGCACCTG
>JBCCCB010000456.1:0-2219 GCA_039033775.1 Pseudomonadota bacterium | reverse complement strand
TTCAAGATCGTCGACCTGCCGAACATCATGACCTCGGGCGGGCCGGGAATTGCGACGGAATCGATGACGCTGCATTCGCTTTTCGCGTGGCGCTCGCTCGATCTGGGGCAATCGGCGGCGGTCGCCTATCTGCTGCTCTTCGTGACGGTGGTGACCTGCGTCAGCTTCTTCAACCTTGTCGTGCTGAAGAGGATCCGCGGATGAGCCGGACCGTCATGCAGCGCCTGTTCGAGCCGCCCTCGATCCGCGAGATGGCGCCAGGCACCAAGGTCATCGTCTATTCGATCCTGCTGTTCTGGACCGCGTTTGTGCTGTTCCCGATCTATTGGGTCTTCATCACCAGCTTCAAGACGGCCAGCGATGTGAACGGCGGGCCGGTTTACCTGCCCTTCATCGACTTTCAGCCAAGCTTGCATGCGTGGAAGGAGCTCTTCGTCTTCGACATCGCAGACACGATGCGGGCTTACATGAACTCGCTCATTATCGCGCTGTCGTCGACGGCGGCGAGTGTGCTGATTGGCTCAATGGCGGCTTATGCGCTGGCCCGGTTCGAGTATCGCCCGCGCTTTGGCGTCGTGCTGATGTTCGTACTGGTGATGATCGCGGCGTTCTTTGCCGTTGGTCGGTTTGGCGTTGACTGGCGGTTGGCCTGTGCCAGTGGCGTGGCCGTGTTCGTGTTCCTTGCGATGGCGCTGGGCCGCCACTTCAAGGCGCGGCTGTCGAACGGGGACATTCTGTTCTGGATGATCTCGCAGCGTATTCTGGCGCCCATTGTGGTGGTCGTACCGATCTATCTGATGTTCCAGCAAGTGCGCCTGCTCGACACGCATCTTGCGATTATCCTGACCTATACCGTCATCAACCTGCCAATCGTGATCTGGCTGATGTATGACTTTTTCCGCTCGATCCCGTACGATCTGGAAGAAAGCGCGCAGCTGGACGGGGCCACCCGCCTGACGGTGTTCTGGGACATCGTCCTGCCACTCTCGCGCACCGGTCTGGCCGCGACCACGCTGCTGGTGATGATCCTGAGTTGGAACGAGTACCTGCTGGCCCTGTTCCTGTCGACGTCACAGGCGCAGACCATGCCGATCCTTGTCGCCGCGATGAATGCGGGCGAGCGCGGCATCCTTTGGTGGTCGATGTCGGTCGTGATCATCGTGATGATCATCCCGGTCATAATCCTCGCCATTATCCTGCAACGCTACATCTCCAAGGGCCTGCTGCTGGGCGCCGTGAAGGGCTAAGACATGACGGTTGTTCTCGACAACATATCGAAAAGCTTCGGCAATGTGAAAGTGCTGCATGACCTGTCGCTGGAAGTGCAGGATGGCGAGTTTCTGGTGCTGCTTGGGGCGTCGGGTTCGGGCAAGTCGACCGCGCTGCGGATGATCGCGGGGTTGGAGACGGTCAGCGAAGGCTCGATCACCATCTCGGGCCGCGACGTGACCGAGGAACTGCCCAAGAACCGCGATGTCGCGATGGTGTTCCAGTCTTACGCGCTTTATCCGCACAAGACAGTGGCCGAGAACATTGGCTATCCGCTGAAGATCCGCAAGATCAACCGCACCGACCGCGAGGCGCAGGTGCGCGATGTCGCGGCACAGGTGCAGTTGGACCAGTTGCTGGAGCGCTATCCGCGTGAGTTGTCCGGTGGGCAACGCCAGCGCGTGGCGCTGGCCCGTGCCATGGTGCGCCGTCCTGCGGTATTTCTGATGGACGAGCCGCTGTCGAACCTCGACGCCAAGCTGCGCGGCCATATGCGGGCCGAGTTGAAGCACATGCAGCACGAGTTGGGGATCACCACGATCTATGTCACCCACGATCAGGTCGAGGCGATGACGCTGGCCCACCGCGTGGCACTGTTGGAAGGCGGCAAGCTGCAACAACTGGCTGAACCCCGGTCGATCTATGAAGACCCGGCGAACCTGTTCACGGCGCAATTCATCGGCTCGCCGCCGATGAACGTCGCACATGGCGCGCTGGAGGGCGGCACGTTTGTGATTGGTGACGACCGGGTGGCGACCGGGGGCGGACACACCGTGAAGGACGCTGTCATCGGTCTGCGCGCCGAGGATTGCAGCGTTGTTGCCCCGGGCGAAGCCTTCCTGGCCGGCCGCACGGGCGGCGAGGCCGTCATGGTGGAGCGCCCCGAGGGCGCCAAGATGCGCGTCAAGCTGCTGGGACTGCTGGCGCGCTCGCTGCTGCGCGGCGCGCTC
>JBCCCB010000455.1:0-2231 GCA_039033775.1 Pseudomonadota bacterium | reverse complement strand
GTCGGGCTTGGACGCGGCCACGGCGCTGCTCACGGTTGCGACATTGTCGCGCTTGTCCAAGAACAACGGCAAGGCCGTCAAGGAAGGCGTCGACAAGGCCGAGGCCGAGGAAATCAAGGGCAAGCTGGAAGCCGCTGGCGCCGAGGTCGAACTCAAGTAATCGGTGGGTCGTCACCCACCCGACCGGAGAGGGTGGATGGCAACCGGTAGGGTGGGTGAAAACCCACCACGCCGACCGAATGAATAAGGGTGGGTCCGGTCCAATCCGGTCCCACCCATTCCTGTCCCGGCAAGCTGCCCCAGCGGGCATCTTCCCAGGTCAGGAGGACGGAACGAAGGCGAGCCCGTGGGACGGCGCGCCAGATGGTTCCCCCTTAGACCCCTTCGCAGGCCATGCGTCCGGTGCCCGACGGACGACATGGCGCGAAACCGAGAGAAAGAGACCATCACATGGCTCAGACGCAAGCGTCTTCCAAGCGTATCCGTCGGTATTATGGCAAGCTGGAGGAAGTCCTTCAGATGCCGAACCTCATCGAGGTTCAGAAATCCTCCTACGATCTGTTTCTGAAGTCTGGCGACCAGGAGGTCCCCCAAGAAGGCGAGGGCCTGATGGGCACCTTCCAGTCTGTCTTCCCGATCAAGGACTTCAACGAGACGGCGACCCTCGAATTCGTCAAGTACGAGCTCGAAGAGCCGAAATACGACGTCGAGGAATGCCAGCAGCGCGACATGACCTACAGCGCGCCGCTGAAGGTCACGCTGCGCCTGATTGTCATGGATATCGACGACGATACCGGCGCCAAGTCGGTCAAGGACATCAAGGAACAGGACGTCTTCATGGGCGACATGCCCCTGATGACCAAGAACGGCACGTTCATCGTGAACGGGACTGAGCGGGTGATCGTCTCCCAGATGCACCGCTCGCCCGGCGTCTTCTTCGACCATGACAAAGGCAAGACGCACAGCTCGGGCAAGCTGCTCTTCGCCTGCCGGATCATCCCCTATCGCGGCTCCTGGCTGGACTTCGAGTTCGACGCCAAGGACCTGGTGTTCTGCCGTATCGACCGTCGCCGGAAACTGCCGGTGACGACCCTGCTCTATGCGCTCGGCATGGACCAGGAAGCGATCATGAACACCTATTACAACACGGTGACCTATTCGCATCGCAAGGGCGAAGGCTGGGCCACCAAATTCTTCCCCGAGCGGTATTCCGGCTCGCGCCCGGCCATGGACGTGATCGACGCCGATAGCGGCGAGGTCGTGTTGGAGGCCGGCAAGAAGGTCACCCCGCGCCAGGTCAAGAAGCTGCGCGAGGAGGGCAAGACGACCGAGATCCTCGTGCCCTTCGACGCGGTGGTCGGCAAGTTCGCCGCCCGCGACATCATCGACGAATCCAACGGCGCGATCTTCGTGGAGGCCGGTGACGAGCTGACCTGGGAGATCGACAAGCAGGGCGAGGTGTCGGGCGGCACCTTGAAGGAGCTGCTGGATGCCGGGATCGAGGATCTGCCGATCCTCGACATCGACAACGTCAATGTCGGCCCGTACATGCGCAACACCATGGCGGCCGACAAGAACATGGGCCGCGACACCGCGCTGATGGACATTTACCGCGTGATGCGCCCGGGCGAGCCGCCCACCGTCGACGCCGCACAGACCCTGTTCGATCAGTTGTTCCGCGACAGCGAGCGTTATGACCTGTCGGCCGTGGGCCGGGTCAAGATGAACATGCGCCTGGATCTCGATGCCGAAGACACCGTTCGTACCTTGCGCGACGCCGACATCGTGGCCTGCATCAAGGCCTTGGTCGAGTTGCGCGATGGCAAGGGCGACATTGACGATATCGACCATCTGGGCAACCGCCGCGTCCGCTCCGTGGGCGAATTGATGGAGAACCAGTACCGCGTCGGCCTCCTGCGGATGGAGCGCGCGATCAAGGAGCGCATGTCCTCGGTCGAAATCGACACGGTCATGCCCCAGGACTTGATCAACGCGAAGCCCGCCGCGGCCGCGGTGCGGGAGTTCTTCGGCTCTTCGCAGCTCAGCCAGTTCATGGACCAGACCAACCCGCTCTCCGAGGTGACGCATAAGCGCCGCCTCTCGGCCCTCGGGCCGGGCGGCCTGACGCGCGAACGTGCCGGCTTCGAGGTGCGCGACGTGCACCCGACCCATTACGGCCGGATGTGCCCGATCGAGACGCCGGAAGGCCCGAATATCGGCCTGATCAACTC
>JBCCCB010000454.1:0-2237 GCA_039033775.1 Pseudomonadota bacterium | reverse complement strand
GCGACGACCGAGGCGATGATGGCCAGGGCGGAGGTGGCCAGCCAGAGCGCGGCCAATGTGGCTGCGATGCCCAGGGCCAGGTAGGCCTGGATGGCGTAGTAGGTGAAGTAGGCGGCGGTCAGCTCGCGCAGGGTCATGCGGCCCAGATCGAAGCTGCGGCCCTTCCATGTGTTCATGAACATCGGCGGCCTCAGATATCTCGTGTGATAACGGGTCAGATGGCCCATGGCGGCGAGGCCTGCAAGGGTTTGGGTGTCGCAGTCCGGCGGGTGCGCGGCCGAGTGTTTCAAATCGACCCGCTTTGTTTCAATCGGCGGGGGCGGCGTGACGGGATGCGGGCCAGAGCCAGGCGGTTCGGGCGGCGTGCCAGGCCATGGTGACGCCTTGCCAGATGGTGACGGCGATGAAGGCGCCCGCGCCCAGGCCGAGGGCGAGGCCCAGGGTGAAGATGGCGACGTTGACGTTGCGGCGGGCGATCCAGGTGCGGACGGAGCCGTCGAATTCGGTGACCGCATGAAGGCCGCGGCGGAAGTGCCATTTGGCGACCATCAGGACGAGGCGGTCGCCGATATAGAAGGCGAAGAGCCAGAGGGCGGCGGTGGCGAGCGGGTGGTCCAGGCCGGTGGCGCCCAGGCCGATGGCCCAGGCGATGTACCAAAACGGCGGGTGGACGATGTCGGTGCCGTGGTCGAGGACGTCGCCGATTTTCGAATCCGTCATCGTCAGGCGGGCGAGTTTGCCGTCGACGCTGTCGAGGATCATCATCGCATAGGCGGCGATCAGGCCGGGGATCCACATGCCCGCCGCGAAGAGGGGGATGGCGGCGATGCAGAGCACGATGCTGGCGATGGTGACCGTGTTGGGATGGATGCGGTTGCGGGCACAGAAGCGGGTGGCGGGCCAGACGAAGGGCGGGAAGACCCAGCGGGTCAGGAAATCGGTGGAGCCCTTGTAATTGCGCCAGAATTGGTCGCGTTCCAGGGCGTCGCGGGCGGCCGCGTCGGGCATGGCTTGCAGGGTGAAGGGGACGTCGCGGCGCAGCTTGGTGACGAAGGCCGGGAGGGCGTCGAGCGGCAGGGGGGCGAGCGTGCCGTCGGCGATCATGCTCTGGGCGGCATCGGTCAGGGTGGCGGCGTCCGGCGGGGGTGTCTGGCCGTCCAGGCGCAGGATGGCGGTGGGCCAGGCGGGGTCGCTGGTCTGGATCGCGACGGGCTCGGTACGATCGACCAGGAGGGGCAACAGGCGGCTGTCGATGAGGGCCGCGCCGTCGATGGCCAGGACCGGCCCGGGATGGGCGGTCTGGTAGGTGGCCAGGCGGGTGCCTGCCGGGGCGTCGGTGATGTCCAGGCGCGTGCCCTTGGGGAGATCGACGGTCTGGCTGGCGGACACGGTGACGTCCGTCACAGCATCGCCCAGACGGCGCACGGCGCGCAGGATGCGCTCCAACGGGGTCAGGCCGAAGAAGGTGGGGCGGCCCAGGGCGGTGTCGGCGTCGATCCAGATGCGCATGGGGCTCCCTCAGGTCTCGGTTCGGCGCAGCAGGATGAGGCCCATGGCCGCGAAGGCAAGGACCGGCAGCCAGGCCGCGACCTGCGGGGCCAGCAGCCCCGCGCGGCCCAGCGCGGTCAGGATGCCGCCGGCGACGACGAACGTCAGGCCCAGCGACAGGCCGACGAAGCCGCCGATCAAGGCGGCGGATGAGCGGCCCTGGCGGCGCATGGCGGGGCTGGCCAGCAGCAGCATAACCAGCGAGGCGAGGGGCGCGGCGTAGCGGTTGGCCAGTTCCGTCTGGTATGTGGCCGTTTCGGTCGCCCCGCTCCACGCTTCGGTCAGGAGGCCGGTCATCAGGTCGGCGGACAGGCGTTCGGGCGGCCGTTGCAGCATGCCGATCGTCGCGGGTTCGGGCCCGTCGGGCCAGGGCAGCGTGTCGTGCAGCATGACCTGGGTGCCGCCTTCGAAAAGCTGTTCCTCGACCCCGCTCAGGGTCCAGCCGGTGCCGTCATAGGTCGCGCGGTCGGCGTCGATGCGGGACACCAGGCGGCCGCTGGCATCGCGGCGATAGATGCTGAGATCGCCCAGGCTGCGGCCGTCGCCCGAAGGTTCGCCGACGCTGACGATGCTGTCGGAGCCGCGCAGCCAGAGTTGGTCGCCCGTATTCACCGGACCTTCCCACCATTCGATATAGGCCTGCTGCGAGGCCGGGACGATGCGGTCGACCAGAAGGAAATGCAGGCCCG
>JBCCCB010000453.1:0-2243 GCA_039033775.1 Pseudomonadota bacterium | reverse complement strand
GGCGCTCACGGATTTCCTTGTCGCCGTAAATCTCGCGCACGGCCGTACCGTCCTGCAGAGAACACCTGCAAGCAAAGCACGCAGCGCCTCGGCCCCCTGCAGGTCTCGCAGCTTTTCGGTGTTGGGCGACGAGACGTTGACCGTCGCAAAATCAACCAGCGTGCGCGAAACCTGCATGACGCGCGCGAAATCCGCCGCGCGGTCGGCGCTGTCCTTGTTGGCCCCGATGTTCAGCCCGACTGGAATGCCCTCGGGCCGGTTGGCGATGCGATCGGCAATCGCTTCGATCCCGTCATTGTTGAAGCCGAACCGATTGATCGCAGCACGGTCGCGGACCAGCCGGAACAGACGCGGTCGCGCATTCCCGGGTTGAGGCAACGGCGTCGCCGCACCCACTTCCAGAAAGCCGAAACCGGCTTGCATGAGCGGCGCGATAGCCGTCGCGTTCTTGTCAAACCCTGCTGCCAGACCGACCGGGTTCGGCATGTCGATCCCGGCAATGCGGGTCGTCAGACGGGGCGATGACGATCAGGCCCGCCAGGTCGCGCAGCTTCGCTTGGCGGGCCACCTCGTCTGCAGCCTCCAGGTTGGTCTTCAGCGCGGTCTCCTCGATGGAGCCTTCCTTGGTCGCCTTGCCGGAGTTCACGTCCACGGCCACCAACGCCTCGGTGATGCCGATGACGATGTAACCCCCCGACTTGAGCTGCACCGTCGGGTTGAACATGGAGTTCAGGTAGGTCTCGACCCCGTGTTTGGCGAAGAGCGGCTGGGCGCCTTCGTGCATCTTCACGTTCTTCGCATGCGACGGCATGATCAGCTTCATGTAGTCGCGGGCCTGGCGGAACCCGGCCTCGCCATCGACGATGACCTCGTCGATGTCGCGGTTGTAGTAGTCGCGGATCGAGCGGTGGACGAGGTTCCCCTCCTCGTAGATCGGCGCCGGCGCGATGGACTTGAGCGTCAGCTCGCGCACCTGTTCCCATTGCCGCTGGAGGTATTCGTAATCGCGCTTGATCTCGGTCTTCGTCCGCTTGGCGCCCGCCGTCCGAATGATGAGGCCCGCGCCCTGGGGCACGTCGATCTCGCCCGCGATCTCCTTGAGCTTTTTACGGTCCGCGGCGTTGGTGATCTTGCGGCTGATGCCGCCGCCCCGCGCCGTGTTGGGCATGAGCACGCAGTAGCGGCCGGCCAGGCTCAGATAAGTGGTCAGCGCGGCGCCCTTGTTGCCCCGCTCCTCCTTGACGACCTGCACCAGCATGATCTGGCGGACCTTGATGACCTCCTGGATCTTGTACTTCCGCGCGCGGGGGCGCGGGGGCCGGGCCGGACGGACGTCCTCCTGGGTGTCGTCATCGGCCACGGTCTCGACGGTCGTGGCGTCGTCCTCGGCGCCGTCGGTCGCAGGCGCGTCCGACTTCTTCGACCGCGAGCGGCTGCGCGACCGGCTCTTGCGCGGCGCGGGCGCCTCCTCCGCCACGGGGAGGTCCTCGGGCGCGTCGTCGTCCTGCGGCAGCTCGACGGTCTCCATGCCCTTGGGCTCCACGGGCTCAGCCACGGTCGCCTCCTCGGGGCCGCGGTCCTCGACGGTGTCGGACGACACTTCCTCGTCTTCCAGACCCGCGCTCTCGGCGATGGTGGTGTCGTCCGCCTTGCCGTCCCCGGGCGCGCGCGCCGCGTCCTGGATCTCCGCCACCTCGTCCTCCGCCGGACGCGGATCGGCTGCGGCCTCGGCCGATGCCTCCTCGGTCGCACCCTCCCGTGCGCCCTCCTCGGCGGG
Source organism: Pseudomonadota bacterium (assembly GCA_039033775.1). Taxonomy (GTDB): domain Bacteria; phylum Pseudomonadota; class Alphaproteobacteria; order Rhodobacterales; family Rhodobacteraceae; genus Jannaschia. The sequence continues at coordinate 466 of JBCCCB010000453.1, read as the reverse complement.
CGCTTCGCCCTCGGCCGCCTTCTTCTTGGACCGGGACCGGGTGCGCGACCGGCTCCGCGACTTCTTGGGCTTCTCTTCCCCGTCCTCGGCCTCGTCGTCTTCCGCGACAGCCTCGCGAGCCTCCGCGTCCTTCGTGTCGGCGGCCTCGTCGGCGGCGGCCTGGGCCTCGGCATAGGCCCGTTCCTCGGCCAGGATCGCGTCGCGGTCGGCCTTGGGGATCTGGTAGTAGTCGGGGTGGATCTCCGGGAAGGCCAGGAAGCCATGCCGGTTGCCGCCGTATTCCACGAAGGCCGCCTGAAGCGACGGCTCCACGCGCGTCACCTTGGCCAGGTAGATGTTGCCCGCAAGCTGGCGCTTGTTCAGGCTCTCGAAGTCAAATTCCTCGACTTTGTTTCCATCTGCCACCACGACCCGGGTTTCCTCCGGGTGGGTGGCGTCGATCAGCATTTTCTTCGCCATGTGTCTT
>JBCCCB010000452.1:0-2283 GCA_039033775.1 Pseudomonadota bacterium | reverse complement strand
GTCTTGATGGGCGCGATCCTCCTGCTGCCGGCCCTGGCCCGTATCGCGCGGCACCAGTCACTCATGCTGGCTTGGGCTGGCGGACGCGGGTTTCTGGGCCACCGCGAGGTCTGGTTGGATGGCGAGGTTCCCGAAGGCCTGATCCGTGCGCGGCCCGGCAACCTGCGCAGTGGGGTGAAACTGCTGCGCGTGCCGCCCCGCGCGTTGCCGGAAGGCGCGCTGGCGGCGCTGACGGCCCTTGCCCAGCGGACCTATGCGCCGGCGCATCTGGGTCAGGACGGTGGCGCGGGCGCGGGCCGGACGGACAACGATTGAAGGAAACCGCATGACGATGGAAACCCTGACGACCGAGGCCATCGAAACCCTGGCCTTCGACGCGCTGACGGCGGCGGGCACCACGCCCGGGAACGCCCGCCCCCTGGCCCGCGCCACGGCAGTGACCGAAGCCATGGGCGTCGCGTCCCACGGCCTGGCCTATGTGCCGATCTATTGCGAGCATGTGCGCTGCGGAAAGGTCGCCGGCGACGCGGTCCCGGCGGTGACGACGCCCCGCCCGGGCGTGGTCCGCGTGGATGCCGGTAACGGCTTCGCCCACCCGGCCATCGCCGCCGGGTTCGGGCCCCTGGTCGAGGCGGCGCGGACCAACGGCGTGGCGGCCCTGGCGATCCGGAACAGCTACAATTGCGGTGTGCTGGGCGTGCATGTGCAGACCCTGGCCGAGACCGGGATGCTGGGGATCGGGTTCACCAACGCGCCCGCGTCCATCGCGCCGTCGGGTGGCGCGACGCCGGTGGTGGGAACCAATCCCATCGCGTTGGCCACGCCCGAAGGCGGGCTGCTGATCGACCAATCGGCCAGCGTCATCGCCAAGTCCGAAATCATGAAGCATGCGCGCGAGGGGCGGCCGATCCCCGAAGGCTGGGGATTGGATCCGGAGGGGCAGCCGACGACCGATCCGGAGGTGGCGCTGACGGGCTCGATGGCGCCGGCGGGGGGCTACAAGGGCGTGGGCCTGTCCCTGATCGTCGAGGTGATGGCGGCGGCGATGACGGGCGCCGTGCTGGGCAAGGATGCCAGCCCGTTCTCGGGCAAGGCAGGCGGGCCACCGGCGACGGGACAGTTCTTCCTGGCGATGGATCCGGCGGCCACGGGCGATGCCTTCACCCAGCGGATGGCCGACCTGACGGGCGCGATCCGGGCGCAATCGGGCGCGCGCCTGCCCGGCGACGGACGCCGCGCCGCCCAGGCGCGGGCGGCCGAGGCCGGCGTGGCGGTGGCGGCGGGCACGCTCGATAAGGTGCGCGCTTTGGCGGGGGCCGCGCCATGACCCCCGTCTTCGATCCGCCCGCCCTGCCGATCCTGCCGATCGAGGGCGGCGGGGGCTATCCGGTCGCGCGCCTCTTCTGCGTCGGCCGGAACTACGCCGCCCATGCCGCCGAGATGGGCAACGAGGTCGATCGGGAGGCGCCGTTCTACTTCACCAAGTCGCCGTTCTCGGTCGCCCTGTCGGGGTCGGCGGTGCCCTATCCGCCCGGAACCGAGGATTATCACCACGAGATGGAGTTCGTGATCGCCATCGGCGCGCCCGCCTTTCGAGTGTCCCGCGAGGCGGCCCCGAGCGCGATCTTCGGCTACGGTTGCGGCTTGGACATGACGCGGCGCGATTTGCAGGCGGTCGCGAAGGACAAGCGGCGGCCCTGGGATGTGGGCAAGGACGTCGAGGGCTCGGCCGTGCTGGGCCCGTTGACCCGGGCAGAGACCTTCGGCGACGTGGGCGGGCAGCGGATATCGTTGCGGGTCAATGGCGAGGTCCGGCAGGACGCGACCCTGGCCGAGATGATCCATGATTGCGCGGCGATATTGGCCGATCTGTCGCGGCTCTATCACCTGCGGCCCGGCGACGTGATCATGACCGGCACGCCCGCCGGTGTCGGGCCGGTGCGGCCTGGGGACCGGCTGGTCGGGTCGGTCGAGGGTCTGGCGGATGTGGAGCTGAAGATCGACCCGCCGGTTTAGAGCGTCCCGCGTTTGACCGGATTCCGGTATTCACCGGACAGGCTGAGGCAGCGTTCGCATCGCACAACGCGTTCAGACTGTCCGGTGAATTCGATTGAACGCGACACGCCCTAGAAGCTGCCGGGGGCCAGTCGGTCGGTCACATCGCGCGGGGGCGCGATGCCGAGGCTGCCCGTCAGGATGGCCGCCGCCACGCGCGGCTGGCGGCGGAGCAGGGCCTGCGCTGCCTTGCCGACGGAATAAATCACGGCGCCGGGCAGGGCCGTC
>JBCCCB010000451.1:0-2310 GCA_039033775.1 Pseudomonadota bacterium | reverse complement strand
TTTGCCATCCAGAATCTGCGCCAGCGGCGTCACGACTTCATGCCGCCGGACGGCACCGCCGGCCCCGATCTCCTCCAGGGCGTCGCGCCACCATTGCAGCCGCATCTCGGCGATCATCGGCTCCTGCGTGACCCAGGGCGCGCGGGCCACCTCGATATTGAACGCATAGAGCGGGAACAGCATCCGCCGCAGCCCCAAAGGCGCCGCCATCACCGCCCGAAAGCGCGCCGGATCGCCCCGCTGGACCAGATCGGCGCAGGCGGCGATGTCGGCATCGACGCTCATGCGGGCCGGACGACCCGCAGCGCGTAGCCCACGCGGTCCCGCAGGCGCCGGTAATCCTCGGCCTCCTTGATCGCCTCTTCGGCGACCAAGCGCAGATCGGGCGCGTCGACCTCAAGCAGCCGCTGAGCCTTGGCAACCAAAGGTTCGTGATAGGCAGCCCATCCCTCGGGCGACACCCGGCCCCGGCCCGCCACGCCCCAGCCGGCTTCGGCGATCTGGGCGTCCAGCGCGTCGTCGTCACCGAAATCGCCACCCTCCCAGAAGCGCCGCGTCTCGCCGTCCTGCGGGCCCGTCGTCACCGGGTACGAGAACGCGACCGCGCCCCCGGGCCGTAGCGCGGGCCGCCAATGATCCAGGACCGGGCCGATGCCTTCGAAATACATCGCGCCCGCGCACCAGATCAGGTCGAACGGGCCCAAGCTGACCGGGTCCGGCAATTCATCCCGCCCGATCAGAGCGCCCCGCACAATCCGCATCCCCGGCTTCGCCCGCAACGCGGCTTCGCAAACGAAGGACATGTGCAAATCGAACCCGATCACCCGCCCCTCGGGCGCCGCGTTGGCCAGGGGCGCGAGATCGGACCCGGGCCCGCAGGCCGCGTCACACAGGATCCCGTTCAATGGCACCTCGGCCACCGCGCAGGCCCAGTCCACGTCCGACGCCAGGCCGGGCCCCTGCCTCGGCAATCCGGCATGGAGGGCGAAGAAAGCGCTCATGTCGTCTGACATAGCTTCCACCGGATCGCGTCGAGCAGGGCTTCGAAGCTGGCATCCACGATGTTCGGGCTGACCCCCACCGTGGCCCAGCGCCGCCCGGCCCCGTCCTCATGATCGATGATGACACGGGTCACGGCCTCGGTCCCGCCCTGCATGATGCGCACGCGGTAATCAGTCAGGCGGATATCGTCGATCTGCGCCTGGTAGCGGCCGAGATCCTTCGCCAACGCCTTGGACAGAGCATTGACCGGCCCCCGGTCGCTGCCGGTCTCGTCCAGGCTTTCGGAAACCGACAGCTTCTTCTCGCCGTCCACCTTCACCACGACCACGGCCTCGGATAGCGTAATCATCTGATTATACTTGTTCTTCCGCCGCTCCACGGTCACCCGATACCGCTTCACCTCGAAGAAATCCGGCAACAGCCCCAACTCCTCCCGCGCGATCAGCTCGAAGCTGGCCTGGGCGGAATCGTAGGCGTAGCCCCGATCCTCCCGCTCTTTCACCCGGTCCAGGATCCGGCGCAATTGCGCCTCGTCCCCCTCCAGCCCCGCTTCGGCCAGGCGGCGGCGCAAGTTCGACAGACCCGCCTGGTTCGACATCGGCACGACGCGGGCATTCCCGACCGCAGTCGGCGGGACATGCTCATAGGTCTCCGGCGCCTTCAGGATCGCGCTGGCATGCAAGCCCGCCTTATGGGCGATGGCCGAGGCGCCCACATCGGGCGCCTCGCGCCGGGGCACGCGGTTGAGGATGTCGTCCAAGCGGCGCGAGACCTTCAGCAAGTCCGCCAGCCCCGCCTCGCTGACGCCGGTCTCAAGCCGGTCCTTATAGGGCGCCTTCAGAAGCAGCGTCGGGATCAACGTCGTCAGATTGGCATTCCCGCACCGCTCCCCCAGCCCATTGAGCGTCCCCTGCACATGCCGCACGCCCGCATCCAGCGCGGCCAGCGTGCCCGCCACGGCCTGGCCGGTATCGTCATGGGTATGGATGCCCAAGCGGTCGCCGGGCATGTCCAGCGCTGCGATCACCTCGCCGATCCGCGCGGGCATCGTGCCGCCATTGGTGTCGCACAGCACCGCCCAGCGCGCCCCCGCCTCCAGCGCCGCCGCCAGACAGGCCTCGGCATAGCCGGGATCGCGCCCATAGCCGTCGAAGAAATGCTCGGCATCGAAGATCGCCTCCCGCCCCTGGGCCACCAGTTGGGCGATGGTGTCGCGTTTTTTGGCCTGGTTCTCGTCCGGCGTGACGGCCAGCGGGGTCTCCACATGAAAAACGTCGGTCTTCCCCACCAGACAGACCGACGACGTCC
>JBCCCB010000450.1:0-2316 GCA_039033775.1 Pseudomonadota bacterium | reverse complement strand
GGGATCCGTGGCGGCGACCATCTAAGCCTCCCTCAGGCGGGGGTTGAGGAGCATGTAGGCCATGTCCGCCAGCAGGTTCATGACGATGAAGCCCACCGCAGTGACCAGGACGATGCCTTGAACCACGGCGTAGTCGCGGTTGAAGACAGCATCGACGACCAGCTTTCCGAAGCCCGGGATGGTGAAGATCTGCTCGGTCAGGACGGCGCCGGCGACCAGTTCGCCGAAGAGCAGCGCGGTCAGCGTCACGATGGGGGTGAGCGCGTTGCGGAAGGCGTGCTTGAGAACCACGACACGTTCCGACAACCCTTTGGCCCGCGCGGTGCGCACGTAGTCCGAGGTGAGCACACCCAACATCGCCGACCGCGTATGGCGCATGAGCGTGGCGGCCAGCGCGGTGCCCAGAACGAAGGCGGGCATGAGCATGGTCTTCATCGATAGCCAGAAATCGTCGCCCGGCGGCACGTAGCCCGAAGCGGGCAGGAGTTGCCATTTCACCGAGACCAATAGGATCAGCATGATACCCAGCCAGAAGTTCGGGATCGACAGGCCCGAGAGGGCCACCACGTTGGCCATCCAATCGGTTATGGTGCCCTTGCGATAGGCCGACAGGATTCCCGCGGGGATGCCGATGGCGATGGCGAAGATCAGGGACATGATCGCCAATTGCAGCGTTACCGGGAGCTTCTCGGCGATGAGTTCGGTGACCGGTTGATTTGTGCGGAACGAGGTTCCCAGATCGCCCTGAAGCGCGTTCCCGACCCAGGCGAGGTATTGTACCGGGATCGGGTCGTTCAGGCGGTACTTCTCGCGCAGGGCCTCCAAGACCTGCGGATCCCGCTCCTCGCCCGCCAACACCAGAAGCGGATCGCCCGGCAACAGGTGCTGGAGCGCGAACACGAAGATCGAGATCAGCACCACCGTCGGCAGCGCGATCATCACCCGTCTGACGAAGAATGCGAGCATGTCGCCCTTTCTTGAAAGGCCCCGCCCCCGACCGGGGGGCGGGCCGATGACGTCACTCGGACTTGGTCACGCCTTCCAGGCGGATCATGCCGTCCGGATAGGGCACGAAGCCTTCGATTCCGTCGTCCAGCGCCCAAATCCAGCTCACGTGATAGAGATAGACCAACGGCGCCTCGTCGATCAGGATCGCACGGGCCGCGTCGTATTCGGCTTTGCGCGCCTCGGTACCAGCGGCCACCCGCGCGGCGTTCAAGGCCGCGTCGACATCCGGATTGGAGAAGCCGCTGTCGTTGATCCCGCCATCCGTGGTGACGAATTGGTGGATGTTGCCATCCGGGTCCACGCGGCCGGACCAGCCGATCTGGCTCGCCTGGTAGTCGCCCGCCGATTGGTCCGAGAGCAGGGTGGCGAATTCCTTCGACACGATCTCGATGCGGATGCCCGCCTCGGCCGCCATGGATTGCACCACCTGCATCAGGCGCAGGGGTTCCGTCGTGTTGGGCACCTGCACGGTCAGGTCGATCCCGTCGGGATAACCGGCCTCGGCCAGAAGCTCACGCGCTCGCTCCACGTCCCGCGCCTCGACCGGGAACTCGGAATTGTACCACGGCGAGGTCGGCGGAAAGGACTGGTTGCCCGTCGCGTGGACGCCCTCGAACACGACCTGATTGATGGCGTCGCGGTCCATGGCGTAGCTGAACGCCTGGCGCAGGCGCTTGTCCTGGCCCCAGGGCGTCTCTGCGTTCTCACCATTGCCGACGTTGAAGGTGATCCCCTGATAGCCGAGCGACACGGCGCTCATGACCTGGATCCCCGCATCGGCTTCGGCTTGGGTCACATCGGTGGCGGCGAGCCGTTCCAGCATGTCGATATCGCCCGATTGCAGGTTCGCCAGCCGCACGGTCGTGTCCGGGATCGGCAGGAACGTCACGCTGTCGAAGGCGATGGCCTCGGCGTTCCAATAGTCCGGGAACCGCTCCAGGACGATGCGATCCTGGGCCACCCGCTCGCCGAAGGAGAAGGGACCGGAGCAGACGGGGTTCAGCCCGAAATCGGCGCCGGCCTCGGCCGCGGCCGTCGGCGACATCATCATGCCCGCACGGTCCGCGAATTGTGCCATGACGGTTGCGTCCGGTTGGGCCAGGTTGATCTTGAGCGCATGGGGGCCAGTGACCTCGGTGGACGTGATCGAGGCCAGTTCCGACTTCCGCCGGCTCTCCTCCAGGGTTTGGGACCGCTCGATATTGGCGGCCACGGCCTCGGCATCGAAGGGCGTGCCGTCATGGAAGACGACGCCCTCGCGCAATTCCATGTCGATGGACAGGCCGTCCTCGGCCACGGTCCAGGCAG
>JBCCCB010000449.1:0-2326 GCA_039033775.1 Pseudomonadota bacterium | reverse complement strand
CGCTCCAGCAGGCGGCGTCCCAGATCCTGGTGCGCCATCTCGCGACCGCGGAACCGCAGGGTCACCTTCACCTTGTCACCATTGCCAAGGAACTTGGTCACGTTGCGCATCTTCACATCGTAGTCGTGGGTGTCGGTGTTAGGGCGGAACTTCACCTCTTTGACCTCGATGATCTTCTGCTTCTTCCGCGCCTCGGATTCCTTTTTCTGCTGTTCGTATTTGAACTTGCCGAAATCCATGATCTTGCAGACCGGCGGATTGGCGTTGGGGCTGATCTCGACGAGGTCCAGGCCCGCGTCTTCCGCCATCTGGCGGGCGCGGGCGGGGCTGACGACGCCGACATTTTCGCCGTCGGCGCCGATCAGGCGAATCTCGACGGCGCGGATGTTGTCGTTGACTCTGGGTCCTGTGTCGCGCGTGGGCGGCGCGTTGTGGGGTCTGCGGGCGATGATCGTGGTCCTTTGACTATGAATGACAGGGCGGAAGAGTAACCCCGGCGGGGTTCCGCTTCAAGCGGGAAGGGCCTGACCGATCCGGCGAAAGCCGCCTTGAAGCGGGCGGGGGGACGGGTCATCTGACATTGTGATTGGAATCACCAATGGGGAGTATCGCACATGTCCCGTAACTTGATCGTCGGTCTGGCCGTCCTGATCGTGGCCGGTTTTGCCTGGGTCGTGATCGACCGCCTGAACGATGGGACCGAGGTCGTCGAAACCCCGGTAGATGTCCCTGCCGCGCCCGAGGCCGAAGCGGTCGTCGAGGAAACACCGGCGGAGGCCCCCGCGACGGAGACGGCGGCGGAAGAGGTGGTCGAGGACGCGGAAACGGCCGTCGAAGAGACGGGCGCCGCCGTCGGAGAGGCAGTCGAATCCGGGTCGGAGGGGGCCGCGGCCCTTGTCGAGGGCGCGACGCAGGAGGCTGGCGACGCCGTACAATCCTTGCAGGACGAAGCCGCCCAGGCGTTGGAAGGCGCTTCGGCCACCGGTGACGAGGCGGCGACGGCCGTGCAGGAGGCAACCGAGGAGGCCGGGGCCGCTGTCGAGTCGACGGCGGAGCAGGCGGCCGAAGGCACGGCGGCGGCGGTCGAGGATGCGACGGAGGGCGCCGCCGCATTGGCCGAGGACGCGGCGACGGTGACCGAGAACGCGGCCGATGAGGTCGCCGATGGCGTGGAGGCAATCGCCGACGATGCCCAGACCGTCACCGACGACGCGGCGGCGGTGACCGAGGACGCGGCTCCGACGGCTGCCGATGCCGCCCCGGACGCCGCGCCGGCCGACGATGCGGGCGTTGCAGCCGTCGAGACAACCGATGCCGCCACGCCCGATCTTGCGACGCTTCTGACGCCCGAGGGTTTCGACGCAGACGCGATCCTGATCGCGGTCGATGAATCCGAGCTCAACGCCATCGCCAAGACCGGACTTCGGACGGCGATCGAGGGGGCTCGGGACAACCCGGACTTGGTCCCGGTCGTCATCGACCAGGTGAAGGTGCAATTGGGCGTCGAGTGACGGGGTCCGATACCTGAAGGGGCTGCGATGGGGCCGCGTCATCTGGCGCGGCCCTTTTCGTTTGCGCCCATTGCCTCCGCCGCGCATCTTCCGCCCCCGGAGGAGACCATCATGATCGAAGAACCGCCCCGCCTGCGCTTGGCCAAGGATTGGCGCCGTCCCACAGACGTCCAGGTTGCGGCCCTGTCAGGGTATCCCACCGGCTTCGTCCTGGACGCGATGTTCGGCGCGGGCGCGATGTCGGCCCGGGTATCGCCGCTGCCCGGCAATTCGGCCCGAATTTGCGGCCCGGCGCTGACCGTCGGGAACGTGGCGGGCGATATCCTCGGGTCGCTGGCAGCCTTGCGTTTCGTGCAGCCGGGCGACGTGGTCGTGGCTGCGGCCCAGGGCCACCAGGGCTGTGCCGCCGGGGGAGACCGGCTGTGTGGCTTCTTCCGCAACCGGAACGCGGCCGGATTCGTGACAGATGGTCCGTTGCGGGACCTGGAAGGGCTTCGCGCCGTGGGCTTGCCTGCCTGGTGCACGGGCCTGACGCCTGCCTCGCCGGTGGTGCGGGGGCCCGCGACGGTGGGGTTGCCGGTCCAGGTGGGCGGGCAGCGGATCGAGATGGGGGACGTGATCGTGGCCGATGAGGACGGGGTGGTCGTCGTGCCGTTCGAGAGGCTCGATGCGGTGGGCGCCGCCGTGGAGCGGGTGGCGGAGGCCGAGCGTGCGCTCGACGCGGAGGTCACAGGCGGATTGGATCGGGTGGCCGATATCGAGGCGATGATCGACGCCGGGGACGGGGTCGACTGGGTTTGATCGCGTGTGTGCGG
>JBCCCB010000448.1:0-2371 GCA_039033775.1 Pseudomonadota bacterium | reverse complement strand
TCGTCCGAGGAGGCAGAGGCCATCCTGGCCGCCTTCCGCGCCCGGCCCTGGGCCGGGTTCGACACCGTCCGGTCCGAACCGGGGCGCGAGATCCGCGCGTCGATGGTGCCCAACGGCCGAGGCTGCCCGGTGGTGACCAGCGTGACCTGGGACGGCGACTTCTTCCGCTCGACCATCAGCGAAGGCGCGGGCGCGCCGTCTTGCGGGGGGCTATCGCTCCACGACGGACGGCGGCGATTGCAGACCGGGGACGATCGGCCGTGACGGACATGCTTTCCCCACCCGCCCGCATTGCCGTGCTGGGCGCGACCGGATCGGTCGGACGGCTGATCGTGGATCGGCTACTGGCCCTGCGTCTGGCGGTGACCGCGCAGACCCGGCTGGCCGCGCGCCTGGCGGATGTGGCGGGCAAGGTGAACGTGACGGCCTTCGATCCGGTTCGGGCCGACGGCTATGGGCGCTTCCTGGTGGGCGCCGATGCGGTGATCTTCGCCTTGGGCACCCGGACATTGCGGGCGACGACCCTCTTTTCGGACGCGACGCGGCATCTTCTGGCGGCCATGGGCGAGGCTGGCGTGTTTCGCCTGGTCGCGGTGACGGGCGTCGGGGCGGGGAAGACGCGGGGACATGGCGGATTGATGTATAACCATCTGATCTTCCCGTTCTTCACGGCCCGGATGTATGCCGATAAGGACCGGCAAGAGCGGCTGATCGCGGCTTCGGACCTGGATTGGACGATCTTGAGGCCCGCGCCCTTTCGCGAAACGGTGCCGGAAACGGAGATGGCTGTCGTGACCCAGGTGCCCGCCGATCTGCAATTGCGCGCCATCACCCGGGACGAGGTCGCCGATATGGCGGTCCGTTGCCTGACCGATGGGCTGTACTCCCGCCAGAAAGTGTTCTTCGGCCATGCGTGATCGGCGTCGCCACCATCCCGGGATGCCCGGGCTCGTACCCTCCTGCCAGACGGAGGGGCGCTGAAATGGACCCGACCCTTTGGCTTACCTTCGTTCTGACCTACACGGCGCTCTGCCTATTGCCGGGGCCGAGCGTGGCCGTGGTGTTGAGCCAGACCCTGTCTGGTGGATGCCGGGCGGCGGCCTTCTGCATCCTGGGCGACATGGCCGCGTCGTTTGTGCTGATCACCGTCAGTTTCTTCGGGATCGGCGCGATCCTGGCCCTGTCGGCGGAGCTGTTCGCCATCGTGAAATGGGTCGGCGTCGCCTATATGGCGGCGCTGGGACTGCTGATGATCCGGGACGCCCGGGCGATCCGGGACGACTTGCCGGTGCCGTGCCCCCGGCCCGCGCGCAGCCTGCGGGCGGGGTTCCTGACGGGCATCCTGAACCCCAAGGGCACGGCCTTCTACGTCGCCTTCCTGGCGCAATTCGTGGACCCGGCCCGCGACGCCCTGCCCCAATTCGTGGTGATCGTGGCGACCGTCTGGGTCGTGATCACCCTCGTCTTGGCCGCCTATGCCATGGCCGCCGTCGCCGCCCGCCACCTGCTGACCGGGGCCCGCGCGCGGCGGCGGATGGGATATCTGGGCGGGTCCCTTCTTCTGGGCGGCAGCGCCGTCCTCGCCACGCAGAGGTCCACCTGATGCTCGACACCGACAGCTACGTCACCGAGGACGGCCGCACCATTGGCGGCACGGTTCTGGACTTGCGCAACATAACCCTGCGATTTGGGGGGGTTGAGGCGATCAAGGACATCTCGTTCGATATCCGAGAGGGCGAGATCCGGGCGATCATCGGGCCCAACGGGGCGGGCAAGTCGTCGATGCTCAACGTCATCTCGGGCTTCTACGTGCCGCAGGAGGGGGAGGTCTGGTTCCGGGGCGGCAAGCGGCCGCCGATGAAGCCTTATCAGGTCGCGCAGCAGGGGATCGCGCGGACGTTCCAGAACATCGCGTTGTTCGAGGGGATGAGCGTGCTGGACAACGTCATGACCGGGCGGCTGGGGCATATGAAGACCGGGATGCTGAGCCAGGCGATCTGGTGGGGCAAGGCCGAGCGGGAGGAGAACGAGAATCGCGCGGCGGTGGAGCGGGTCATCGATTTCCTTGAGATTCAGAGCATTCGGAAGACGCCGGTGGGGCGCCTGCCCTATGGGTTGAAGAAGCGGGTGGAGCTGGCGCGGGCCTTGGCGGCGGAGCCGAGCCTGCTGTTGCTGGACGAGCCGATGGCGGGAATGAATGTCGAGGAGAAGGAGGACATGTCCCGCTTCATCCTGGACGTGAACGATGAATTCGGGACGACCATCGCGTTGATCGAGCACGATATGGGCGTGGTCATGGACCTGTCGGACCGGGTCGTGGTGATGGATTACGGCCGCAAGATCGGCGATGGGACGCCGGACGAGGTGCGCT
>JBCCCB010000447.1:0-2377 GCA_039033775.1 Pseudomonadota bacterium | reverse complement strand
GCGGGGCGCGTCGGTCGTCCTCGTCCTCCCCGCGCGCGCTCCGGGTGGGACGGGCGAGGTGTCCGCGAACGTCTAAGGGGACCGTCCCCCGCCAAGGGCCCCCGATGGGTTACCGTCCGCCGTCCCGGGGAACGTCCTAACTCCTCCGGGATCAGGTGCCGTCACGTTCCACTTAGATGCGGCGATGCGACTTTCAGCCAACCTGTGCTTCGGGATGCCCGAGTGTCCTTCGGCCCCGCCAGCGAACCAGCGGCCCCGTCACTCAAAGGCACCGGCAAGATCGCCCCGCCTGGGCCTTTGCGAAATGTCCGGAGGTCCGCAAAGATGGCCGAGGTCCCGCCGCGCAGGGACCATCGTCGAGGAGGTCACCCCATGGACGCGCCGCTGAGGGTCCTCGTCGTCCTCGGCTCGGTCCGCCGCGACCGGGTCGGGGATCGCCTCGCCAGGTATCTCGTCGCGGCGCCGGCGGCGCCGGATCACCGGCCGGACCTCCTCGACCCGACGGAGACGCGGCTCCCCCTGCTCGACCGGACGTGCAAGGAATACCCGGCGGGCGCGGCGTCCGAGGCCATGGCCGCCGCCGCCCGACGGATCGCCGCCGCCGATGCCGTCATCGTCGTCCCCGCGGAGGACAACCACGGCATCCCGCCGGCGCTGAAGAACCTGCTCGACCACTTCCTGGAGGAATGGTTCGGCATGACCGCCGGCATCGCGACCTATTCCGCCGGGCTTTACGGCGGGACGCGTGCGGCGATGCAGCTGCGCATGACGCTGCCCGAACTCGGCCTGCCCATCATCTCGACGCTCCTGCCGGTGCCGGGCCTGGCTAACGTTCTGGACGTCGCGGGGGAGGGGGCGCCCGACTGGCTGGATGGGGCGACGGGGGGGCTGGGCGAAATCGAATGGCGGGCCGAGGCGGCATGGGCGCAACGGAATAACCGCGGGGACGGGCCCATCTGACTTGGTTCGGGCGACCCGGGCGGGGCTCTCCGTACGGCGCCGAAGGGGTGGGAAGCGACTATCGGACGGGGGATGCGGGTGCTGAGGCCGTCACAGGGGCCACGTCGTCCGTCTTAGCCGCCCGCGGCGACGCCACCCTCTCGCCTCTCGCCCGATCCACGGTCGTGCCGGGCATCAGACGCGGCTCGCATCGCCGCGCGCCGACTGCCCTCGTCCGATGCGGATCGGAGGGAGAGTGCGACCACAAGGGGGCCGGCCGCCCCCCGATGCCTGAGCCCGGCCCAGGGGAAGATGCCGGGTGTCGAGACGATCTCCTCCGGGATCGCGTCCGGGGCGACTGCCACCTCACCCGCGGTAGAGTTGTCCGACGGCGAGGGGAGGATGGCGATGGACCTGACGGCCCCGGAGCTGTCTGTTCCGGCTTGCCATACGGCGCGCGGACGGTGGTGCGACGGGCGATGGCGGTGACGTCGTCGCATCGTCCGCCAGCGACACGGACTTGATCAGTCATCGCGTCGGGTGGGATGCCCGGCATCGGCGGGGCCAACGGAACCCGACCGGGAGGGGTGCATCGCCATCGGTGTGCTCAGCGATGGCCGCCGAGACTTTCGAGAAGCCGGTGAAGGACGAGAGCGAAGGCGCTCCGGTATCGGGACCGTCTCCGATCGTCGGTAAGGCATGGCGTCGAAGAACGGTCCGATCCGGCCCCCCGGATCGCAAGGCGCTCGATCACACCGTCCTGGCGGCCGCGACCTCCGGGCCCTATCTTGCCGCGGGAAACGGAGGAGGGCGGCCGGGCCGGTCGCCGCGACGGACCATGATGCGATCGCTCGTCTTTGCCTGTCTCGCCATCTTCGCGGCCCCCGTCGCCGCGCAGGAGGTGCATCCCGTTGACGGCACACCGCTCGCCGCGGATCAGAGCTTCTCCTATGCGATCCCGGCCCAGTTTCCGTCCCTCGATCCGCAACTGATCCAGGGCGTCATTGCCTCCCAGATCGCCAACCAGATCTACGAACCCCTGGTCCGTCAGGCCCCCGACGGCAGCCCTGCGCCGGGCGTGGCGGCGCGCTGGATATCGGAGGCGGACCGCGTCTGGACCTTCGAGCTGCGGGACGATGCGCGGTGGTCCAACGGCGATCCGGTGACGGCCGAGGACTTCGCCCATGCCTGGCGCCGGGCGGCCGACCCGGCCACGGGCTCGCCATACGCCTGGTACGTCGAACTGGCCGCCATCGAGAACGCCGCCGCCGTGATCGCGGGCGACGCCCCGACCGATGCGTTGGGGGTGGAGGTCCTGGATGCCCATACGCTCCGCGTGACGTTGGACCGGCCGGTGGCGCACCTGCCGGGGATGCTGTCCTACGCGACGTTCATGCCGGTGCACCGACCGACCCTGGCCGCCCATGGCGACGGCTGG
>JBCCCB010000446.1:0-2386 GCA_039033775.1 Pseudomonadota bacterium | reverse complement strand
TCCGAGTTCAACCCCCTCGTCGCCGAGCAACGCACCGGCGCCGACCTCTTCTACTTCGACCGGGGCGACGGCCTGCCCGATGCGGCCGCCCGCTTCGCCGCCGAGGTGCGCGACCTACTGACCGAGGGCGGCGCGCCCCTGCGCATCGGGGCCGACAAGCCCATGATCCACGCCCTGCGCGCCCTGGAAGCCGCCGGGATCGAGGTCCATCCCGGCGAGGAAGCCACCGAAAAGGCCCGGGTCGTCAAAAGCCCAGACGAGATCGCCGCCATGCGCTGCGCCATCCATGCCTGCGAGGCCGCCATGGCCGAGATGGAACACTTCGCCCGCGCGCAAGTCCCCAAGGGCGGCGTCACGGAAAACGACATCTGGGCAATCATGCACGCCGCCAATATCCGCCGCGGCGGCGAATGGATCGAAACCCGCCTGCTGGCCTCCGGCCCCCGCACCAATCCATGGTTCCAGGAATGCGGTCCGCGCGAAGTCTCCGAAGGCGAAATCCTCGCCTTCGACACCGACCTGATCGGCCCCTACGGCATGTGCGCCGACCTGAGCCGCACCTGGTGGATCGGCGACATGCCCGCCCGCCCCGACATGATTGACGCCATGCGCCATGGGATCGACCATATCCGCGAAAACGAGGCCATGCTGCGCCCCGGTGTGCCCCTGCAGGACCTAACCTTCGGCACCCATGTCCTGCGCCCGGAATTTCAGAAGCAGAAATACGGCTGCCTGATGCACGGCGTGGGCCTCTGCGATGAATGGCCCCTGATCGTCTATCCCGACGCCTACACGCCCGGCGCCTTCGACGATTACCTGCTAGAGCCGGGCATGTGCCTGTGCGTCGAAGCCGTCGTCTCGGCCGAGGGCGGGGATTTCTCCATCAAGCTGGAGGACCAAGTCGTCATCACCGAGGACGGCGTCGAGAATCTCACGCATTATCCGTTCGACCCGCGCCTGACCTGACCCGCCGCTTGCACAGCGCATCTATTCCGGACGCGCCCGCCTCCTTTTGCATAAAATTCACCCGGCTTTCACATCTGCGACACTTCGGAAGTTGCACTATGCCGATGGTGGGCTACCCTAAAGTTACTCTAGATGATTAGGAGACGACCGATGAAGATCGCCAAGACCATCCTCGCTGCCGCCGTCCTGATGTCCGCTCCGGGCCTTGCCATGGCCTATGAATGCAATTGGTCCAAGGAACAGACCGCCCAGATCAGCTGCGCGCCGGGCACCGCCCTGGACGAAGCCTCGGGCACCTGCGTTACCGTCACCGGCTGAGTCTGCCGTCGGACGGCGAAGGCCCCGATCTCCCTCGGTCGGGGTCTTCTTTATGCGCGGCACAGCGCATCCGGAACAGTCTACACACTGCTCGAAAGCGTGTTCAGGACGATGACGCCCGCGACGATCAACCCGATGCCGACAATCGCGGCCCCGTCCAGGCGCTGACCGAATAGGATCAGGCCCAGCACCGTCACCATCGCCACGCCCAGGCCGGACCAGACGGCATAGGCGACCCCGATCGGGATGGTCCGCAACACTTGGGCCAGGAACCAGAACGCCACGCCATAGCCCGCGACGGCCCCCAGCGTCGGCCAGAGCCGGGTGAACCCGTCCGAGGCCTTCAGACACAGCGTCCCCGCCACCTCGCCGCCGATCGCGACGATCAGATAAACCCAAGGCATGTCACCCCTCCGCGTGGATACGTGACCGGCCCGCACCGCGTGTCACATCGGTCGTCCGGCCACGTAGACCTGTGCCACAGCCCGGTCATCACCCATCATGATGGTCGGAAAGACCGCTTCCCAGATGTCCCCGGCGCGCGCCGCCCGCTGGGCGATCGCGGGCGTCGAGGCCAGATCCAGCACCACCAGATCCGCCGCGCTCCCCTCGGCCAGGGTCCCGATTTCGTCCGCCGCATGCAGCGCGCGGGCCGAGCCCTCGGTGGCCAGCCAAAGCAACTGCGCCGGATGCAACGCTTCGCCCCGCAGTTGCGCGATCTCGTAGGCCGCCGCCATGGTCCGCAGCATCGAAAACGACGACCCGCCGCCCGTATCCGTGGCCAGCCCGACCCGATGGATCCGCGCCAGCGCCATGTCGAACAGCCCCGACCCGATGAACATGTTCGACGTGGGACAATGCACCAAAGCCGCGCCCGTCTCGGCCAGCCGGTCCCGCTCCCTCGGCTCCAAATGGATCGCATGGCCATAGAGCCCGCGTTCGCCAAGCAACCCATGGGCCTCATAGGTGTCCAAGTAATCCCGCGCCTCGGGAAACAGCTCGCGCACCCAAGCGATCTCGTCGGTCTGCTCGCTGATATGGGTCTGCATCAGGCAATCGGGGTTCTCGGCCCAAAGCGCCCCCAGGGCCGACAATTGCTCGG
>JBCCCB010000445.1:0-2388 GCA_039033775.1 Pseudomonadota bacterium | reverse complement strand
GAGTGCGTCTTCAATCGTATCAAACGCTTCCGAAGGATCGCCCTGCGCTGCGAGAAGACCGCCAGTTCATTCAAAGCCTTTGTAGACCTCGCATGCGCAATGGCGTGGCTCGCTCAAAATCCAGACGCCGCCTAGGCCGCTCTCTCTATTGATGGCGGTAGCCTGTACCGCCGTCAGCCCCTTGTCGGGCACCCCCTTCGTGACGACGGTCTGCGGGCTGTCGGTCGCGGCTCTCTCGGCGCAACTCCTGCTCCGCCGCCGGACCGTCTGGCCGCCCGATCCACTGCAGCGGCACAGGGTGGCCATGGATCGGCCATGGTCCGGCATGCGCCGCGCTGACCGCGTCGCCGGTATGCCGGAAACCGTCCTCAGGCGCCGTTGGGTCTGGATCACGCGCGGGCCCGCACAGGCGGCCCTGCCTTGGATCTGCCTGGGCTTCGGCCTCGCCATGCCGCTGTTGGAGGTCGTCCCCTTCGCCGGCACCACCCTGGCATCCGCGGCCCTGCTGATCGCCTTGGCGCTGATCGCCCGCGATGGCCTCGCGGCCATCATCGCAGGACTCGTCGTCTGAGCCCTGCTGGCAACCATCGCAAACTTCGTGACTTGATCCCGAAAGGAGCGGACCGTCGTTCTGAACGATCACTCCCACCTGTATATCTCCGCGACCAGGCTTCCACGGGATGAAAAGATAGCCTCTCGATTAAGTTCCGTTCAGCTCAAGGCGACCAGGTGATTGTCCCACGCGACCGAGTGCTTTGCTGCACCAGCTTCGGTGAGCACTCCGCCGGTGCCGTCGGTGAAGGCGACGTTTCGCCCGGCGGGGGCCACGCCGCAAATGTCCGTGCGATGCAGCAGGTCGACGGAGGCACCGGTCCAGATGGCGGCGCGGTTGCCTCGGGGACCGGTCGCTGCCAACCGGGTGCCATCGCCGGACCAGGCGATGGAGCCGACATAGCCTTGGAACGACGGAGCGAGATCGGCGCCCCGGAGTTTGGGCGCTTGGCTTTGTCGGTGCGTGGCGACCAGGGGAACATGTGCCGACGGATCACTTTGAGATTGGAGCCCCATTGCCACGGTTCCGTCCGCGCGGGCTGTTAGATGGCGGATGGAGAGCTTGGGATCGGGCAGGTCCACCCGTTCGATCACGTGACCATCGCGGATATAGGTCAGGTTTGGGCGCATGGTATCGAGATTGAGCTTTTCGCGTCCCGTTGCTGGGTGGGTGCGGATGCCTCCATTGGCGACGGCCAGGGTATCGGTGCCCGGCAGGCGGATCACCTCATGGGGGCCTATGCCGCCGGAGGGGATGTCGCCGATGCGCCGGTGGTCGTCGGTAGCGTCCCAAAGACCGAGACGGCCGTCGCCGATCTCGTAGGCATTCTCGGTCGTGACCAAGGTGTTGCCACCGTCGAGATAGGTGCCGTGGCCGTAGAAGTGATGGCCCGCGGGGGGCTCCAGCCGGTGGCGGGTCTGGCCCGTAGCGCAGTCGAGGACTAGGGCGAAGGTGCCTGGGCGGCGGGCGAAGGCGACGGCTTCAGCGCGGGTTGGGTGTGCGGCGGCGGCGTGGCCCCGGGCGGGCAGAGGGACACGGAAGGCGATTTGGCCGAACGCGGTCAGGCCAAAGAGGGCATAGCGGCCATCGGGTTCGCGGGCGGCGGCCAGGAAGGCTGGGTCGCCCAGGGCGGCCCAGGCGGGGGCGGTCAGGGCCGCAGCCGACGCGGCCAGGAAGGACCGGCGGCGCATCAATCGCCATCAGCAGCGTTGAAGCCTTGGACGACGCCCAACCCGCCGCCGATCTCGCGGTCGGCGGCCCGGCGGATGGCGTTGACGGCGGTCTGGAGCGTTTCCACGCGGAGCCGCCCGCCGGGATCGGCCACTTGGCTCAAGTCCGGCGTCTCGATCCGGGCGGCGGCCTCCAACGCGCGGACGAAGGCGGCGTCGGTATCAGACGCGTCGGCCAGCGTGGCGGCGAGGTCGCGCAGGGCCTCCAAGGCGGCGATGACCATGGGCATCGACTGGTCGGAGCGGTGCAACTCGGCGCGCAACGGTCGCGGCCGGTCGAACGTGCCCAGGGGCTCGCCCAAGCGTTTGTCGGCCATGTGCGCCAAACCGGTCATCAGCGCGGTGAAGAGGGCGGCGTCGACCTCCGCTTGGTCCAGGAAGCGCGTGTTGCCGTGTCAATCGGCACTCAATTTTGACCCCCGATCGGCGCCCAAAAATGACCCCCCCTCTGGCGCTCAGATAGCTGGCCCGATGCGGTGTAGCCTCCACACAGCGCAGCCGGATCGGGCCAGCGACGTTTGGGTTACTATCGGGTATTGAAGCGCCAGCATTCGTTGCCAGTCTCAACTATGTCGCAGTGGTGGGTGAGACGATCGAGGAGCGCGG
>JBCCCB010000444.1:0-2392 GCA_039033775.1 Pseudomonadota bacterium | reverse complement strand
GGGATCATCCTGATCTCGCTCGGCGTCGCCTCCGTCGTCCTCGTCCGGGCGAGCGGACGTCTATCTGCCCCGTCCCGATCGACCGTCATGGCGCTCGTCGCGAGCGTGTTCATCGCCGCTTACTCGCTCAATGACGGCCTGGGCGCGCGGCTCTCGAACGCGCCGGTGGCATTCTTCGGGTGGTTGACGCTCCTGAACGCGGTCGCATTCTTCGCCATCTTGCCGTTCTGGCGTCCCTTAACCTTCCGCGCGATACCGAGATGTCTGCCGACCATCATTCTCGGTGGCGGCGCCTCCTTCACCGCCTATGCATTGGTCGTCTGGGCGTTCACCGAAGCGCCGATCGCCCTGGTGACCGCCCTGCGCGAAACCTCCATCCTGTTCGC
This sequence comes from Pseudomonadota bacterium, assembly GCA_039033775.1. Taxonomy (GTDB): domain Bacteria; phylum Pseudomonadota; class Alphaproteobacteria; order Rhodobacterales; family Rhodobacteraceae; genus Jannaschia. The sequence goes on along the minus strand of JBCCCB010000444.1, from coordinate 2,006 downwards.
CCTGGCCATCGGCGTCGGCCTGATTGGCGAACGCCTGGACCTGCGCCGCGTTGCCTCCGCCTTCCTGACACTGTCTGGTGCGGTCCTTCTGAGACTGGGGCGGTCATCGTGACCGACCGCAGCTTCACCTATCTAGACGGACCCCGGCCCACACCTCCTACGGGGCGAAGGACACCGATCTCGACGAGATCATGGCCGACGAGGCGGGCCCGCGGCAGTATCAATCCTCGGACACGGACTTCTGCACGGAGAGACGGCCATGAGCCTCAACCAGCTTCGCATTTACGAGGTGCCGCCCGGCAATCGCGGGCCGTTCCTCGACCGGTTCCGCGACCATGCGGCGCGGCTGATGCGCAACCACGGCTTCCGCATCTGCGCCATGTGGACGTCGGAGCCCGAGGATCGCGTGCGCTTCGTCTACCTCTTGGCCTGGCGCGACGAGCCCGAGATGCGCGCCGCCTGGGCGGCCTTCATGGCCGATCCCGAATGGACGCGCATCAAGGCGGAGACCGCCGCGATCCACGGCGACTTCGTCCTCGGCATCGAGGACATCCCTTTGACCCCGGTCCCCTTCTCCGCCGCCATCGGGCCCGCGACATGACCGCACCCGCCCCGGACATGCCGGTCCTGACGGTGCGCGAACCGTCGAAGGCTTACGGCCACCGCGTAGACGGCGAGGGAGTGGACCTGGACCTCCAGCCTGGCGAACCGATGGACGAACCGACCTACGGGCTGGACGTCAGCGTGCCGACCCGCCTCCGCGACCTGCTGCGCGGTCTTCAGCGGCGCATGGGCCCGTCGGCCATCGTCGTCACCCACGATATCGGCGTCGTCCGCCTGCTGGCCGACAGGCTTATGGCGATCAAGGACGGCCGAGTGATCGAGGCCCGGCTGACCGACCGCGTACTCGACCACCCGCAGGACGCCCATACCCAACGCCCCCTCGCCTCCGCGCTGCCCTCGATCGCCGTTGCCGCCATCCCCAAGGACGTCACCCCACACGACCAGAGCGGCGTCTTGGTCCCCGTCTTGCGCGGCGCCGCACCAGCGGTGGCGCATTGTGAATGCATGACGCTGACCGTCGCATCGGGAGCCGACACGTCCACGCGCCTGCGCCTCCTCAAGGGGCGCCACATCCCCCGCGGTCAATCGCCGGTCGTCGCTGGGCTCGGCTTAGCCACGGCCAAAGCCAAAGCCCGGGAACCCTCTGAACTTCGCCCCACAAAATCCAGATATATAGAGATATTCTATCAACGCATATCGCGCGTTCGAGCCTTCGACTTGATCGCCGAACCCCTACGCGCCCTCGACACCGACAAGGGCACGGACCTCCGCCGCGCCGCCGTGGTCGATCAGGAGGCCGACGTGACAGCGTCCGCCCCATGACCGCCCCGCGCCTCGCCGCCGTGGTGGGCCCGTCCGGCGTGGGCAAGGACAGCCTGATCGCCGCCCTCACCGCCGCCAATCCGCGCTTGCGCCCGCTGCGGCGCGTGATCACCCGGCCGGCCGACGACACCGAGCCCTTCCAGAGCGCGACCGAGGCCCAGTTCGACACCATGCTGGCGGACGACGCCTTCCTGCTTCACTGGTCCGCCCACGGCTTGCGCTACGGCATCCCGCGTGCCGGGATCGACGTGCTATCGCCCGGCGAGACCGGCCTCGCCAACCTGTCGCGCGGCGTCCTGGACCAGGCGGCGCGGGCGGTCCCGTCCCTGGTGGTCCTGTCCGTCACCGCACCGGCGGAGGTGCTGGCCCGCCGTCTGGCCGGGCGCGGACGGGAATGCGAGGCGCAGATCGCGGCCCGCCTCGCTCGGCTCCGGCCGGCCCCGCCCAGAACCGCCCGCGTGGTGCAGATCGACAATGGCGGCCCGCTCGATAGGGCGGTGGACCTCGCCCTCTCCGCCCTGTCGGGGGCGACCCCGTGAGCCAGTCATTTGACCCCCATGGCAGATCCGTCCATCCCGGGGCCGGGCCATGCCCCCGCCATCCCGTCCGGACCCGCCGTT
>JBCCCB010000443.1:0-2408 GCA_039033775.1 Pseudomonadota bacterium | reverse complement strand
GCAGCAGCGTGGCCTGAACCTTCTTGGTCAGGGTGCCGCGAATGGTCGTGTAGCTGATGGCGATGCGATGGACGGCTTCGTCCGGATCCAGGTCGGGGATCGAGAGGGCCACCCAGGCGCCGCGAAAGTAGGCTGGCTTGGTGGCGGCGCCGGCGTCGATCAACATGCTCGCCATCTCATTGTCGCTGCAGCGGACGACGGCTTGGTCGGTGTTCTGGTCCCGCGTGTCCACATGGCCGAAACAGGCGAACATCTTGCCGCCGATCTTCCAGGCATCCAGCTCTCCGGGGCCGGACAGGACCGCGCCGGGGTGTTGGGCGCAGAGGGCGTCGAATTCGGCGCGGGTCATGGGGTCGCGTCCTCCAGGCTGCTGGCCACGGCCAGGCAATATGCATTGTCGGAGCGGGCCAGCTCGACGATGCCGGGGCGCCCGGCCGAGGCGGTGTAGCGTTCGGCGAAGGCGATCATGCCGTCGCGGGTGTCTTCGCGGCTGAGGCCGGGGCTGACCTTGTTGCCGGACGTGGCTTCCGACACGAAGGCCTGGAAGGCGGCCTGCATCTGGGGCGTGGCGCCATCGGACAGGAGCACCAGGAACAATCCGCCGCAGCGGAGCGAGACGAAGACCGCGTCTTCGGTTTCGGCGGCGTCGATGATGGAGCGCTCGATCGGCCTGGCCTGGGCTTGGGCGGGGCCGATCATCAAAGGGGCGAGACCAAGGCCCAGCAGGGACGTGGCCGAGATCCGGGCAAATGCCAGGACGCCGCGTCTCATCGTGCGGCCAGCGCCAGGCAGAGGGCCCGGTCCTCGGCGAAGAAGCGGCTGGTGCGCGGCGCCGCCTCGGGTGCGGCATAGGCCCCGGCCCAGGCGATCATGGCGGCCTGCACGTCCTCGGACCGGCCGCCTTCGCCCATGGCCGTGAAGGTCAGCGCGCGCAGCGCGTCCTGAAGGGCGGGCGTCGTGGCCTGGGAAATGGCGAGGATGACGACGCCGCCGCAACGTTCGGCCCGGACGCGGAGCGGCGTGTCCGGGTCGATCGCGGCCAGCGGACCCTCGACCACCGGCTGGGCAAGGGCCGGCATGGTCAGGACGCCCGCCACGAAGAGGGCGAGCGCCTTCATCTTGCCCCCCGCTCTTCGCGCCACATGGACCACAGGAAGTAGGCGATGAAGCAGAGCATGATGAGGAAGAGGATGACCGCGATGGCCGCGCCGTACCCCATGCGGAAGCCGAATTCGGCTAGGGCTTTTTCGAACATGTAGAACGACAGGACCCGGGTGGAGCCGAAGGGGCCGCCGTTCGTCATGATCGAGATGAGGTCGAAGCTGCGCAGGGCGCCGATGATGGTGACCACGAAGGCGATGAAGGTGGCGGGTTTGAGCTGGGGGATGATGACGTACCAGAGCATCTTGTGGCCCTTGGCGCCGTCCAGACGAGCGGCCTCGACCTGTTCGGGGTCCACGGCGTTCAGGCCCGTGAGGTAGAGGATCATGCAATAGGCCGTCTGGGGCCAGAGGCCGGCGGCGATGATGCCGTAGGTCGCCAAGTCGGGATCGCCCAGGACGTTCACCGAGGTGCCGAACCAGCCGAGAACATGGTTCAGGAGACCCTCATTGGGCAGGTAGAACCAGGAGAAGACCAGGCCGACGACGACCTGGGAGATGACGAACGGGAAGAAGAACAGCGACTTGTAGAGACGGATGCCGGTCACGGTCTGGTTCAGGAACAGCGCGATCCCGAGGCCCAGGGGGATCGCCAGCAGGTAGAGCGCCAGCCATTTGACGTTGTTCCAGAGGCTGATCTCGAAGGCGCGGTCTGTCATCAGCTCCTGATAGTTGGCGAGGCCGATATAGGTGGCCTCGCCCAGGCCGTCCCAGCGGTAGAGGCTGATCTGAAAGGATTGAAAGATCGGGATGACCACGTAGACCGCGAAGAAGAGGAGCCCCGGCGCCAGGAACAGCCAGGGCGTGATCGCGATTTGGTTGCGGGCGTACCAGCCGCGATTGTCCACCGGCGGGTGGGTGTCGGGCAGGGCGGGCGAGACGTTGGTCATGGGCCGGGTCTCCTTCGGTCGGTGCGGGCGGGGGGCATCATCCGCCCCCGCAGCCGGTCAGCATGGTGGCGATGGCGTTGGCGGAGCCGGTCAGATGGACATCGCGACGTTCGGTCGGCAGATCGAACCGGGCCGATGCGCCCGCCATCAACCCTTCGATGGCGTCGCGGGGGATTGCGACGGCGCCGAGACCCACGACGCCGGTGCGCGGATAGGCGGTGCCGATGCCGTCCAGGCGCCAGTCGCGGCCGTCGATGGCGAGGGTCAGTGCTCCGGGCGCGCCCTCGGCGATCTCGTAGGGGCTTTCGACCTCCAACAAGATGGTGTTCTGGCCGCAGGACAGCAGGAAGAACCCTTC
>JBCCCB010000442.1:0-2409 GCA_039033775.1 Pseudomonadota bacterium | reverse complement strand
TCATCAACATGGCCCATGGCGAGTTCATTATGATCGGCGCCTATACCGGCTATGTCGTCCAACTCTTCGTGCCCGATTATACAATTTCGCTGATCATCGCCCTGCCGCTGGCCTTCTGCACGGCGGCCGCCGCGGGCGTCGCCCTGGAACGCCTGGTCATCCGCCACCTGGCGCACAGACCCTTGGAAACCCTCCTCGCCACCTTCGGCATCTCTGTCGCGCTTCAGCAAATCTTCAAGAACATCTTCGGCACCCAGGCCGTCCCGCTCACCTCCCCTGACTGGCTCGCCGGCGCCTGGAGCCTCAACGACGTGATCGGCATCAGCTACATCCGCATCGCCATCTTCATCCTGGCGCTGCTGTTCCTCGCCCTCCTTGTCTACATCCTCCGCCGCACGCGCCTCGGCCTCGAAGTCCGCGCCGTCACCCAGAACCCCGGCATGGCGGCGAGCCTCGGCATCGATCCCGACCGCGTCGGCATGGCGACCTTCGCGCTGGGCTCCGGCATTGCGGGCGTGGCGGGCGTGGCCATCGGTCTCTTCGCCCAAGTCACCTCCGAGATGGGTGCCAGCTACATCGTGCAAAGCTTCATGACCGTCGTCGTCGGCGGCGTCGGCTCGGTCTTCGGCACGCTGGCGGGCGCGGGCCTGATCGGCGGGCTGCAAAAAGGCATCGAGTGGCTGAACCCGTCCAACACCCTGGCGGCCCAGACCTACATGATCCTGTTCATTATCCTCTTCATCCAATTCCGCCCCCGCGGCATCGTCGCCTTGAAAGGCCGCCACCAATGAGCGCCCAGAAGGGTCGGTTCGCCCAATGACCACCATCGCCACCCCGCCGCCTTTCGGTCTAGGCTGTCCGCAGAGACAGATTTCCAAAGGACGCATTCATGATTCACCGCATTTTCTTAGCCGTCGTACTTGCAACACTGATGCCCCTCGCCGCCGCGGCGGACGTGTCGGATTTCGTGACGCCGTCCGGCAACATCTACTGCCAAGTCGGCGGAGATTTCGATCAGGATGGAAAGGCCTTCGGGGAGATCTACTGTCGTATCCACGACTTCGAGGCGAACCCAGCCTATCCGGGATGCCGACAAGGCCTCGCCTTCTCCATGGGCGACCGGGGGGGCGTGAACGCCTCTTGCGATCCCGGGCCGCGTCCCGGTGGCCAGTTCGTCGCGGATTACGGACAGACGGGCGAGTTCATCGGCATCGCCTGCACCTCAGAGCGGACGGGGCTGACATGTCGCAATTCGGACGGCCGCGGCTTCTCGCTGTCCCGTCGGGCGCCGGGCGCCTTCTGATCCGTTGCGTCCTTCAGCCGGGGAGCAGCCGATGACCGAAGTCACCGCTTCTTCCTCTGGCCAGAAATACTCCGGGGAACGCGAGGGGCCGGCCCCTCGCTCCCGCCCCCTCATCCTGCGCCCGGACGTCCTCACATTCCTACTCGTCCTGGCCGCCCTCACCATCGGCGCGACCTTCCTGGCCGAGGCCGGTCTGATCTCCACCGCCTTCGTCAAGACGCTCGGCAAGACGCTCTGCCTCTGCCTCGCCGCGCTCGCCATGGATTTGGTCTGGGGCTACACGGGCATCCTCTCCCTCGGCCATTTCGCCTTTTTCGGCATCGGCGGCTACGCCATCGGCATGTGGCTGATGTGGGACCGGACTGAGGGGATCGTGATCGACACCCTGGCCCGCAACCCGCTGCCGCCCACGCCCTCGGAAATACAGGAACAAATCGGCACCCAAATCTTTGGCGTCGTCGGCAGCAGCGACATCCCCTGGCTCTGGGCCTTCGCCGGGTCGCTGCCGATCCAATTGGCCTTCGCCGTCCTGGTCCCCGGCCTCATCGCCCTGATCTTCGGTTGGCTCGCCTTCCGCAGCCGCGTCGCGGGCGTTTACCTCTCGATCCTGACCCAGGCGGGCACGCTCGCTCTGTCCCTTTGGCTCTTTCAGAATGACTCAGGGTTGCGCGGCAATAACGGCCTCTCGGGCCTGCAGAACATCCCCGGCCTGGACGACGTCCCCCAATCCACCCTCAGCCTGTGGTTCCTCTGGGCCTCCGCCATCGCCCTGGCGCTCGCCTACCTGGCGGCGGCCTGGCTCGTCTCCGGCCGCTTCGGCTCGGTCCTGCGCGGTATCCGCGATGACGAAGCCCGCGTCCGCTTCCTCGGCTACGAGGTCGAGCACTACAAGCTCGCCATCTTCACCGTTACCGCCATGGCCTGCGGCATCGCGGGTGCGCTCTACTACCCCCAGGCGGGCATCATCAACCCGGCCGAGATCGCGCCCATCGCCTCGATCTACCTAGCCGTCTGGGTCGCCATCGGCGGGCGTGGCCGCCTCTATGGCGCGGTGATCGGCGCGGCCATCGTCTCGCTGGCGTCCAGCTGGTTCACCGGTGGCGGTG
>JBCCCB010000441.1:0-2424 GCA_039033775.1 Pseudomonadota bacterium | reverse complement strand
GCGGCCGACCCGGAGGCATCGACCGCGAAGATCAAAAGCCGGTCGGATCGGGTTTCATACCGCCTAAAACGCAGGTCCGAGGCGCGGACCAGGACCCGCGCGCCCGGCCCGCCGCCGCGTAGGCGCTGCCAGGGCGCGGCAGTGCGCAGGGTCGAGACCAGGTCGATCCGGGACCGGCCGTCGGGCCGGCCGGGCCGTGGCGGCAGCGGACGGCCCCGCCGATTGCCTTTCCGTCGCGCCCCCGCCCCCGTGCCGGTCCCCCGGCTGGTGCCGGACGCGGCCAGCTTCGCCAGAAGGTCTGGCGGCAGAAGGGCCATGGCGGCCTCGATCAGCAGCTCAGCCGGGACGCTGTCGGCCAGGTTGTCCGCGCTACCCGCATCATCGGGGAGAGGGGGCGTGGCCTCGGTCTCTGGCTCCGGGGCTGCCTCGGGCATGCGGGTCGCGCGGGGAACCAATGTGACGGCGACGGCGAAGGCCAGGTCCGCTTCGGTAATGCCAGTCCGACCGTCCAGCCGGGCGGATGTGCGGGCGACCTGCAGCGCCTGCAATGGCGCCCGCAGCGACCCCACCCCCAGGGCAATCGCCGTCGCGGTCAGAGCGGAGACGGTAGCGGCGCTCTCGGTTTTCGGGCCGCCTGGAAAAGGCTCTAACGCGGGCAAGTCGGCCAATCGCAGGCCGTCGAGATCCAGCGACAAAGCCACCCGATCTGCCAGGGATGGGGGTAGCCGTTCGTCGTCAACCCCTTCGTCCAGGGCAATTAGGGCATGGTTTCCGTCATCCAGGACCTGTCCCAGGCGAGCGGCCAACCTGGGCGGCGTCCTCTCGGCCATCGTCAATGTCAGCACGGCATGGCGGGTCAGAAGGCCCTCGCGCTCGATCGGCTGGCCGGTGCGCAGCGTCTCGGTCAGGTCCAGACCGCCGAACAGCGCGTCGTCGGCGATGTCGGGATGCAGCCGTGCGCCCGTGGGGCACAGGGCCAGCACGGCATCCCGCACTTCGCCGGCCCGCACCCGCAGGTGCAATCCGCCCAACCGCACCGGGTCCAGCGCCAGGCAATGGGCCGCGCGGATCGCCGTCGCCCAGCGGAGATCGGTCACGCCAGCACGTCCTCCAACGCGCGGGACACGCGCGAGGTGGACCCGGCTTCGTCCAGCGGATCGCGCCGCAGGCGGTGGCGCAGGGCCATGGGGGCGACTTGGCGGACGTGGTCGCGGGTCGCGCTGGCGGCGCCATCGAAGGCGGCCAAGGCGCGGGCCGCGCGCAGCAGCGTCAACTCGCCCCGCAACCCGTCGGAACCGAGCGCGATGCACAGGCCCGCACAATCACGCAGGATATCGTCTTCCGCCTTCGTCGTGCCAAGGGCGGCGCGCGCGGCGACGATGCGGTCGCGGAGGGTGGCTTGCTCGGGCTCCCACGCGGCTAGGAAGCCGGCACGGTCGCGATCATAGGCATCGCGTCGCTTCACCACTTCGATCCGCTGGTCGATATCGGTGGGCGAGGCGACCTCGACCGACAGTCCGAAGCGATCCAGAAGCTGGGGGCGCAATTCGCCTTCCTCGGGGTTGCCGGATCCGACCAGGACGAAGCGCGCGGCATGGCGGATCGATAGACCTTCGCGCTCGACCACGTTTTCGCCCGATTGCGCGACGTCCAGCAGAAGGTCGACCACATGATCTTCCAGCAGGTTTATCTCGTCGATGTAAAGGTAGCCCCGGTTCGCCCGCGCCAGCAGGCCGGGCTCGAAAGACTTCTCGCCCCGCGCCAGGGCCGCTTCGATATCCAGCGCGCCGGTCACTCGATCCTCCGTCACGCCCAGGGGTAGGTCCACGACCGGGGTTGGCCGATCGACCACGCTGCGGTCTGTCACATGGGCCCAGTCGGGGATTTCGCTCTCCGAGGCGGAGTTCATGGGGCAGCCGCTGACCATCTTCAAAGGCGGCAGCAATCCCGCCAGGGCCCGGACGGCGGTGGACTTGCCCGTGCCCCGGTCGCCGAAGACCAGAACGCCGCCGATGCCGGGATCGACAGCGGTCAGGATCATGGCGGTCTTCATCTCGTCCTGGCCGACGATGGCGGTGAAGGGGAAGGCGGTCATGCCAGGATCTCCGCCACCGGTCGGCCGTGCCACGTGCCTTCGGCTTCCGCCACGCGGAAGCGGGCATACAGTTCCTCTGCGAACCAATCGCCATCGCGTACGGCCTGGATGGCCTGGGCGTGGGGCCCGGATGTCCGGGCGAATCGGGCCATCGACGTGGTGTCGGGCCAAATGGAGAAGGTGACCTGGTGCAGGAAGGGAACCTCGCCCACACCGACTTTGAAAAGGACGTCGTCGTTCATGCCGACCATTTGACTTATATCGGGCACCCGACGCCAGAACTGTAATGCCTTGCGCGGGCGGAGTGTGGCGCGCGTGAGGGCGGCGAT
>JBCCCB010000440.1:0-2438 GCA_039033775.1 Pseudomonadota bacterium | reverse complement strand
CGTAGGCCTCGTCGACGGCGTCTTCGGAGGGCCAGTTGACGGCGAGGGTCATGGCCCCGGTGCCGAGGGTCCCGGGGTTGCGGTCGAGCTCCTTGGCGAGGTCGCGGAGCGGGAAGAGACCGAATCTGAAGCCGCGCATGGTGTAGAAGGCGACGCCCGGGGGGCCTTCGTCTGCGATGAGGCCGAGGCGGTCGTAGAACATGCGGGACGCCGCCAGGTTGGCGACGCCCAGGGTAATCAGGGTCAGGCGGTTGGGGATCATGACGTTTCCTCCACGTGGCTTTCGCCGGCCGTCTCGGTGACAGCCAGATGGGTGGCCGCGCCCAGATCGTCGAACAGTTCGCGCCCGGTGCCGGTCAGGACGACCTGGGCTTCCAGCGCGTGCAGTTCCGAGTAGAGCGCGGCGCGGCGGCCCGCGTCCAGGTGTGCGGCGACTTCGTCGAGGAGGAGGAGGGGGGGCGTGCCCTCGGTGGATTTCAGGGCGCGCGCATTGGCCAGGATAAGGGAGACGAGGAGCGCCTTCTGTTCACCGGTGGAGCAGAGCCGTGCCTCCATGTCCTTGGCGGCGTAGCGGCCGAGGAGGTCGGTGCGGTGGGGGCCGACGAGGCTGCGGCCCGCGGCCATGTCGCGGGGGCGGCTTTGAGCCAGGGCCTCTTCGGTCGCTGGCGCGCCCTCATCGGACAGGGCGAGCGCGGCGGCGGGGAAGGGGCCGTCTTTAGGTTGGGCTTCTGCCAGGCGGGCGAGGGTGGTGAGTCGGCGGGCTTGGATGCCAGCGCCGGCAGCGGCCATTTGGGCCTCCAGCGCGCCGTACCAATGGGGATCCTGGACGCCGTCCTTCAGAAGGCGGTTGCGGTCGCGCATGGCCTTTTCATAGCGCAGCACGCCTTCGGCATGGTCCGGGTCGAAGCTGAGCACCATGCGGTCCAGGAACCGCCGCCGCCCCTCGGCGCCTTCCAGCCAGAGGCGGTCCATGGACGGGACCAGCCAGAGCACGCGGAGCAGGCGGGCGAGCGCGATCTGCGGCGCGGTCTTGCCGTCGATCCGGGTCGTGCGGGGTTGATCCGGTTCGGCGCGGAGTTCGATTTCGTGGTGCGGCGTGATCTCGGCGGCGATGCGCCAGCCGAGGGCTTCTGGCTTGCGGATGATTTCTTCCGCCGCCGCGCGGCGCAGGCCGCGGCCGGGGGAGAGGAGAGAGATGGCTTCCAGAATGTTCGTCTTGCCCGCCCCGTTCGGCCCGTGGATCGCGGTGATGGCGCGCGGGAAGTCCAGGCGCGTGCGGCGGTGGCTGCGGAAATGGGAGAGGGCGAGCGTCGTGACCCGCCCCAGGCCAGCGTCAGACACGCATGGGCATGACGACGTAGATGGCGCTGTGGTCGTCGCCTTCGCGCATCAAGGTCGGGTCGCCGGCATTGTTGAACATGAAGATCGCGTTCTCCCGGTCGACCTGGGCGGCGATCTCTTGCAGGTATTTGGCGTTGAAGCCGATTTCGAGCTTCTCGTCGCCATAGGCCACGGCCAGTTCTTCCTCGGCGTTGCCGGAATCGGGCGCATTGACCGACAGGGTCAGCCGGTCTTCATCAAGCGCCAGCTTCACGGCGCGCGACCGTTCCGACGACACGGTGGCGACCCGGTCCACCGCCTTGGCGAAGTCCGAGGCGTCGACCTCCAGCTTGCGGGTGTTCCCGACCGGGATGACGCGGGCGTAATCCGGGAAGGTGCCGTCGATGACCTTGGACGTCAGCGTGATCTGTGGCGTGGCGAAGCGGATCTTGGTCTCGGAGACCGACACGGCGATCTGCGCCTCGTCGTCCGACAGCAGCTTGCGCACTTGGTCCACGGTCTTGCGGGGAACGATGACGCCCGGCATCTCCTCGGCGCCCTCGGGCAAGGGGGCGTCGACGCGGGCCAGGCGGTGGCCGTCCGTGGCCACGGCGCGCAGGGCCTTGCCGTCATCGCCGTCGGCCACATGGAGGTAAACGCCGTTCAGGTAATACCGCGTCTCCTCGGTTGAGATGGCGAAGCGCGTCTTGTCGAAGAGCCGCCGCAGGATCGGCGCCGGACAGGAGAAGTTGGCGGCGTAGTCCGAGGACGCCATGACCGGGAAGTCTTCGCGGGCCAGCGTCGCCAATTGGAAATGCGACCGGCCGGCGGTGACGTTCAGCCGCCCCTGGGCCTGATCCTCGTCGATCTGCACCAAGGCGCCATCCGGCAGCTTGCGCACGATCTCGTGGAAGAGAAGCGCCGACACCGTGGTCCCCCCGGCTCGTTCGACCTGGGCGCCGGTCTTGTCGATCACCTCGATGTCCAGATCGGTGGCCTTGAAGCTGACATCGCTGCCATCGGCTTCCATCAGGACGTTGGCAAGGATCGGGATCGTGTTCCGACGCTCGACCACCGCCTGCGCCTGGGAGACCGCGTCCAAGAGGGCGGCCCGCTCG
>JBCCCB010000439.1:0-2443 GCA_039033775.1 Pseudomonadota bacterium | reverse complement strand
GGGCCACGATCCGCTCGATATTGGCGTAGTCGGCATCGGTCGCCGTTTCCGGCGAGGCCAGGACATAGCGGGAGTTGAAGATGTTCAACCCCTTGTTTTCCATGGCGCCCATGTTGAAATCGTCCACGGCCACGATGTTGAAGACCGACAGGTCATAGGCGCGGCCATAGACCTGTTCGTCCCAGGTCATCGACCGTTTCAGGGCGTCCATGGCGTAGGCCGTCCGCCCCTCGTCGCCGGGTCGAACCCAGACGTTCAACGCCACGTCGCGCCCGTCCGACGTGGTGAACCTGTCCGGGGTCGCGACCAGGTCTCCGGCGACCAGGGCGAACAGATAGGTCGGCTTCGGCCAGGGATCGTGCCAGCGGCCCGGGCCGACCTCGTCGCCATTGGACAGCAGGACGGGCAGGTCGGACACGATCTCCACGTCCCAGGTGGCCATCACGTCGGGCCGGTCCAGCATCCAGGTGATGCGGCGGAACCCTTCGGCCTCGCATTGGGTGCAGTACATGCCTTTCGACATGTAAAGCCCTGATAGGGCCTTGTTATCCTCGGGCGCGATCTCGACTTCAGTTTCCAGCAGGAACGTATCCGGTGCGTCGTGGATCGTCAGCGTCGTCTCGCCGATCGTCACCCGCCGGTCGTCGCATAGTTCGCCGTCGATATGGACGCAGAGGGTCTTCAGGCCCTCGCCGTCCAGAACCATGTCGCCGGGGCCACGGCGTTCGCAGGTCAGCCGGGCCAGGACACGCGTCGCCTTGGGGTCGAGATGGAACACCAGATCGAGATGGGTGACCGTGACGGGAACCGGGGCGTAGTCCTTCAGGAAGACGGGCTCCGGGGCGGGGGGTGTCGCGTCGCGCATGGATGGGACTCCTTTGGCGGCCAAGCTAGCGGGCCGCCGTCGGCGCGCAATCGCATTCTCACTCCGGTATGATTCCGGCCGTCGCCAGATGGGTCCACATGGCCGCTTCAAACGGCTCCGGCCAGTCGAGGCCGGTGTCCCGGTAGAGCCGCCGGGCCAAGGGCAGAAACACGGCGGCGATCTTCAGGTGGGCATCGATCACCGCCGCGCGGTCGGGCCGGGGATAGGGCAACGCCTCCAGCGTCGCGATCTGGTCCGGCGTCAGAAGGCGCGAGGGATGCAGGGCGCCGCCGCGATCCGGCTCGGGCGAGGTCTCGATCATCAGATCCACCAGCATGTCCCGCAGCAGGCCCGTTCCCCGCACCAGCAGGACCCATTCCCCGCGCCCCAGCGCCACGGGCATCAGCCCAAGCACTCGGATGAATTCCCGCGTGAGACGCTCGACGCTCGCAGCGCTCGGCGTCGCCGGTGGCAGGGTGGCGGGGAGGCTGTCCCAGATGCCGTCGGGATCATGGAGCGGTTTGACATTGGCCCGCGACCGCGTCCCAAACCGCTCGGGCGGGACGACGTAGAGATCCACGCGCCGCCAGAGATCGGTGATCGCGTTGGACAGCCCCCAGGGGTAGGCCTGCCAGTAGACCAGCGTCACCTCGGCGGCCAAGGCTTGGCGCCAGGTCTCCAGGATCGTCTCGCGCCGCTCCGCCGGGGCAAGCGCCACGAGGTCGATATCGCTGAACCCATCCGCCGCGCCGCGCCCGTGGCTGCCCGCCAGGAACAGCGCGTCGATTTCTCCGGCCCGTACCAGGGCTTCCGCTGCCGTCCGGATGCTGGGGTCGATCGCCATGCTGTCCTTTCTGCTCGCCGGATCGGTTTTCCCGGCCGCGCCACATTGACGATCCCGAAACGCGACCAAGGTCCACTCCCATGACCGACCCCGTCACGATCCTCTGGTTCAAGCGCGACCTGCGCGTCGTGGACCACCCGGCCCTGGCTTCGGTTCGGGGGCCGGTGATCCCGCTTTATATCGCGGAGCCCGAGATGTGGGGCCAGGCCGATGCCAGCGCCCGCCAATGGCACTTCGTCGCCGAGAGCTTGGCGGAGCTGCGCGCGGAGCTTGCCGCCTTGGGCGCCCCGCTGGTCGTGCGCCGTGGCGCGGCGGTGCAGGTGCTGGAGATCCTTCGGCAATCTCACCCCGTTCGCCGCCTGGTCAGCCACCAGGAAACCGGTCTTCTCTGGTCGTGGGACCGCGACAAGCGCGTCGCGGCCTGGTGCGCCGCCCATGGCATCGTCTGGGGCGAGCCCCCGGATAGCGGCGTCGTCCGCCGCCTGGCTTCCCGCGATGGGTGGGCGGCCCGGCGCGAGCTTTTCGTTCGGGAGCCGTTGGCGCCCGTGCCGGATCGTCTGATTAGCGTGGACGTGCCGCCCGGCGACATCCCCTCGGCCGAGACCCTCGGGCTGACCGGCGATCCGTGCCCCGAGCGCCAGGCGGGGGGGCGGGCTCGCGGGCTGGAGCTGCTCTATACGTTCTTGCACGACCGCGGCGAAGGTTACCGCAGGGACATGTCCTCGCCCATCGCG
>JBCCCB010000438.1:0-2477 GCA_039033775.1 Pseudomonadota bacterium | reverse complement strand
GTGCCGATGGCCAGCCGGTTCGATCCGCGCCTGCCGGGCTTCTCGATGCCCGGCGCGGCCGGGGTCAGCCTCCCCCAGGGCCAAACGCCCCTGCCCGACGGCGACGCGGACATCGCCTTCGCCCCCTTGGTCGATTTGGGGCGTTGGATTCGCGCCGGGACGGTGACGTCCCGGCGCCTGACGGAGCTGTACTTGGCGCGCATCTCCGCCATCGGGCCGAAGCTGGAGTGCTGGGCCACGGTCACGCCGGACCTGGCCTTGGCCGAGGCGGAGGCCGCCGATGCGCTGACGCGGGCCGGTGTGAACCTGGGTCCGCTGCACGGCATTCCCTACGGATTGAAGGACCTGTTCGACACGCGCGGTATCGCGACGGGCTGGGGGGCGGAGCCGTTCCGGGACCGTATGCCCGACACCGACGCGCGGATCGTGACCTTGCTGCGCAAGGCCGGGGCGGTGCTGCTGGGCAAGACCAGCGTCGGCGCGCTGGCCTATAACGACATCTGGTATGGCGGACGCACGCGGAACCCGTGGAACCTGAACGAAGGGTCCAGCGGGTCCAGCGCCGGGTCGGCTTCGGCCACGGCGGCGGGTCTGTGCGCGTTCGCCATCGGGACGGAGACGCTGGGCTCCATCACCTCGCCGTCGCAGCGCTGCGGCACGACGGGGCTGCGGCCGACCTTCGGGCGGGTCAGCCGGGCGGGGGGCATGGCTTTGTGCTGGTCGCTGGACAAGGTCGGGCCGATCTGCCGCGGCGTGGACGATACGGCCCTGGTGCTGGATGCCATCAATGGCGGCGATCCGGCGGATCGCGGGTCGATCGCCGCGCCGTTCCACTACGACGCCGCGATGCCGATCAAGGGGATGCGGGTCGGCTACCTAGCCGATGCCTTCGGCGAGGGCGCGACCGATGTGGACCACGCGGCGTTGGAGGCTATGCGGTCGCTGGATGTCGAGGTGGTCGAGATCGCGCTGCCGCCGCTGCCCTATGCCGCGCTGATGAACGTGGTCTATGCCGAGGCGGCGGCGGCGTTCGAGCAGCTGACCCTGACCGATGCCGACGACACGCTGACCTGGCAGGACGACGGCGCCTGGCCCAACACGTTCCGCAAGGCGCGCTTCCTGTCGGCGGTGGATCATGTGCAGTTGGACCGGCTGCGCTATCTGGTGATGCAGGCGCTGGACGGGGCCTTCCGGGAGGTGGACGCCATGATCGGGCCGTTCATGACGGGCCCGATGCTGGTCGCGTCGAATTTCACCGGCCATCCCTGCCTGCATCTGCGCGCCGGGTTCGACACGGTGCCGACCCGCGGGGCGGCGTCCCTGGGCGACGGCAAGCTGAGCACCGGAGCGGCGGGCGAGGGCCGCGCCTACGAGGTGCCGCAGGGCATCTCGCTGTGGGGGCGGCTGTTCGAGGAAGGGCCGATCCTGGCCCTGGGCCGCGCGCTGGAGGCGCGGTTGGGCGTGGCCGCCCGGCGGCCGGATTTTCCCGAGTAACGAGTCGGAACGGACAACCAAATGGGGAGAAGACTATGAAAAAGAAGACTTTTCTGACGGCCTCCACGATTTTGGCGGCTCTGGCGGTGCCGGCGGCGGCGCAGGTCTCGGGGGGCACGCTGATCTGGGGCCATTCCGAGACGACGCAGAACCTGGACATGCACCAGACGGGCACCGCGTCGACCGGGCGGGTGCTGGAGAACGTCCACGATTCCATCGTGACAGTGGATGAAAACCTGACCGTGATCCCCAGTCTGGCCGAAGCCTTCGAGGTCAGCGAGGACGGGCTGACCTATACGTTCAACCTGCGGCCCGGCGTGACCTTCCATGACGGCAGCCCGCTGGACGCGGCCGACGTGAAATATTCCTTCGAGCGGGTGATGAACCCGGAGACGGGCGCGGTGAATTTCGAGGTGTTCAACGACGTCGACTCCATCGAGACGCCCGACGACCTGACTGTTGTCATCACCTTGTCCGAGGTGAACGCCCCCTTCCTGAGCCGCCTGGCCGAGAATGGCGCGGGCGTGGTCATCCCGGAAGGGTCAGGCGACAGCCAGGGGACCCTGCCGGTGGGCGCCGGGCCGTTCCGCTTCGTGGCGCGCGAATTCGGCAACCAGGTGGAGCTGGAACGCTTCGACGCCTATTGGGACGGGCCCGCCTATCTGGACCGGATCGTCGCGCGCGAGATCACGGAACCCACCGTGCGGCTGACGGGCCTGCGCACAGGTGAGCTGCACATGATCAACGACATCCCCGCCGACCGGGTGGCCGAGATCGAGGCCGATCCGGATCTGCAAGTGGTCAAGTGGTTTCCGCTGAATTGGGACTTCGTGAATTTCAACCACCGGATCGAGCCGTTCAACGACGCCCGCGTGCGCCGCGCCTTCGATCTGATGATCGACAAGGAGGTGCTGCTGGACGGCGCGCTGTGGGGGCAGGGGGCCACCACGGCCTCGCCCAGCTATCCGACCTCAACGTCCTAC
>JBCCCB010000437.1:0-2483 GCA_039033775.1 Pseudomonadota bacterium | reverse complement strand
TCGACCAATTCATGCAGCACCTCTAGCAATTTTCGAACATCTTCGAAGTGCAAACCGGTCGTCGGCTCGTCCAGAATGTACAAAGTCCGACCTGTCGACCGTTTCGACAGCTCCTTCGACAGCTTCACCCGCTGCGCCTCGCCACCCGACAGGGTCGTGGCCTGCTGACCCACCTTGATATAGCCCAGGCCCACCCGCATCAGCGCGTCCATCTTCTCGCGGATCGACGGCACTGCCTTGAAGAAGTCCTGCGCATCCTCGACGGTCATATCAAGAACGTCCGCGATGCTCTTGCCTTTGAACAGAATTTCCAATGTCTCGCGGTTGTATCGCTTCCCCTTGCAGGTCTCGCATTCCACGTAGACATCCGGCAGGAAGTGCATCTCGATCTTGATGACCCCGTCGCCCTGGCACGCCTCGCAACGCCCGCCCTTGACGTTGAAGCTGAACCGCCCGGGCTTGTAGCCGCGCGTCTTCGCCTCGGGCAGGCCGGCAAACCAGTCCCGGATCGGTGTGAAGGCCCCCACGTAAGTCGCTGGATTCGAACGCGGTGTCCGCCCGATCGGCCGCTGGTCGATGTCGATCACCTTGTCCAGATGCTCCAACCCCTTCACCGTCTCGCAGGGCGCCGGCGTCTGGCGCGCGCCGTTCAGCTTCATGGAGGCGGTCTTGAACAGCGTCTCGATGGTCAGCGTCGACTTGCCGCCGCCGGACACCCCAGTCACGGCCACGAACTTGCCCAGCGGATACTCGGCCGTCACGCCCTTCAGGTTGTTCCCCGTCGCGCCCACCACGGTGACTTTCTTCTTATTCCCCTTCCGGCGCGTCTCGGGCACCTCGATCTCGCGCCGCCCGGCCAGGTAATCGCCGGTGACCGAGGCCGGGTTCGCCTCCAACTCCGGCGGCGTGCCCTTGGCCACGATCTCGCCGCCATGGACCCCGGCACCCGGCCCGATATCGAAGACGTAATCCGCCTCGCGGATCGCCTCCTCGTCATGCTCGACCACGATCACCGTATTCCCCTGGTCCCGCAGGTTCTTCAGCGTCGTCAGCAGCCGGTCATTGTCCCGCTGGTGCAGCCCGATGCTGGGCTCATCCAACACATACAGCACCCCCGTCAGCCCCGACCCGATCTGCGAGGCCAGCCGGATCCGCTGGCTCTCGCCCCCCGACAGCGTCCCGGCATTTCGGCTCAGCGTCAGATATTGCAATCCCACATTGTTCAGGAATCCCAGCCGCTCCCGGATCTCCTTCAGGATCGCCCGCGCGATCTCGTTGTTCTGCTTCGACAATTGCCCCGGCACCGCGTCGCACCAGGCCAGCGCCTCGGCAATGGACATCTGAACCACCTGACCCACATGCAGCCGGTCTTCCGGCTTGCCCTTGGCCGGGCCGATCTTCACCGCCAAGGCCTCGGGCCGCAGCCGGTATCCGCCACATGAGCCGCACGGTCTATTATTCTGATACCGCTCGAATTCTTCCCGCACCCAAGACGAATCGGTCTCACGATACCGGCGCTCCATATTCGGGATGACGCCCTCGAAGACCCGCGTCACCTCATAGACGCGCCCCGCTTCGTCATAGCGGAACTTGATCTTCTCATCCCCCGACCCGCGCAGGAACACCTGCTGGATCTCCGCCGGCAGGTCCTTCCAAGCCGCCTTCTTATCGAACCCATAATGCTTGGCGATCGAATCGATGGTCTGCAGGAAATACGGCGACTTCCCCTTGCTCCACGGCGCCAGCGCGCCCTTGGCCAGCGACAGCGTCACATCCGGCACCACCAGCCGCTCGTCGAAGAACAGCTCGGCCCCGAGACCATCACAAGTCGGACAAGCCCCGAATGGCGCGTTGAACGAAAACAGCCGGGGCTCGATCTCGGGGATGGTGAAACCCGACACAGGGCAGGCGAACTTCTCGGAAAACGTCACCCGCTCCGGCTCCCCCTCCTTGGGGGCCGTCTCCAAAATCGCGATCCCGTCGGCCAAATCCAGCGCCGTGCGAAACGAATCCGCCAGCCGGGTCTCCAGCCCCTCGCGCACCACGATCCGGTCCACGACCACGTCGATATCGTGCCGGAACTTCTTGTCCAGCGTCGGCGGATTATCCAGATCGTGGAACTCGCCATCCACCTTCACCCGCTGGAACCCCTGCTTGCGCAGCTCCAGCATCTCCTTGCGGTATTCGCCCTTCCGGTCGCGCACGATGGGCGCCAGCAGATAGCCGCGTGTCCCCTCGGCCATGGCCATGACCCGGTCGACCATGTCCTGCACCTGCTGCGCCGTGATCGGCTCACCCGTCGCGGGCGAATAGGGCGTGCCCGCGCGCGCGAACAGCAGCCGCAGGTAATCGTAAATCTCCGTCACCGTCCCCACGGTCGACCGCGGGTTCTTCGACGTCGTCTTCTGCTCGATGGAAATCGCGGGCGACAGGCCAGAGATGTGATCCACATCCGGCTTCTGCATCATATCCAGGAATTGCCG
>JBCCCB010000436.1:0-2557 GCA_039033775.1 Pseudomonadota bacterium | reverse complement strand
TTGTAGAGCTCTTCGTCGAAAAGATACTGATAGATGTATGCTTCGCTATCGAATTTGGCGCCGGGATATCGGTTCCAGTCACAGCCGGTGCCTTCATCGGGGCGACGGTCCATGACGTGGCTCAGGTGGTCGGCGCGGGCTTCACGATCTCGGAGACGGCGGGTGAAACCTCGACCCTGGTTAAGCTGATCCGGGTGTCCTTCCTCGCCCCTATCGTGGTGATTATCGCCCTCTGGTGGCGCCAACACGAGGCTGCCAGCGACGGCCCGCGACCACCGCTGGTCCCCGGCTTCGTCCTGGGCTTCCTAGCGCTGGCCACGTTCAATTCCGTCGGGCTGATCCCGGCGGCCATCGGCAGCTTCCTTGCCGCCCTCTCCGGCTGGGCCTTGCTGGCCGCCATCGCGGCGGTCGGCATGAAGACCGACCTGCGGAACGTCGTCCAGTTGGGGCTGCGCCCTATCGTCCTGATCACCGCAGAGACCCTGTTCCTGGCGGCCCTGGTCCTGATCGTGATCCGCTTTCTGACATTGACGCCATGACTGACGCGATCCTTGTCCTGAATGCCGGCAGCTCCTCCATCAAGTTCGCCGCCTATCCCATTGGCAAAGGAGAGAACCCTCCCGTTGCAGGCCTTATCGAACGGATCGGGGGCGACGCGAAGTTCACGATTTCGTCGGCTCCACCGCGAAGCGTGGATTCCGCCGACCATCCGGCCGCGCTCGCGCTCGTGGCCGCGGCGGTCACGCAGGACTTGCCCGATACCGGGATCGCAGCCGTCAGCCATCGGATCGTCCATGGCGGCGCGCGCTTCTCGGCCCCGATCGTGCTGGATGCGGACAGCCTGCACGATCTCGACCAATTGGTTCCCTTGGCCCCGCTGCACCAGCCCCACGGATTGCAGGCCGTCCGGACGGCCCAGTCGCTATATCCTGGGGCGGCGCAAATCGCCTGTTTCGATACGGCCTTCCACGCCACGAAACCCTGGCTTCACGACAGCTACGCCCTGCCCCACGCCCATTACGACGAAGGCCTGCGCCGCTATGGCTTTCACGGTCTCTCGTGTCAGTCGATCCTGAGGACCTTGCATGCCGAGGACTATCCCGTCGCCACCCGGCGCATCGTGATCGCCCATCTGGGCAATGGCTGTTCCGCCACCGCTGTCTTGAACGGCCGGGGGCATGCCACCAGCATGGGCTTCTCGACCCTGGATGGCCTGATCATGGGCACGCGCTGCGGCCAATTGGACCCGGGCGTGATCCTCTATTGGCTGCGCCAGGGGAAGACCCGTGCCGAGATCGAGGACATCCTCTACAAGCGCTCCGGCCTCCTGGGCCTGTCTGGCCGGTCCAACGACATGCGCGATCTGACCGCCGCCCAGGACCCCGCCGCCGACGCCGCCATCGAGGCCTTCGTGATGCGCGCCGTCGAGGAGATCTGCCGTCTAACGGGCACCATGGGCGGATTGGATACGCTCGTCTTCTGCGGGGGCATCGGCGAGAACGCAACTCTGGTCCGCGACCGCATCGTCGACGGTCTAGGCTTCCTGCCGGGTCGGTCCGGGTCCGGCATAGATGTGCTCGTCCGCGAAACGCGGGAAGAACACGAGATGATGCTGGCTGCGCGGTCTCTGCTTGAAACGAGGGCCGATCAGATCGTCGGCAAGGACTGAGTTGCTGTTCCCAGAGAATAACTCGAGGGTACCCGCTTCGGCCGTGATCATGTCTCTCTCGCCTTTTAAACGGAACCTTCCAGCATCGGTCGCTGAAATTGAACCATCCGTGTCCAGGCAATCGAGAGACTATGTCCCGATCGAAGGTTGAAGGGGTACACGTCTAGCAAGCTGGTGAAAAACCCGCCCTCGACGCCGTTTGTGGGACCTGCTTCACGTTTCTGGCGGTGGCGACGGGGCTTGGGATGCCTGGGACGGACACGGTGACGGGTTCGCTGTTCAGTTATGTCGACCTGGAGGGGCGCATGCCGGTGCGACATCCGCTTCGGGCGATCAGGTGGGGTGTGAAGGACGCGCTGGCGAGCCTGGATTGGGAGTTCGACGCGCTCTTCGCCTCTTGCGACTGCCGCTCGATCCCGCCGGAGCGGCTGATCCGGACGAGCTTGTTGCAGGGTCTCCACTCGGTGCGCTCCGAGCGTCAGTTGGATGGAGCAGATGGACGACAATCTGCTGTTCCGCCGGTTCGCAGGGCTGGGGATCGACGACCCGTCTGGATCCCAACGGTGTTCACGAAGACCCGCGACTGGCTGTTGACGACGGAGATGTCGCGCAAGGTGATGGCGGCGATCTTGGCGCATCGCGAGTTGGCGCTCTTACTTTCGGACAAGCCTTTTCGGTCGACGGCAAGCTGGTGTGGAGTGCCCCGACTGAAGTGATCCATTAACTGGGATAGTGAGCTATGCCAGGATTTGTGTGACGCGCATTGATCAGGCGGCGCGGTTTTCGGCGTCGCCGGTGGCGATGCCGTCTGTGAACTTGATGCCATCGACGACCAAGGGCAACTGATTTGCGCCTGACAGGCGACGCCACGACTCCGAGGCGGCCCGG
>JBCCCB010000435.1:0-2558 GCA_039033775.1 Pseudomonadota bacterium | reverse complement strand
TGCTGGCGCTGGCGGCCTTCGTGCCCATCTTGGGGAACCACGGACTGTGGGCGGCGCTGATGGTGTCATTCGCCGTGCGGGGCGTGACTTTGGGCACGCGGTATCCGGCGTTGGAGCGGGCGGCGACGGGCGAGGGGCCAGCCCCTCGCGCTCCCCGGGATATTTGAGAAAGGAAGAAGAGTGTCAGAGCCAGGCGTCGCGGTCGGTGCCCACGGCCTCGGACACGTTGGCGAAGCCGTCGCGGGCCAACAGGCGGTCGAGACCGGTGGCCAAGTCCGCGGCGAGGCTGGGGCCGGCATAGACGAGGGCCGTGTAGAGTTGGACCGCCGAGGCGCCGGCCTTGATCTTGGCATAGGCCTGGTCGGGGGTGGCGATGCCGCCGACACCGATCAGCGGCATCTTGGGCAGCAGGTTGGACAGGCGGGCGAGGAGTCTCGTCGACCGCTCGAACAGGGGCTGGCCGGAGAGGCCGCCTTGTTCGGTTGCGTGCGGCGACCGCAGGCCTGTCCGGTCCAACGTGGTGTTGGTGGCGATGATCGCGTCGACCGGCTTGGCGGCCTGAGCGATGGCCTCCAGGTCATCGTCTGAAAGATCGGGGGCGATCTTGAGGAAGATGGGAATGTGGCGGTCAAGGGCGTCGCGGGTTCCCAGGACGCCGAGGAGCAGGGCCGTCAGCGCGGCGGGCCCCTGAAGGTCGCGCAGGCGTTCGGTGTTGGGGCTGGAGACGTTGACCGTGGCGAAATCCACCTGGGGTCCGCAGGTCTTCAGGACCGAGGCGAAATCGGCGGCGCGATCGGTACTATCCTTGTTGGCGCCCAGGTTCAGGCCGATCACCGCACCCTTGGGACGCTTGGACAGGCGAACGGCGATGGCCGCGGCGCCGTCATTGTTGAAGCCAAAGCGGTTGATGGCAGCCTGGTCCTCCGTCAGGCGGAACAGGCGTGGCTTCGGGTTGCCGGGCTGCGGCCGCGGGGTCGCGGCGCCGACTTCCAGGAAGCCGAACGCGGTGCGGGCCAAGGGCGCGAGGGCGGTGGCGTTCTTGTCGAATCCCGCGGCCAGGCCGATCGGGTTGGGCAAGTCGAGGCCGGCGATCCTGGTGCGCAGGCGGTCGGAGGTCAGCGGGCCGCTCTTGGGACCGAAGCCCGCATTCAGAGCCGCCAAGGCCAGCCCATGGGCGCGCTCGGGGTCGAGCCCGCGCAGGGCGGCGAGGCCGAGCTTTTCGATCATTCCAGCCCGGCGGGGAGATCGTGGACGCCGTCGACCAGGGGCAGGGGCTGGGCCCAGGCGACCTGATCCAGGCGCAGAGGCGCATAGAGATGGGGGAAATCCTGACCGCCGCGCGATGGCTCCCATTTCAGGCCGGGGCCGAGCGCGGCCTCGTCGACGGCGATCAGCCAGAGCCCTTCGACGCCGGCGAAATGCTTGGCCGCCGTCTCGGCCGTCTGGGCGGCGGTCGAGAAATGGATGTAGCCGTCGGCCAGGTCCACCGGTGCGCCGAGCGTCGTTTCGTCGGCCTTGAGCGCCTCCCATTCGGGCGTTCGGAAAAGCTTGTAGATCATGGCCGCCCCTGTGCCGCGTGGGCCAAGCTGCGTCAAGGCGGGGGCGGCGGCATATCGCTTTGACATTCCCGGCGGATCGGTTTCACGTTTCCGTCACCAACATGGGGACACGATGATGAAGAGATTTCTGACCACGGCCGCCACCCTCGCCCTGAGCGGCGGGATCGCCCAGGCCGACGGCCATGCGGCCTATACGTTGCACATCCTGCATATCAACGACCTGCACAGCCGGATCGAACCGATCAACCGCTTCGACAGCACCTGCTCGGCCGAAGACGACGCGGCCGGCGAATGCTTCGGCGGCGTGGCTCGCGTGAAGACCTTCATCGACGGCAAGCGGGCCGAGTTGGAGGGGGAGAACGTGGTCGTTCTGGATGCGGGCGACCAGTTCCAGGGCTCGCTCATGTACACGACTTACAAGGGCGATGTGGAAGCCGAGATGATGAATGCCATCGGCTTCGACGCCATGGCGGTCGGCAACCACGAATTCGACGATGGCCCGGAGCAGTTGGCCGAATTCGCGGGCGAAGTGGACGTGCCCATCGTGTCGGGCAACCTGGATCTGAGCCAGTCGAACGTGCTGGGCGACGACCACGTGGCCGACCACCTGATCCTGGAGGTCGGCGGCGAGCGGATCGGGATCGTGTCCGCCCTGGCCACCGACACGGTCGAGACGTCGAGCCCCGGGCCGAGCATCATCTTCCAGGAAGAGGTCGACGCGTTGCAGGCCGATGTGGACACCCTGACGGAACAGGGCGTGACCAAAATCATCGCGCTGACCCATGTGGGCTTGCCGACGGATCGGCGGATCGCCGAAAACGTCACCGGGCTCGATGCCATCGTGGGCGGGCATTCGCATACGCTGTTCTCAAACACCGAAGAGGGGGCGTCCAATTTAGGCCCAAACATCCTATCAGGGGACTGCTGGGAGTCGGTGCGCGGCGGACTGGGAAAGGGTAGGCTTAACGGCAGACCAGGGAATGAGCTGCGTGATCGAGG
>JBCCCB010000434.1:0-2591 GCA_039033775.1 Pseudomonadota bacterium | reverse complement strand
AGGCCATGCGCCAAGGCCTGGCGGACTACGACATCCAGGCAGTGACCAGCTTCGACCCGTGGTTCCTGGTTCGCATCAGGGAAATCATAGATTTGGAGGACGAAGTTAAGACGAACGGCCTCCCCGTCACCGAGGACGGCCTGCGCCGCCTCAAGACCTACGGCTTCACCGACGCCCGCCTGGCCCACCTGACCGGCCGGACCGAGGACAATGTCCGGCGCGCCCGCCTCAACCTCGGCGTCCAGGCCCAGTTCAAGCGCATCGACACCTGCGCCGCCGAGTTCGAGGCCCAGACGCCCTACATGTATTCGACCTACGAAACCCCGGTGATGGGCGAGGCCGAATGCGAAAGCCGCCCCACCGACGCCAAAAAGATCGTCATCCTCGGCGGCGGCCCCAATCGCATCGGCCAGGGGATCGAGTTCGACTATTGCTGCTGCCACGCCTGCTTCGCGCTGTCGGACGCGGGCTATGAGACCATCATGGTCAATTGCAACCCCGAGACCGTCAGCACCGATTACGACACCTCCGACCGCCTCTATTTCGAGCCGCTCACCTTCGAGCACGTCATGGAAATCCTCCGCGTCGAACAGGACAACGGCACCCTCCACGGCGTAATCGTCCAGTTCGGCGGCCAGACCCCGTTGAAGCTGGCCAATGCCCTGCACGACGCGGGCATCCCCATCCTCGGCACCACGCCCGACGCCATCGACCTGGCCGAAGACCGTGAACGCTTCTCCGCCCTCGTCACCAAGCTCGGCCTCAAACAACCCGAGAACGCCATCGCCACCACCGACGAAGAGGCTCGACTGCGAGCCGATGAGTTGGGCTTCCCGCTCGTCATCCGCCCCTCCTACGTCCTCGGCGGCCGCGCCATGGAGATCGTCCGCGACGCGGCCCAGCTCGACCGCTACATCCGCGACGCGGTCGTGGTCTCCGGCGACAGCCCCGTCCTGCTCGACAGCTACCTCTCCGGAGCCATCGAGGTCGACGTGGACGCCCTCTCCGACGGGGAGAACGTCCATGTCGCCGGCATCATGCAGCATATCGAGGAAGCCGGCGTCCATTCCGGCGACAGCGCCTGCTGCCTGCCGCCACACACCCTTTCCCGCGATGTCATCGCCACGATCCGCGAGCAAACGGAAGCTCTGGCAAGGGCCCTCCGCGTTGTGGGCCTCATGAACGTCCAATTCGCCATCAAGAACGAGGAGGTTTACCTCATCGAGGTCAACCCCCGCGCCTCCCGCACCGTCCCCTTCGTCGCCAAGGCCGTCGACTCGGCGATCGCCTCCATCGCCGCCCGCCTCATGGCCGGCGAGCCGCTCTCCACCTTTCCCCTCCGCGACCCGTATCCGGGCGATGCCGATGCCGAACATGTCCCGATCGGCGATCTGATGACCCTGGCCCACCCGGACACACCCTGGTTCTCGGTCAAAGAGGCCGTCCTCCCCTTCGCCCGCTTCCCCGGCGTCGACACGCTGCTCGGCCCCGAAATGCGCTCCACCGGCGAGGTCATGGGCTGGGACCGCAATTTCCCCCGCGCCTTCCTCAAAGCCCAACTTGGCGCCGGCACCACGCTGCCCACCGGCGGATCCGGCGCCAAGGCCGTGTTCCTGTCGATCAAGGACGCCGACAAAACCCCCCAATTGGTCGAGACCGCCGCGATCCTCACCGATCTCGGTTTCCCGATCCTCGCGACCTCCGGCACCGCCGAATACCTGGCCCGCCACGGCATCGACAGCCGCCACGTCTCCAAGGCCTACGAGGGCGGGCGTACCATCCTCGACGTCCTTTCCGACGGGGAGATCGCGCTGGTTATGAACACGACCGAGGGCGCCCAAGCGGTGGAGGACAGCCGCTCGCTGCGCCGCGTCGCACTGACCGACCGCATCCCCTACTACACGACCCTGGCGGGATCCCATGCCGCGGCACAGGCGATGCAAGCGCAGGTCGAGGGAGATGTGGAAGTTCGATCCTTGCAGTGATCGGGTCAGGCGGCCCCGGTCGTCTCGAAGCTGTCGGGATGGGCGCGCTTCCAACGCATGAGAAGCCGATTTCGTCTTTCTCGCCGCGCAGCAGCAGGCCGTCCGGCAGATAGGGACAGACGTCTTCGGCTGTGACCATGTCACGGCCACTTTCACCCATCAGCAGGTGGTGGGGGCGGAAGTCGCGGGGATGGGCCAGGCCCGCCGCGCCGGTCATTTCGGCCAGGACCTTCAGGGTGTTCTGGTGGAAGCGGAACGCGCGCTCGGACTTCTCGGGGACGTTCAAGGCCCGTCCGCACAGCTTGTCTTGGGTCGCGACGCCCACCGGGCAGCAATTGGCGTGGCAGGCCTGGGCCTGGATGCAGCCGAGCGAGAACATGAATCCGCGGGC
Source organism: Pseudomonadota bacterium (assembly GCA_039033775.1). GTDB lineage: Bacteria > Pseudomonadota > Alphaproteobacteria > Rhodobacterales > Rhodobacteraceae > Jannaschia. The sequence continues at coordinate 215 of JBCCCB010000434.1, read as the reverse complement.
CGAATTGGCCCAATCGGCGCCCAGCGCCAGGGCCTTGTCGAACGCCGTCACAAGCTTGGCGGACGCGCCCCGGCTCACCCGGTCGCGCAGCCCCGCACCGCGCAGGGTAGTGTGGGCGAAGACCAGGCCCTCGACCAGCGGCATGCCCATATGGTTGGCGAATTCCAGCGGCACCGCGCCCGTACCGCCTTCCCTACCGTCGACCACGATGACGT
>JBCCCB010000433.1:0-2594 GCA_039033775.1 Pseudomonadota bacterium | reverse complement strand
TGGTGCGCAGACGGGTCGCTTGAACGCCCTGGCTGACCAGGAAGTCGCGCACGGCATTGGCGCGGCGGCCACCCCGGGCCCGGTTGTATTCCCGCGTGCCCTGTTCGTCCGCATGGCCTTCGACCAAAGCGGTGAATTCGGGATTGGCCGTCATCCATTCGGCCTGGGCGGTCAGGGTCGACTGCGCCTCGGGCGTCAAGGTGGACTGGTCCACGGCAAACAGCACGCGGTCCCCGACGATCTGCTGGAAATGCGCGACCGAATTCGGGTCGTTCACGCTGCCGGGCACGACGCCCCCGGCCCCGCCGGCATTCAGATCGACCGCGTCATTTCCCGCACCGCCCCCGGTGCCCAAGCGGTCACCGCAGGCGGCCAGGGCCAGGGTCGACGCCAAAGCGATTGCCAAAACTCTCATGATCTCAGTCCTCTAGTCCAGAAGCGGGCCCCAAGAGGGGTCCGAAGCCGCCGCCGGTGTGGCGGCACGTTGCAGGTTGCGGCCGGTGATGTCGACCGAATAGAGCGCGGGCGCGCCCTGCGCCCCCGCCGTTTCGCGGGTGAACATGACGACCCGGCCATTGGGGGCCCAGGTCGGACCTTCATCCAGGAAGGCGCCGGTCAGCAGGCGTTCTTCCGCGCCGTCGGTGCGCATGACGCCGATATGGAAGCGGCCGGCATTCTGCTTGGTGAAGGCGATCAGGTCGCCGCGCGGCGACCAGACCGGCGTGCCGTAGCGCCCTTCGCCGAAGCTGATGCGGCTACCCTCGCCGCCGCCCGCCGACATCACGTAAAGCTGCGGCGCGCCTGACCGGTCGCTTTCGAAGACGATCTGGCTGCCATCGGGCGAGAAGCTGGGCGCGGTCTCGATGGACGGGGCGCTCGTCAGGCGGCTCGTCGCGCCCGAGCCGATGTCGAGCAGGTAGAGGTCCGTATTGCCTGCCACTTCCGCCGAATAGACGACCCTTTGGCCATCGGGTGAGAAGCGGGGCGCGAAACTCATGTTCGAGGTGTTATCGCCGATGATCCGCCGTTGCAGCGAGGCGACGTCGAGCAGGGTCACCCGGGGAAACCCGCTCTCATAGCTGGTGTAAATGATGCTGCGGCCATCCGGGCTGAACCGGGGCGCCAGGACGATGCTGTCGGATGAGGTCAGGTATTGCACATTGGCGCCATCGTAATCCATCACGGCCAGACGCTTCTGGCGGGCATCCTTGGGCCCGGTCTCCGAGACGAAGACCACGCGGCTGTCGAAATAGGGGCCTTCGCCGGTGATCCGGCTATAGGCGGCGTCGGCGACCTTGTGGGCCATGCGGCGCCAGCCATCGGCGGTGCCGACGAATTGCAAGCCGTCGCCCAAGGGGGCCTCGCTGAACACGTCGAACAAGCGGAACTGCACGACCAGGCGACCGTCGGGTTCGACCAGGACGGACCCGGTCACCAGCGCCTGGGCATTGATCGCCTTCCAATCGGCCCATTGCACGGGCGCGTCGAAGGCCGACACGCGCGAGATATGGGCGTCTTGCGGGATTTCGCGGAACAGGCCGGTATTGACCAGATCCGAGGCGATCACCCGGGTGATGTCCTGGGCAATCTGCGCCGCTTCGCCGTTGCGGGCGACGAAGTTGGGGATCGCGACGGGCAACGGTTCGATCACGCCGTCTGTGATCGTGATCCGCAGCGGGCCGTCTTGGGCCGGGGCGATCGTCGGCGCGGCCAGGGCCAGTATGGCGGCCAATAGGGTTAGGAAACGTCTCACCGGAGCCTCTTGGTCATTGGATGGGACTTTGGGGTCAATGTCGCGCGAACCGCCGGAATTGTCGACGGATAGGCGATAACGTTTTGGGATCGGGCAAGGCTTTGCGGGAGGTGTGTCATCGCAGCCTCATGGTGGTCGGGTCGAAGGTGATCTCGATCTCGCGCCATTGCTCGTATTTGTTTGCTGGCAGGTCATAGCCACCGCGCGCACAGCGGATGATGGCGCGGCGGGCCGCTTCGAAAGCACGGTCGCTGGCCGCGCCGCCTTCGCCTTCGGACGAAACCAGGCGGATCGTGTTGGTCAGCGGATTGCCGTCGCGGTCCATCTCGACACCGACCGTGACGATGGCGCGGGCCGACGGCGCGCCGGGATCGACCACCCAGCAGCCCTGAACGGCCACGCGCAGCCCGTCCCGTTCGCCCTGGGTCAGCGGCGGGCCGGCGGCGGCGGGTTCCGCGGCGCCCGAGCCGCCGAGCGCGGCTTCCAGCGCGGCGCTCGTGTCGATCTGGCGCGGCTCCTCCGTCGTCTCCGACGTCGTCGCCTCGGTCGCGCTTGCCGTCTCCGTCGGCGCTTCGGCAGGCGGCGGTGTCTCCTCGGCGGGCGCCTCTGTCTCGGCCACTGCCGGTGTCGGGCGCGAGGGCCGACGCTGCGGCCGGATCGACCGTTCGGGCGCCGCCGACGGTGTGTCGGCCTCGGTCACGATGACGGGCGCGGCCTCCTCGGGCGCCGCCGGTGTCTCCGCCGGGGCGACCGGGTCCTCGACCTCGGCGGGCGTGGGCGGCGCCTCGACCACTGGCGCGGTCTCGGTGGCGGGCGGCGGCGTGGGGGCAGGCGTCGGCGC
>JBCCCB010000432.1:0-2594 GCA_039033775.1 Pseudomonadota bacterium | reverse complement strand
TCGACCCGAGGATCTCTGACGGCGGAGATCCTCGGGTCGAGCCCGAGGATGACGGCGCGCGGATCGGTCGGGACGGAACACGCCCGGTCGTGTTCCTGACGACGGGGCCGGGGAGTTTGCCGGCCTTCGAGGGGCGGGGGTTCGACCTGATCTGTCGGCGGGTCGACCCGGCGCACGCGCGGGATGGCGTGATATGGGTCGTCGGTCTCCCGCCCTTCACCGCGGAGCAGGAGATTGACACGATGCGTGCCCATGCCGTGACCGATCTGGTGACCAAGGATTCGGGCGGGCCACGCGCCAAGCTGGACGCGGCGGCGGCGCTCGGGGTAGCGGTGCACGTGATCGAACGCCCCCCGAGCCCCGGCGGAGAGGAAACCCATGACATCGACCGCGCGCTCACCTTCCTGCGGGAGCATGCGCCTGATCCACGGGCCCGATGACGTCGCCGAAGGGGCAGCGTGGCTGGCGGGGGCCTGTCCGCGCATGGCCGGGGCCCTGGACCAGGTCGGGGACCTGCCGCTGCGGCGTCGGAAGGATGGGTTCCGGGCGCTGCTGGACGCCATCGTCAGTCAGCAGGTCAGCGTGGCCTCGGCCAACGCGATCACGGGGCGGCTGGTGGCCGCCGGGCTGGTGGGACCACGCAAGATCATGTGGGCGTCGGACGAGGATCTTCGGGCCTGCGGCCTGTCGCGCCAGAAGATCCGCTATGCGCGCGAACTCGCGGCGGCGCGGATCGACTGGGCGGGGCTGCGCGCGGCGCCGACGGACGAGGTGGTGGCCACCCTGATCGAGGTGCCAGGCATCGGGCGCTGGACGGCGGAGATCTACGCCATGTTCAGCTTGGGCCATGCGGACGTCTTCGCGCCGGGCGATCTGGCCCTGCAGGAGGGGGCCAAGTTGATCTACGACCTGCCGGAGCGGCCGACGGAGACGGCCCTGCGCCAGATGGCCGAGGCCTGGTCGCCGTGGCGGTCGGTTGCGGCCCGTGTGCTCTGGGCCTACTACGCCCATGCCAAGCGCCGGGAGGGGATCCGTTGACCTTGAGACATGACCGACGGGGACCCGAGGCGGCCAAGCGCCTGGTGATCTTCCTGCATGGCTACGGCGCAAATGCCGCCGACCTGATGGGCCTGGCCGACCCGCTGATGCCGCATCTGCCGGACACGGCTTTCCTGGCCCCCGACGCGCCGGAGGCGTTGCCGGGCATGCCGGGCGGGTTCCAATGGTTTCCGATCCCCTGGATCGACGGCTCGTCCGAGGAGGCGGCCGAGGCCGGGATGATCCGGGCCGTGGACGATCTGAACGCCTGGCTGGACGAGGTGGTCGCGGCCGAGGGCGTGGCCTGGTCGGACGTGGTGATCCTGGGCTTCAGCCAGGGCACGATGATGGCCCTGCATGTGGGGCCCCGGCGCGCCGAGGCCCCGGCGGGGATCGTCGGCTTCTCGGGGCGGTTGCTTAACCCCGAAGACCTGGAGGACGAGGTGGTTTCGCGCTTCCCCGTTCTGCTGGTCCATGGCGACCAGGACGACGTCGTGCCGATCCAGTCCCTACCGGTCGCCGCCGAGGCGCTCGAGGGCGCGGGGTTCGAGCGGGTCTATGCTCATGTCATGAAGGGCACGGCGCATGGCATCGCGCCGGACGGCTTGCAGGTGGCAGTGGCCTTTATGCGGGACGTGTTCGGGGTGGAGTGAGGGATCCCACGGTTGGGCTGCAGGTAAGTCGGCGCCCCATCAGTCCTTCACGGCCGCGACCAAGTCTGAGAGCTGGACAAGATAGATCGCTTCCGAACATAGGATCGCCGCGGTCTCTGCATGGGTCGCGACTGTTGCGGTGCAGTGGATCGGGCGTCCGTCGGCCAGGAAAACGACCGTCTCACCAGACCCGCACCGCCGGTCATGGACGTACACGTCCAGCCGGTCGTGAAGCCGGAAGGCCGTCGCGTAACTTCCGAAGAAGACGAGATGGTCATCCCCCGTCAGAACGTGCTTCGCGCCGGTCACCGGGCAAGCCTCTATCTCCACGCTGACCTGCTCGTCGCGTATCCGGGCGAGCGGAAAATCAGGATAGGTGTAGAACCAGATATCCGAGCCGGCCTCCATGTGCATCGAGTAGATGTCGCACACGCAACGATCGAAGGACGAATTTAGGTCGAACGCAATCTCACCCCGATCCGAATATCGAAGGATGCCCAATGGATTTTCGTCGCCATAGGCCACCCATATGCGGTCCCTAGGGTCAATGAGGATCCGGTTCACGCAGTGTCCGACATCGAAGCGAGAAAGGTGATCCAGATCGGCCGAATATATGTCCGCCACCACCGTCGTACCGTCCCAGGCACCGTAGACAAGCCAGCGACCATCCAAGAAACGCTGCACTATTGGGAGAGGGCAATCGGGCGTCGAGAGGACCCGTCTCTCGCCGGCCGGACCGAGGGGGTCCAGCACGAGGGAGCCATCGGATGCCGGGCCAGTCGACAGGAGGAGAGTGCCCCCGGCATCGAATGAGATCGATCTATAGATGTCCGGCGGCAACGGCGTGAGGCGCATATACGCGGCAAGCTCGAGCGTTTTCATGTGGGGCGCCCGGAGGGCACT
>JBCCCB010000431.1:0-2600 GCA_039033775.1 Pseudomonadota bacterium | reverse complement strand
GTGACGCGCGGGGATTGGGATCGGTCGAAGGTCGCGTTGGTGTCGGGCGGCGGCTCGGGGCACGAGCCGGCCCATGCGGGGTTCGTGGGGCGCGGCATGCTGACCGCGGCGGTCTGTGGCGATGTGTTCGCGTCGCCCTCGGTGGATGCCGTGTTGGCCGGGATCCTGGCGGTGACCGGCGAGGCCGGGTGCCTTCTGATCGTGAAGAACTATACGGGGGATCGGTTGAATTTCGGGCTGGCGGCCGAGCGGGCGCGGGCCTTCGGGAAACGGGTCGAGATGGTGGTCGTGGATGACGATATCGCGTTGCCGGATCTGCCGTCACCACGAGGCGTGGCAGGGACGCTCTTCGTTCACAAAATCGCCGGGCATCTGGCCGAGAATGACGCGTCGCTGGAGGAGGTGAAGGCGGCAGCCGAAAAGGTGATCGCGGGGACCAAGTCGCTGGGCATGTCGCTGGACACCTGCTGGGTGCCGGGGTCGCCCAAGGAAGACCGGATCCCGCTGGGCAAGGCCGAGTTGGGCCTGGGCATCCATGGCGAGCCGGGGGTCGAACAGGTCGCCTATGAGGGCGCGGCCAAAGCCATCGAGGCGGTGGCGGCCAAGCTGTCGGCGGTGATGGAGGACCGGCCGCATGTGGCGTTGCTGAACAATCTGGGTGGCACGTCGGAGTTGGAGATGTCGATCTTGGCCCGCGACTTGGCCGTGTCCGAGATCGGGGACCGGATTGGCCATATGGTCGGGCCGGGATCGTTGATGACCTCGCTGGATATGCGGGGTTTCTCGGTCTCGGTCTATCCGACGGACGCGGACGAGATCGCGGCCTTGGGGGCCGAGGTCGCGCCAACTGCCTGGCCGGGCTGCTCGGAATTGGGCGAGGTCGGCGTCGATGCCTTGCCAGATGGCTTGGCGCCCGTGGCGCCGGTAGCGTCGGCCCATGCGGAAACGGAGGCGTTGTTGCGCCAATGCTGCGCGCTGCTGATTGCGGCGGAGGCGGATTTGAACGCGTTGGATGCGAAGTCCGGCGACGGCGACACCGGCTCGACCCTGGCGGGCGCGGCGCGGGCGTTGGAAGGCGCGTTGGGGCGGTTGCCGTTGGCGGACCATACGCAGTTGTTCCGGGCCATCGGGCAGGAGCTGTCGCAGACCATGGGGGGGTCGTCCGGCGTGCTGCTCGCGATCTTCTTCACCGCCGCCGGGGACGCGGCGGCGAGCGGGCATCGGATGTCGGATGCCCTGCGCGCCGGTCTGGACCGGATGTGCGAGATCGGCGGCGCCAAGCGTGGCGACCGGACGATGGTGGACGCTTTGGGGCCGGCATTGGAGGCGCTGCCCCAGGGCGTGACGGCGGCGGCCAAGGCGGCGCGGGACGGGGCGGACCATACGGCGACGTTGACGAAGGCGCGGGCCGGGCGGGCGGCCTATGTCGGGTCGGCGCAGTTGAGCGGCCATGCCGATCCGGGGGCCGAAGCCGTGGCGCGGTTATTCGAGGGAATGGCGAAAACGCCTGCATAGGGACTGTTTCGAGGGAGGAGAGACCATGAAGACAATCAAGGGCCCGGCCCTGTTCCTGGCGCAATTCGCGGGGGATGAGGCGCCGTTCAACTCCTGGGATGCGATCACCAAATGGGCGGCGGAATGCGGCTATGTGGGCGTGCAGGTGCCGTCCTGGGACGCGCGGCTGTTCGACTTGGCGAAGGCGGCGGAGTCGACGGATTATTGCGACGAATTCCTGGGGCAGGCCCGGGCCAATGGCGTCGAGGTGACGGAGCTGTCGACGCATTTGCAGGGGCAGTTGGTGGCGGTGCATCCGGCCTATGATGCGGCGTTCGATGGGTTTGCCGATCCGTCGGTCCATGGCGACCCGAAAGCGCGGCAGGAATGGGCGGTCGATCAGGTTAATAAGGCCCTGTCCGCGTCTCGACATATGGGGATTACGGCCCATGCGACGTTCTCGGGCGCGTTGGCTTGGCCCTATATCTACCCCTGGCCGCAGCGGCCCGCGGGGCTGGTGGAGGCTGCATTCGACGAGTTGGCGAAGCGCTGGCGCCCGATCCTGGATCATGCGGAGGAGTGTGGCGTCGATGTCTGCTACGAGATCCATCCCGGTGAGGATCTGCATGACGGCGTGAGCTATGAGATGTTCCTGGAGCGGGTCGGGGGGCACGCGCGGGCGAAGATGCTCTACGATCCGTCGCATTACGTGCTGCAATGCTTGGATTATTTGGACAATATCGACATCTATCGGGACCGGATCGGCATGTTCCACGTCAAGGATGCCGAGTTCAATCCGACCGGGCGGCAGGGGGTCTATGGTGGGTATCAGTCTTGGGTGGATCGCGCTGGACGGTTCCGGTCGCTGGGTGACGGGCAGGTGGATTTTGGGGCGGTGTTCTCGAAGATGGCGGCCAACGATTTCGACGGCTGGGCCGTGGTCGAATGGGAATGCGCGTTGAAGCATCCGGAAGATGGCGCGCGCGAGGGGGCCGCGTTCGTCCGTGATCACATCATTCGGGTGACCGAGCGGGCTTTCGACGATTTCGCCGATGGCGGGACCGATGATGCCGCGAACCGCGCGATGCTGGGGCTCGACCGATGAC
>JBCCCB010000430.1:0-2604 GCA_039033775.1 Pseudomonadota bacterium | reverse complement strand
GCCCGCTCATCCGGGCCCAGCGCCGGATCGGGGTTCGTGTTGTTGAGCATGATGCGCTCGACCAGCGGACCGAAGGCCGCGATGGGCGTGCCCAGGCCGCCGGCTTCCATCTGCGCGATCACTTCGGGGGCCAGCTGCAGGTTCCAGGCATAGTCGAACTCGCCCGTCTGCATGACGGCGCGACCGGCGGCATCGGCATCGCCGCCACCCTTGAAGTTCACGCTGGAGAAGGCGGGCTTGCCTTCCTCGCGGTAATTATCATTCGCCTCGTAGGCGATCACGTCGTTGGTCCGGAACTCGGTCACCACAAAGGGGCCGGTGCCGATGGGTCCGAAATTCTGGTCCGTGCAGGTCGATGCCGCGGCGCCCAGGCAGGCCTCGAACTGGGCCTTCTGCAGGATCGGGCTCTCACCGCCGGTGAAGGCCGAATAGGGATAGGGCTTGGGTTCCGAGAAGTTGACGACGACCGTGGTCGCGTCGGGCGTCTCGACGCTCTCGATACCTTCGAACTTGGTGATCTGGGCGCAGCCGCCTTCGGGGTGGGTGCAGTATTCCCAGGTGAACTTCACATCCTCGGACGTGAAGGGCGTGCCGTCCGACCAGACGATGTCGTCGCGCAGCGTCCAGGTGATCTGCGTCAGATCTTCGGACACGCCGCCATTCTCGACCGTCGGGATGTCGGTGGCCAGCCAGGGGGTGATCGTCCCCGTCGAGTCGAACCGCGCCAGCGGCTCCAGGATCAGCGAGGCGGCTTCCACGTCCTTGGTGCCACCCGACAGGAACGGGTTCAGCGTGGACGGCGCCTGCCAATAGATGATGCTGACTTCGCCGTCGCGCCCGCGCTCGCCCTGGTGGCCGTCGGCAGAAGCCATCGGCGCCAGGGCGACCAGCGCGGCGCTTGTCAGCAGCGTGGTTCGGATTTTCATGTCGTTTCTCCTCGTTGGATACTCTGGGGTGGCGCGGTGAAGCCCGCGCTCTGGCTGTCGTGCAGATGGCACGCGGTCCAATGGCCGGGCGTCACCTCACGGAACTCGGGGTCAACGCTGCGGCAGATGTCCATGACATTGGGGCAGCGGGTGCAGAAATTGCAGCCATCAGGCGGATTGGCCGGGCTGGGCACGTCGCCGCGCAGGACGATGCGGTCCTTCTTTTCGCCCGCCTTGGCCGGATCGGGCTCGGGTACGGCGCTGAGCAACGCGCGCGTATAAGGGTGCAACGGCTGATCATACAGGTCGTCGCGCGGCGCCAGTTCGACCACTTTGCCCAGATACATCACGGCCACCCGGTCGGCGATATGGCGGACCATCGAAAGGTCGTGGGAGATGAACAGATAGGTCAGCCCCAACTCGTCCTGCAGCTCTTCCAGCAGGTTCACCACCTGCGCCTGGATCGAGACGTCCAGGGCGGCAATCGGCTCGTCGCAGACGATGAATTTCGGCTTCAGCGCCAGCGCCCGGGCGATCCCGATCCGCTGCCGCTGCCCGCCCGAAAACTCATGGGGATAGCGGTTCACGAAAGCTCGGTTCAGGCCCACCTGGTCCATCAATTCCTCGACCCGCGCGCGCTGCTCCTCGCCGGTCAGCTTGGTATGCTCCGACAGCGGCTCTCCGATGATGGAGCCGACCGTCATGCGCGGGTTCAGCGACGCCTGCGGATCCTGGAACACCATCTGCATGGTCGGCCGCATGTCGCGCAGCGTGTTCTGATCCACCGACCCGATCTCGCGCCCATCCACGGTGATCTGGCCATCGGTAATGTCATACAGGCGCAGCACGGCCCGCCCGCAGGTCGACTTCCCGCACCCGGATTCGCCAACAAGACCAAGCGTTTCGCCATCGTAGATGTCGAAACTCACCCCATCCACGGCCTTTACCGAGCCGACCTGACGGCGCAGGATCCCACCCAAGATGGGGAAGTGCATCTTCAGGTCGCGGACCGAGACCAGGGGCGTCTGGACATTCATGCCACGGCCTCCTTCGCGGTATGCGCGATCGGGTGAAAACAGGCCACGTCATGCCCGTCCCCCACGCCCATCCGCAGCGGATTCTCGGCATGACAGCGGTCAAACACCAAGGGACAGCGGTCCCGGAACGGACATGCGCTGGGTGCGGCACCCAGGATCGGCGGCTGCCCCTCGATCACCTGCAGCTTATCGGCCCGCGCGCCAGATACGCTCGGGATCGTCTTGAGAAGTGCGCGGGTGTAAGGATGCCGGGGATCGTTGAAGAGCGGCTTCACGCGCGCCTGCTCGACCACCTGGCCACCATACATGACCAGCACCCGATCCGCGATGCCCGCCACCACGCCCAGATCGTGGGTGATCCAGACGATGGCCATCCCCAGCCGCTGCCGCAGATCCTCGACGATCTCCAGGATCTGCGCTTGGATCGTCACGTCCAGGGCCGTCGTCGGCTCGTCGGCGATCAGGACCTTCGGATCGCAGGCCAGCGCGATCGCGATCATCACCCGCTGCCGCATCCCACCGGGACTCGAAGGACTTCCAGCTCTGCTCACATCCGGACACAGCGGCAGACACACTGCACCTTGTGCACGAGTGTCTCAACGCGCGCGTCGTCGTCTGGCTCGGCGGCGACGACGCCAGCT
>JBCCCB010000429.1:0-2613 GCA_039033775.1 Pseudomonadota bacterium | reverse complement strand
TCCAGGATGCGCCAGGCCCCGGCAGTGTCGAGCTGGGTGAGCCCGGTCAGCAGGATGCGGCGCGCGCGGGCATCGGGCGGCAGCGCAACGGCGTCGACCTCGGCGATGGAAAGGGTGCCGGACAGGCGTAGGGTGTCGCCGGACCAGTCGAGCTGCGGACCGGTCATGCCGGCATCCTGTCCGCGATGCCGGAGGGCGATCGGGGATCGCGCCGCGGGACCGTGCCCCGGTCGCCGACAGGCGGGTGGGCCGGAATCGCCCCGAGCCGTGGGATGGGGCCAGGGGGGCAGCCCATCGTGTTGGGCGCGGGCACCTGTCCGGGGGCCGCGACGGGCATCGCGACCCGGGGGCCGGTGGCGCCGAGCGGAATCGCCCCGCTCGGTGGGACGGTCCTGGGGGCGGTCACGCCGCAGCCGGATCGAGAATGCGGCGTGGTCGGGTCCATCAGGTCTGGCAGGTGTCGATCCCCAGCAGGCGATAGAGCGGGCACATCCGGACCAGGGCGGTCATGACCAGCACGGCCCCGACGAGCATCGCGCCGTATCCCCAGACGGGGCTGGACCAGATGGCCGGGATGTTGACCAGGGGGGCCAGGATCAGCACCAGGCCCAAGACGATGCGGATGACGCGATCCGTGGTTCCGACATTCTGTTGCATGACGTACTCCTCAGCTTTCTATTCCGGTTTCCTTGGCCACGCGGAGCCCCATCGAGGAGATGCGGGCGGCTTCGGTCATGTAATCCTCGACGGATTTGCGCAGGAACGCCGCGCCCAGGCGCTGGGCCTCGATCGGCGAGCCGCAGGTGAAGACCTCGTGCTGGGTCTCGGCGTCCTGCTTGAGCCGGTCGGCGACGAAGCGGGCCCATTCGCCGTTCATCCGCGTGACGCCCTCCATCCAGGTGGTGGCCATATGCGCGCCGATGGACCAGGGCATCATGGCGACGGCCATGCCGGCGGCGATGGCGGGCGTCTCGGGTTTGGGGACGGGGGTGGCGGTTTTCGTGGTCGGCATGCCGTTCTCTCCGGTCAGAGGGTTCGCGTGGTCTGCGGGCATCTTGGTCCGCCGCGCCGATCATCGCATTGACGCCGGTCAAGGCGGCGGGCGGCGGGTCCGTGCGATCCGGTCGGGTAAGAACGAGGACCGACGCCCATGTCCGACCCTGAGCCGTTCCGGAACGAGATCGCCGCGTGGCCGGCAAGGCCGGCGGGCCCGGCGTGTCCGCGCGGGGCGATCCCAGGCGGCGCGGACCTGCGGAGGGCAGGCCGGTGATGTGGGGTCGGGGCGTCAGCCTCGTGCGCGTCATGGGGATCGACCTGCGGCTGGACGTCAGTTGGTTCCTGATCGCGGCACTGCTGACCTGGTCGCTGGCGGCGGGGTATTTTCCGGCGCTGGTGCCGGGCAGCGATCCGGCGCGGGTTCTGCTAGCGGCTGTGATCGCGATGCTGGGATTGTTCGGATCGCTGATCGTGCATGAATTGACCCATGCGGTGGTGGCACGGCGCGAAGGGGTCGCGGTGCGGACGATCACGCTGTTCCTGTTCGGCGGCGTGGCCGAGATGCGCGACGAGCCGCCCGACGCGGCGGCCGAGTTCCGCATCGCCGTGGCTGGGCCGGTGGCGAGCCTGGCGCTATCGGCGCTGGCGGCCTTCCTCTGGGCGCTGGCGCGGGGGCTGGGGGCGCCCGATCTGGGGGTCGCGGTGCTGCGCTATCTGGCCTTGGCGAACCTGGTCTTGGCGGTCTTCAACATGGTGCCGGCCTTCCCGCTGGATGGCGGGCGGGTGTTCCGCGCGATGCTGTGGCGCCGGTCGGGGGACCTCTCGGCGGCGACACGGCGGGCGACACGGGTGTCCGCGGTGATCGCCTATGGGATGATGGCCTTGGGGGTGGCGCAGATCCTGACCGGGGGCGGGGCGTTCGGGCTCTGGCCGGTGCTGCTGGGCCTCTTCATCCTGGTGGCGGGCCGGTCGGCGCAGATCCGGGTCGAGATGCGCGACGCCCTGGCCGGGCGGCCGGTGGCCGAGGTGATGCGGCGTGACGTCGTGGCCGTCGGGCCGGAGATGACGTTGCAGGCCCTTGTGGACGATGTGATCCTGACGCGCGCGCTGTCCTTCGTGCCCGTGGTCGAGGACGGGCACCTGCTGGGCGCCGTGGACCTGGAGACGGTGCGCGGGATCGAGCGGCAGCATTGGGCGGATACGCGGGTCGAGGACGTGTTCGCGCCGCTGCGGCCCGATCAGATGGTCGCGCCCGGAACGGATGCCGCCGAGCTGTTGGACCGCATGGCGCGCGAGGGGCGGCGGAAATTCACCGTGGTGGAGGATCGGCGGCTTCTGGGCGTGGTGACGCTGGCCGATCTGATGGCGCGGCTGCGGGTCTCTGCCAGTCTGGCGCCGGGTGGCGGCTGAGGACGTCTGGCCGGTGCGCGCCAAAGGTGCAATCGTGCGCGCGATGGATGATGGGCCGGACAAGACGGGCGGGGCCGACGACGGGGCCGTGCTGGACGCGCTGCTGGGCGCGACGGTCGATGGCGTGATCGTGTCGGATGCGAGGGGATGCATCCTGCGGGTGAACCGCGCGGCCGCGCAGCTGTTCCGGTATCGTCCCGAAGACAT
>JBCCCB010000428.1:0-2625 GCA_039033775.1 Pseudomonadota bacterium | reverse complement strand
CGGCAGACTTCGACGTGCAGCTCCTTATAGGTGATGTGCTTGGCCGGCGTCTCCGGATCGTCCGGCTCCCAGATGATCGCGGTCTGGTCGCCCCGCGTCTCCAGGTGCCGGTCCACGCAGTTGGCGCAGACGTTCAGCGTGCCGTCGCCATACCATTCGATGGAGACGTTCCCCATCGTGAAGTCCACGTTCTTCACCGTGTTGTAGGGCGTCATCCAGTCGATGCGCTTGCCGGCCTCGTCCCAGAACGCCTCCGGATCGGACACGGAGGCGGCGTACATCTCCTCGTAGCGCGCGGCGTCCACATGGGGCGTCCGTGTCGTGCCGTCGAAGTCCTGATCCGTATCCATATCGGTCCTCCCTCGGATATCATTCGGAGCCGGCGGGCCGCGGGTCGTCCGGGACCGGCGTCGCCTCTCCACCCTAGTCAACACGTTACGGCAACCGCTGCCAAAGTCTCACCATCCGGTTGAGATCGCGCCATTAATTTGTAAATTTGTTCACCCGATCCCGCCGATCTTGTAAAATCCTAACGCGGGCTGGTATTTCCGGCCTGATTTCAAGCCATTGCCTGTTAACGATGATGGCCCTGTGACCCCATTGTCGCGCACCGGCGGCCCGGCGCGCCGCACCGCTCGGCGAAAAGCCGCCCATCACGATCGCGCGCGCCGGTCGCCTCCCGTGACGTTAGGTCACGAAACCGCCTGCCGATTCCCCGACATAGGGGCCCAGGCCGCCGCGAAGCCCTGCCGATACCCTTCGCCCGCCAAGCCCGCCCCCGTCGCCACGCGCGCCCCGAGCCGGCCCAGTTCGTCGCCGCATTTCGCCGCCGCGCCGTTCCCGCCGCAGAGCACCGTCACCCCGTCCCCCGCCGGCGCGATGTAGGGGAACCCCGTCGCGCTCCAGACCACGGCGCAGGGTCCCACCGACGTGGCCTCAACCGCCAGGCCCGGCAGGACCCGCGCCATCTCCGCCAGCAGCGCCGCGCCCACGGCCCCGTCGCCGCCGCCCCGGAACCAGGCCGCCATCTCCGCCGCCGATCCGATCCGTGGCGACGACACCTCGCCCCCGATCTTCAGGTAGAGCCGCCCGTCCGGATACCGCACCGGCGGCAGCATATAGAGGTCGTAGGCCCAGCCCTCCGGCACCCAGATCGCCGACGGCATCCCGGCCAGCCGCGCGCCCTCCGCCTCGCTCAGCCGGGCGAAGGCCACCGTTCGGCCCCAGACCGTCAGGTCCGGCCGCGCGGGCAGCAACCCGTCCGATGCCGCATGGGGCCCGGTGGCCACCACCACGTGCCCAGCCGACACCACCGTCCCGTCTGCCAAGGTCATCGTCCGGTCCCGCCGCGCCATGGCCGCCTGCGCGAACAACGTCGCACCGGCCCGCTGCGCCAGGTCGGCCTGGGCCGCGCGCATGGCCCTGGGGTCCAGCCAGCCGCCGCCCGTCGCCTCGTAGGTGGCCCGCGACCCCGCCGGCAGGGCGATCCCCAGCCGCGCCCGCACCGCCGCCGCATCCAGCACCGCCGGCGGATCGTCGAGCCCGGCCGCCACCTCCAGGAACCCCGCCGTGAACCCCGCCATCGGGCCCGCCACGGGCCCGGCCATCAAGGCCCCGACCCCATGGAAGATCCGCCGCCCCGACCGCGCTTCGATCTCCGCGTAGCGCGCGATGGACCGGCGGGACGCCAGCGACCAGTCCGGGTCGGCCGCCACCCGTCGCGTGATCCGCGCGGCGTCCCAGTGGCTTGCGAAGGGGCCGTCGTGCCGCCCGGGATCCGCCGCCTCCGGCGCGGCCACCAGCGCCACCGAATGCCCTGCCTCGGCCAGGTACCGCGCGCAAGGCGCGCCCATCATGCCGCCGCCGACGACGAGGAAGTCGAACCGTTCCATTGCCGCCACTCTGCCCGGAATCCCGCCCGCGTCCAGCCTTCGACCGGCGCCGCGTATGGGGGCGTCCGGTCGGTCTCCGCGACCGTCGCGGCCAAGCGGAGAGGCGCCGGACCCGCCGCCGCCAACTTGATTTATAATAGCCTAAAACTATCTAATAATCACGATCGATCGACATAACCTTGGAGTAAAGTAGATGCGCTCTATCGCCCTTGTCCTTCCCTTCGTCGTCGCCTGCACCCCCGCCATGGCCGACATCATCCCCATCGAAGACGTCCAGCGCGGCCAGCCCGTGACCGTCGCCGGCGTGGTCGACCGCTTCCACGACGAGGACGAGATCCGCCTGCGCGACGACACCGGCACCCTCCGCGTCTATCTCGGCCCGCAGCCCTTGGCCCTGGACCTCGGCGACCGCATCCAGGTGTCGGGCTTCATGGATGACGACCTGGCCCTGGACGAGCTCTACGCGCGGGAGATCGTGACCGCCGACGGCGCGGTGATCGCCATCGACCGCCGCTACGAATAAGAGCATCTATCAGAACCCGTTCTGAGCGATTAAGCTTAATACCCGCCCCCTCATCTTGCCCCAAGTACCTCGGGGGGTTGTCCATGGGGCGCCATCGGTTCGAGCCCGATGGACGACGGGCTGGCCCCCGGTCCCGAAGTCTCCACAAGCACCTCCGTTCGGAGTTTTGATCCGCGCTCTAAACCCGCCATGCCGTCGACCGGGGCCGTG
>JBCCCB010000427.1:0-2651 GCA_039033775.1 Pseudomonadota bacterium | reverse complement strand
CGCCACGCTGGCCCTGGCGGTCGCGGTGCTGCACACGGCGGCGATGATCGCGGGCGGGGGCGCGCTGGCCTACGCGGTCCACCGCTGGCTGGGCCTGCAATTCCTCAAGACAGGCTGGTTCGACCTGGAGTTGGTCTGGGCCCTCAGCCTGGTTCTGGTGGGCGGCCTGGGCATCTGGGCGGCGGCCTGAAGCGGGTTTCGGAGCCCCCGATCCAGTTTTTCCGAAAGCCGCTCTAACCCCCGACCGCCAAGCCATAGAGCGCGTCGCCCAGGAAGATCGCGGCAATACCCATCCCCGCGCTTCCGATCATCCCCGCCAGGACAAAGATGCCGTCGCGCTGCACAAGGCCCCACGACAGGATCAGCAACAGCGCGGCGGGCGGCACGTTCAGCAGCGGGATCGGAAGGAACAGCACCAGCGACAAGATCAAACACAATGCCCCGATGGCCCGCTCCCGGTCCGCGACGATGCCCAGGCGGGGCCGCGTCAGCCGCTCGGCCCGGCGGATCGCGGGACCGCCATAGCGCGCGGCGACGTCCAGCAGCCGGCCGGGCACCTCGCGCCGTAAAAGACCGGACGGCAGGCGCACTTGCTCGCCGAAGATCGCCAGATGGGCGCAGACCGCCAGAAGCGGCACGCCCAGGATCGCCCCGAAACTCGGGATCGGCAGCGGCAGCGCTTCGGGCAGGGCCAGCAGCAGGATCGCGACGCCATGGGCCCGGCTTCCCGCCAGTTCCAGCACTTCGGCCAGTTGCACGTCTTCACCGGCGCCGTTTCGCAAGGCGAGGTCCGACAGGATCCGATCCAGGGATTGCGGCGATGCATCATCCATGCCCCCTGTTACGGCGTCGGGGCGGTCCGGGAAACCGGCTCCGACCGGGATCCCGCGCGACGGCCCGGTTGGCCGACGGCGCGGACCGGCGCCACCCACGGGCTTCAGCGTGGACCCGCCCCGGGTCGGGCCGAGATCCGCCATGCCTTGACCGGGATCAACGCGGTCCGCCACCGGTCGCGCAAGACCGCGTCCACACCCATAGCGGAGGTTTCATGCCCCCCGATAGCCCGACGCCCCATCCCGGCCTGACCAGCGCGGCCGCCGACGCGCTTCTGGCCCGGCACGGTCCCAACACCCTGCCTCGGGCGCCCGGCCCCCGGCCCTGGACGGTGCTGGCCCGGCAATTCATCGACCCGCTCGTGGCGCTGCTGCTGGCCGCCATCGTCATCGCCGTCCTGCTGGGGCAGCCGCTGGACGCCGCCGCCATCGCGGTCGTCGTCGGGCTGAACGCGGTCCTGGGCTTCGTTCAAGAATGGCGTGCCGAGCGAACGCTGGACGCCCTGCGCACCCTTCTGGTGGCGGAAGTCACCGTGATCCGCGACGGCCAGCGCGTGCGCCTGCCCTCGCCCGCCATCGTGCCGGGCGACGTGGTCCTGCTGGCAGCCGGCGACCGCGTACCCGCCGATCTGGAGGTGCTGGAGGCCAGCGATCTCGCCCTCGACGAAAGCGTCCTGACCGGCGAAAGCCTGCCCGTCGCCAAGCACCCGGGCGAGGCCCTTCTGGCCTCCACCAATGTGGTCGCGGGCCGGGCCGAAGGAATCGTGACCCGCACCGGGGCCGCGACCGAATTCGGCCGCATCTCGCACCTGACCGCCACCATCGACCGGGGCGCCACCACCCTGCAACGCAGCCTCGGCGCCCTGGCCCGGGGCATCGGCATCGCGGCGATCCTGTTGGCCCTGGCGGTCATGGGCCTGGGCCTCTGGCTGGGCCGCGACCTGGGCGAGATGGTCATGGTCGCCCTTTCGCTGGCCGTGTCCATCGTGCCCGAGGGCCTGCCCGCCGTCGTCACCGTCACGCTGGCCCTGGGGGCCGGCGCCATGGCCCGCCGCCGCGCCCTGGTGCGCCGCCTGCAAGCCGTCGAGACTCTGGGCGCGGCCTCCGTCATCTGCACCGACAAGACCGGCACCCTGACCGAGAACGTCATGACCGCCGTCGAACTCTGGACCCCGCGCGGCACCCATCCCGTCACCGGCACCGGCTACGCGCCCGCGGGCGAGATCGGCGGCCCCGATGCCGCCGCCCTCTTGCGGGTCGCGGGCACCTGCAACGACGCGGACCTGCGCCGCACGGGCGACGGCTGGACCCTGGTGGGCGATCCGACCGAAGGCGCGCTCCTGGCCCTGGCGCGCAAGGCCACGATGCCCGAGGACACCCGCTTGGCCGAACGCCCCTTCGACAGCGACCGCAAGATGATGTCCGTCCTGGCCGACGGCCCGGACGGCCGGCGCCTGCTGCTCAAGGGCGCCCCCGAGGCGGTGCTGGCCGTCTGCGATCGCACAGACGGCGCCGCCAGCCTGGACGACGCCCACCAGGCGGCCCAGGCCATGGCCGCGCGGGGGCTTCGCGTGCTGGCCCTGGCCTCCCGCCCGGAAGCGGCGGAGGATCTGACCGAAGAAAACCTCACCCTCCATGGCTTCGCGGGCCTCATCGACCCGCCCCGGGCCGAGATCCGCGACGCCGTGGCCCTGGCGCACGCGGCGGGCGTCACGCGGGTTATGAACCCCGGCGACGGCCCCGTGACCGCACAGGCCATCGGCGCGCAGCTCGGCATCGGCGGCACGGTCGTCACCGGCGCACAGCTTGAGAAGATGG
>JBCCCB010000426.1:0-2686 GCA_039033775.1 Pseudomonadota bacterium | reverse complement strand
TCTCGTCGAGTGCTTCTTCAACAGGCTCAAACGGTTCCGGCGGATCGCGCTGCGATGCGAGAAGACCCTGACAAGCTTCAAGGCCTTCGTCGACATCGCATGCGCCATGGACTGGCTCAGATAAATGCAGACGCCGCCTAAGGCGGGCCGGGCCTTCACCCTGGGGGGGGAAGGCCCTATGACACGGGGCCAAGCCGCCCCGGAGAGATGTCATGCAAGCCGCCCCAGCCGCCCAGCGGCCCGATCCAGCCATCACCCCGGACCTGATCGCGGCCCACGGCCTGACGCCCGACGAATACGACCGCATCCTGCAGATCCTGGACCGCGAACCCAGCTTCACCGAACTGGGCATCTTCTCGGCCATGTGGAACGAACATTGTTCCTACAAATCCTCCAAGAAATGGCTGCGCACCCTGCCCATCACCGGCCCGCAGGTCATCTGCGGCCCCGGTGAAAACGCGGGCGTGGTCGATATCGGCGACGGTCTCGCCGTGGTCTTCAAGATGGAGAGCCACAACCACCCCAGCTACATCGAACCCTACCAGGGCGCCGCCACCGGCGTCGGCGGCATCCTCCGCGACGTTTTCACCATGGGGGCCCGGCCGGTCGCGGCCATGAACGCGCTCAGCTTCGGCGAGCCGGACCATCCGAAGACCCGCCAATTGGTCCACGGCGTGGTCGAAGGCATCGGCGGCTACGGCAATTGCTTCGGCGTCCCCACCATCGGCGGCGAGGTCCGCTTCCACGCCAGCTACGACGGCAATTGCCTCGTCAACGCCTTCGCCGCCGGCATCGCGAAGGCCGACGCGATCTTCTATTCGGCGGCCAGCGGGGTCGGCCGCCCCGTCGTCTACCTCGGCGCCAAGACCGGCCGCGACGGCGTCGGCGGCGCCACCATGGCCTCCGCCGAATTCGACGACACGATCGAGGAAAAGCGCCCCACCGTCCAAGTCGGCGACCCCTTCACCGAAAAGCGCCTGATGGAGGCCACGCTGGAACTCATGGCGACCGGCGCCGTCGTCTCGATCCAGGACATGGGCGCGGCGGGCCTGACCTGCTCGGCCGTGGAAATGGGCGACAAGGGCGGCCTGGGCATCCGCCTCGACCTCGACCGCGTCCCCGTCCGCGAAGACGCCATGAGCGCCTATGAAATGATGCTGTCGGAATCCCAGGAACGCATGCTCATGGTCCTGGATCCGGCCAAGGAACCGCAAGCCCGCGCCGTCTTCGAGAAATGGGATCTGGATTTCGCAATCGTCGGCGAGACCATCGCCGAAGACCGCTTCCTGATCGTCCACGGGGGCGAGATCCGCGCCGACCTCCCGCTCTCGACCCTGGCCAGCAGCGCGCCCGAATACGACCGCCCGTGGGAGCCGACGCCGCCCGCCGGTCCGCTGGCCGACGCGCCCGAGATCGACCCAATCGACGGCCTCAAGGCCCTGATCTCCAGCGCTAATTACAGCGCCCGCGACTGGATCATCGAGCAATACGACACCCAAGTCATGGCCGACACAATCGTCACGCCCGGCCTCGACGGTGGCGTCATCCGCGTGCACGGCACCGATAAGGGCCTGGCCTTCACCGCCGACGTCACCCCCCGCTACGTCAAGGCCGACCCGGTCCAGGGCGGCCGCCAGGCCGTGGCGGAGGCCTACCGCAACCTCGTCGCCAAGGGCGCCCGGCCCCTTGCCACCACCGACAACCTCAACTTCGGCAACCCCGAGAAGCCCGCCATCATGGGCCAGTTCGTCGGCGCCATCCAAGGCATCGGCGAGGCCTGCGCCGCCCTCGACATGCCCATCGTCTCGGGCAATGTCAGCCTCTACAACGAGACCGACGGCACCGGCATCGACCCAACCCCCACCATCGGCGCTGTTGGCTTGATCGAGAATATCGGCAAGCGCATCGACGGTAAGATCACCGACGGCATGATCGCCCTCCTCCTGGGTGATCCCGGCACCCATCTCGGCCGCTCCGCCCTCCTGGCCGAGGCGTTCGGGCGCGAAGACGGCCCGCCCCCGCCCGTCGACCTGACCAAGGAACGCGCCCATGGCGACTTCCTCCTCGACAATTCCGCCTGGATCACCGCCTGCACCGACCTCTCCGACGGTGGCCTGGCCCTGGCGGCCTTCACCCTGGCCGAAACCCATCGCATCGGCGTGACCCTAGACGCCACCGGCACCGCGGCCCTCTTCGGCGAGGACCAGGCCCGCTACCTTCTGGCCGTCTCCTTCGATTGCGCCGAAGCGCTGATGGTCGCCGCCGGGCGCGCCGATATTCCACTCAGCATGATCGGTCAGTTCGGCGGCGATGCGGTCAAGTTCGGCTCGTCCGAATCGTCCTTGTCCGACCTGTCCGCCATCTCCCGCACCGCCTTGGCCGGCCATTTCGCCTGATCGGCGGCATCCGCCGCACCAGACCTTGGGCACCGCCCGCACCGGACCGGGCGCGCCATGCCCCGACCGGCAAACCCCGCGGGACGGCAACATGCGCCTGTCTGGACCAGCGATAAAGGTAAGCGCGCATTAACCTTAACGCGCCCCTCTTCTTCCTTTCACAAATATCCCGGGGAGCGCGAGGCCTCGGACAGATCGGCAACGTTCTCGATATCATCGACACAGCAGATGGTGCGGGCCCCCAGTTTCGGCAGCCGCGCGAGGCGGTCGATCTTCTCCGGCTGGCGCAC
>JBCCCB010000425.1:0-2694 GCA_039033775.1 Pseudomonadota bacterium | reverse complement strand
CCCGGCCCCCCGGCCGGGACCGCCGCCGCCGGGACGCGGCGCGCGATCCGTCCGACCGCTGACGGGGCGGGTACACGGAACCATCACGAATATGTTCCCAACCCCGTGCGACCGCGCGTTCGCACGGTTTTGGAAACATATTCTTCATGGTTCCGTGTACCCGCCCCGTCAGCGGTCGGACGAATCGCGCGCCGCGTCCAGGCGGCGGCGGTCCCGGCCGGTGGGCCGGGGGCCAATCCGGGGCACCGGTGGCGGCGTGTCGTCGCGGTAGAGCGCCTGGGCTTCGACCGCCGGTCCCCGGCGGGTGCCCAGGGCCAGGATCGCCACGACCCGGATCCGGGTGCCCTGGGGAAAGGTCAGCGCATCGCCGGGCTGGACGGTCTGGGCCGGCTTGCCGACCCGTTCGCCGTTCAGCCGGACCCGGCCATCGGCCACCACCTTGGCGGCCAGGGTCCGCGTCTTGAAGAAGCGGGCCTGCCAGAGCCACTTGTCCAGCCGCAGCTTCGGGGGCGGGGCGTCAGCGGTCAAGGCCGGACCCGGAGGCGCGGGGGATGGGGCGCCGGGACGGAAGCCGCCGGACCGACCGGCGCCGGCCGCGCAGAATGGCCGCCGAACCGGCACGCGCGCGGCAAAATTGCGTCAACTTCTTCGGGTCAGATGTCCGGCAAACCATCTTATTGGAACAAGTCACATGTATACCTTTCTCAAAGACGAAAGCGGCGCCGTCAGCACCGACTGGACGGTCCTGACGGCCGCCCTGGTCGGGCTGGGCCTCGCCAGCGCCAGCATGGTGCGCGGCGGTGTGTCCAGCACCACGGACGAAATCGACGAAACCCTGCGCGGGATGAGCGTGTTCCGCGCCTTCGATACGATCTATTCGAGCACCGACTTCACCAATGGCGACCGCGGCGACTGGATCGGCGGGGTCGTCACCGAGATCCCGGGCTTCGGCGAGGTCCTGGCCCTGTCGAGCCAGTCCAACATGGCCGCGCTGCCCATCGATATCGGCGACGACCATCCCTATGCCCAGGTCGAGTTCGACCTGATCTTCGGCGACAGCTGGGACGGCGAACAGGGCGAGGTCTCGCTGAACGGCACGACGCTGCTGGTCGGCACCCATGCCTGGCGCGAGGGCGAGCCCGATATCCGGATCGTGGAAGGCCCCAACAACACCAACATCCAATTGACCCGGACCAGCGTCGACAGCGGCGCCCAGGGCAGCAGCGGTTGGCGGGCCAACAACACCGATTATACCTACCGGGTGCAGGTCACGGCCGAGAACGGGTCGGATCTGGTGCTGGAGGCCGCGACAACGCTGAACCAGGGAACCCACGACGAATTCCTGGGCATCGACAATGTGGATGTCGGCGGCGTCAACCAGCAGTGAGCCGGACCGCCGCCGCGCGGTCGCGGATGCCCCGGACCGATCCATCGGTCCGGTGCCCGCCGGGCGGCGGCGGTAATGGCCGGGGCCGGCCGTCACTTATCCTTCAAGGCGGCTAGGGCGGCGAAGGGATTGTCGGGGTCGATGGCCTTCTCGCGCTTGGGCTTGGCTTCGTAGGTCTTGGGGCCGCTGTCCTTGCGGGGGGGCTTGGGGCCCTTGCCCTTGGGTTTGCCCTTGCGCTGGGGCCGGTCGCCCTGATGGTCGCGGCGGGGGCCGCGGGCCTGGCGGCGCGGCGCCCAGGTGAAGGTGTAGAAGATTTCCGTTTCCGGCGCCTCTTCGGTCGCTGACGCGCCCTCATCGGCCAGTTCCGGCGGCGGCGCGACGGGCGCCGGCGGCGGATCGGCGGGCATTTCCGCCGGAGGTGTTGGCGGCGTTTCGGTCGGCGGCTCGACCGGCGCTTCCTGCGGCCCCCCGGGCGGGAGTTCCGGCGGTGCGGCTGGGGGCGTTTCCTCGGGGTCGCCATCTGCCGTGACGGGCGCGGGCGCGTCTGTCGGGGCGGAGGCGTCGGTGGAGGCGGTGGCGGTCGCCGGGGCCGCATCCTCCGGCTTGGACGCGGGCTTGGCCTTCGGACGCTCGCCCTTCTCGGCCTTGTAGCCCAGCCCCTCCATCAGATCAGCGAATTGCTCCAGCGTGGTGCCGGAGATGGAAAGCATGTCCGGGTTCGCTTCGAACCCGTTCCGGCTGTCGGCGGGGCGCAGCAGGTCGGCCAGGCGTTCCAGCATGTCGATGCGGATCGCGCGGGCGCCCGACAGGCGGTAGCCCGCCATGGGGTAGTAGCCGTCGGGGGCGCCCTCGACCTTGGGGACCGTGACCAGGCCGGGCGGCGGGGCTTCGGGGAATTCGGACAGGTCGGTGTGCAGGCCCCAGAGGACCAGGCGCAGGCGCGTCGGCGCGGGCTTCAGCAGGAGTTGCTGAAAGACCGTGTATTGGCCGAAGCGCACGCCGTGCTTGCGCAGCTGGCCGCGCGCCTCCTGATCCAGCTCCTTGACCTCTTGGGCGACCTGGGACCGGGGGAGGATGCCGAATCCCTCCATCAGGCGGAAGGCGAAGCCGCGGGCCAGGCCGGTGACGGCCTCGTCCTTGGACATGGCCAGAAGCGGCTCGAAGGCGGCGGCGATCTTGCGGTCGATGAAATGCTGCAGGCGGCGCTGGACCTTCTGGATGACCTCGGGGCCGGCCTCCTCGTCGGCGAAGGCCTCGGCCACGGGCTTCAGGGGCTCGGCGCCCTTGACGATCTTGCCCACGGCCTG
>JBCCCB010000424.1:0-2698 GCA_039033775.1 Pseudomonadota bacterium | reverse complement strand
TGCCTATTACGAGAGTTTCAAGCATCTGAACGCCAAAGTCATCAAACCGGCCGTTGCCGAGGTGAACGGGACGTCCAACATCAAGCTGACGCCCGAGACTCGGAAGCAGGGACGGCAGGTGGCCGAGATCCGGTTCCTGATCGCAGAGAACCCGCAATTGTCCATGTTGGACTTGGATGACGGCGATGGCACGCGGAACAGTCAAGTCTATACCCAGCTGCGGGCTCTGGGTGTCGCGGATCGCTTGGCCCGGCAATGGATCGTGGAGCATGGCGAGGATGTGGTGGCCCGGCGGATCGCCGACGTAGAGAGGCGGGATGGTATCCGCAGCCCGGCGCGGTATCTGTCGGCGGCCATGCGGGATGGTTGGGAGGAGGATGCACCGGCGGTCCCCGATCCGGAGGCCGTGGCGAAAGTTGCGGCCGCTCAGGTCGAGGCGGAGGCCCGGAGCGCGGCCGAGCGTGCCCGCGAGGCGGCCATAGAGACCGAGCGGAAGGGTAGGGCGGCTCGACTGGACCGGGTATTGGCGGCGGTGGAGTCGCGATCACCGGTGCAGCGGGACGCGGTGGCCAAGTTATTTCTGTCGCGGATTGAAGGCGATCTGGAGCGTGAGGATTTTCGGCGGTTCGGTTGGCGGTCCGGCATCAATGCGCGGGCGATCTTCGGATTTTGGGAAGAGATGGAGCCAGAGATATTCGAAGATTTGGTCAGTTAGGGCAGGGGGCTGCCTTGGCGCCTCGGTTCGATTTTCACGCGATTGTCTGGGACAGCATCTTCGAGAATACAGGGGGAGACGTGACGGCTAAACGCAGGGGCAGTAGGCACGGTGCGGGCGATGAGTCGGCGCATCGACCAAGGCAAGATGCACCCGCCATAACCAGCGACTTTGAGACGATGTTCCAGAGCCGTTGTCATTACTCGATCCGCCCGCGCTTCCGCGGCGAGGACATGATGCCGTCTTCCGTCACCACGTCGAGCCGGTCGGGCGTGCGCCGGCTGATTGTCCCGCCATCGGGCGAGACGCAGACCTCGGCCTCTTCGGTGAGCAGGATGATCGACCCGTCCCCCTCCAGGAACGTGGTGCTGCTGGCGTCCTCGGCCTCGCGCTTGATCGTGCCGTCCGGGCCGATCTCCATCCAGACCTCCCCGACAAGGACCCGCACGCGGCTGTCGTTGATGTCGATGCCCGACCATCCCCGGCCAGGCTCGCGCCGCGCGATGATCGCATTCGGGCGGAGCTTGAGCTGCACGTCGTCGGCCGGGTCGGTGCCCCGGAGGTGGACGAAGGTCTCCTGATCGCTGGCATCGGCGCGCAGCCCGGCGGTCGCGTCCTTGGGTGGCCATAGATAGGGCTCGGCCCGTTTCTTGCGGGCTGGATCGCGGTGGAAGGCGATGAACATGCGCGCGCGGTCCCAAACGGATTGGATTTGCGGCTGCGCGGTGGGGGCGGGAGCTTGTGACATGGTGGGCTCCGCTACGTGCCGACGGCGCGCGCGACCGCATCCGGCTCCGCGTCGATGACCTTCAGCAACACGGTCGCGGCGCGGTCGGGCGACCGCCGATCCTGCTCCCAATCCCGGATGGTGGCCGGGGAGAGGCCGTAGCGTTCCGCGAAGGCGCGTTGCGAGAGACCCTGGCGGGTGCGGATCGCGGCCACGTCCACCGTCTCCGGGGTGAAGGCGCGGGCGGGCTCTGCCTCGCCCTTGGCGATGGCAAGGGCTTCCTCGGCGCTCTGGACCAGTTCTTTCCCGAAACTCATGACTCTAGCTCCTTTGCTTCCTGGCTCTGTAGGCATCCGCCAGCTCGGGCAGGATGCGTGCGAGGTCGTTGCGTTCGGCCTTGGTGAGGTTCGCCTTCGCGCCCTTGCCGTAGATGCCGAGAAGGAAGACCGGCACGTCGGTCCCCCGAAAGAATGGATCGTCCGGTAGCCACCGCTCTTGCCGTGGCCCCGACCCGGAAATCGCAGCTTCCGTGCCCCGCCGGTGCCTGGGTCTCGAAAGTGGCTGTGGTGAGGACTGACTGCATGTCTGATCATACGGCATTGCCGTATATTCTCCTTCGCTCGCTGGGGCCTGTCCGAGCTTTCGGGTGTCGCCCTCAGAGAGGCTATGCAACCGCGCGAAGATTTGGCCGCCGAACGTCCCACCGATGCATCCGGCCATGTTGATCGCGGTTTCCGCCGCCTCGAACGTGGCGATGGCCTGGGGGATGTCGTCGGCGTTGTCGTCGTAGTCGGCGACAATCTCGGCGAGAGAGCGGCGCAGGGCAGGGGCGGCATGGACGCCCTGCCCCTCTCCGATCTGGGCGACATCCTTCATGCCACCACCCCCTTCTTATGCGACGTCACGGGGCGCTCGATCAGCTTGGTTTCGGTGTCGCAGGTGTCGCAATCGGACGCGTCGAAGATGGCGATGATGTCCCAGGTCTGGGCTTCGGCATTCCAAGCGGCGGAGACGTCGGACGGGATGTCTTGGTTTCCGCATTTTCTGCAATGGAGGGTGATGTGCATGGGGTCGGTTTCCCTCGGTGAGCCGGGGCGGCCTGCGCCGCCCGGCTGTGTCATTGGAAGTTGGCGTTGAGGATCGGCAGGCGCGCGGCCGCGGCCTTCACCGCGTCGAACAGCGCGCGGTCCTCCATTTGGATCGTTAGCCCTTCGATGGCCTCGGCCAGCCGGACGGGCTTGCCCCACGGGACCACT
>JBCCCB010000423.1:0-2706 GCA_039033775.1 Pseudomonadota bacterium | reverse complement strand
CCTTTCTTGCCCGGAAGAAGCGGCCCGATGATCGCCCACTGCCTGTCCGTCAGAACCCGCCTGCTCATGATCGCCTCCCGTTTGCGATCTTGAATCAGACAAGCAGACGCCTGTGAATCCTCAAATGCAGACGCCGCCTAAAGCGTTTCGCGACACGTCTGCCAAACGGCAGGCGCGAAACCCCTTACTTCGGGATATGGGGGGCCAGCCGGGGCACGGCCGTTTCGGCCAGGGCCAAAAGGCGGGCCCCGGCCTCGGCGTCGGTTTCATCCGGGCCGATAGGCGTGACGAACCGCACCAGGGCGCCGTCGCTGCGGCCGGTGAGCAGGCTGTCGCGCACGGCCGAGAACTTGGCCTCCCAATCGCCGGCCAGACGGGTGCCGCGCTGGTCGAACCAATAGAGAACCATCTGGCGGCGCAGACCCTGGACGATGATCGCGTGGTTGGCGGGGAAAGTGTCCCCGGCGATCGTGGTGGGCCGTGTTTCGATGGACGCGATCTCCCACCCGGCGGCGGGCAGGCAGATCTCGGGCGAATGCAGCCCGGCCCCGCGGCCTTGCCGCGCGTACCAGGCGACGAATAGTTGGACGGGCGGCTGGTTCGGCGCGGCATAGGTCGCGTCGAGGTAATCCGTGGCGCCCAAAACCTCGGCGATGTCGGGGGCCAGCGTGGCGGTCTGGCCGGTCCAGCCGCCCAGATCCATCGGGAAGACGGCCAAGGGCACGCGGGGGATGTCGGATTGGGCCGGCGTCAGGCGCGTCGTCGCCAGCGACGCCAGGGCCGTCATCAGCGCCAGGGCCAGCAGCGGCAGGGCCGGCCGCGCGCCCCCGATCCGGGCCGCCTGGGGCCAGAGGCCCGAGACGTCCAGGTCCAGGATCGGCCCGTCGACGCGCCGCAGGCGCGCCAGAAGGGCGGCGCTGGCCATCAGGATCAGCAGGCAGATGCCGAAGATCACCCAGCCCTCGAAGATATGCAGGAACCCTTCCGCGTGAGAGATGCCGAAGCGGTCCACCAAGATGCCGATGATGCCGATGCGGACGGCGTTCAGCAGCACCGCCAGGGGGGCGGCCATGGCGAACAGGACGATCTTATGGACCATCGGCCCGCGATACAGGATCGCGGTCAGGTAGCTGAAGCTGAGGATCGGGAAGATATAGCGCAGGCCCGCGCAGGCCTCGGCGACCTGCAATTGGTAGACGCCCAGGTCGATGATGTGGCCTTCCAGCAAGACGGGGATGTCGGCGGCCCGGACGATGGCCACGCCGATCTCGGCCGAGACGGTCTGGAGCCAGGTCGTGGTGGTCCATTGCACCACCATCGGCAAGGGCAGCATGAAGACCAGGTGCAGGATCGGCGCCCAGTGATGGCGGCCCCGCGACCAGCCCATGGCGACCAGGACCAGCGCCATGACCCACAGGACCAGGCCGTAGGTCACGATGTCGGGGATCGCCGTGCGCGTGCCGACCAGGGCCACCGCCAGCGCGAGGAGGCCCAGCAGCAAGCCCGGCCAGGCCGGGCCGCGCGGGCCGGTGGCCGGGCGGTCGCGCAATTCGCGCAGGAACAGGAACAGCGAGATGAAGGGGATCAGCGGCCCGTGGCTGTATTCCGGCCGGATCCAGGCCTCGCCCAGGGATACGAAGCCCAGCCAGAACAGCGGGATGGTCGCCAGCATCGCCGCCAGGATCAGGACCGCCCCCGTCGGCAGCGTTCCCATTCCCCGGCCCGGCAGGCCGAGATCGGTCATCCGCCCATCTCGGCCAAGGCGGCCCGCGCGGCGTCGCCGGCCGGATCGCCGGGCGCGGCCACATCGGCCACCGCCGCGAAACTTGCGCGGGCGGCGGCGTCCTGGCCGGACGCGGCCTGGACCTTGCCGAGACGCAGGCGCACGGCCGGGTCGTCGGGCAGGCCGCGCGCCGCGCGGGTCAGCAGCGGCAGGGCCCGGTCCATGTCCCCCTGGCGGAACGCGATCCAGCCCAGGGTATCGGCCACGGCCGGCACGGAACTGGCTCGCAACGGCGCCGCGATGCGGGCGGCGCGGGCGATGTCCTCGGGCCGGTCAGAGGTCGTCGACAGCAGCGAAGCCAGATTGTTGGCGATCAGCTCGGCATCGGGCCGTTCGGCATAGAGCGTCTCGTAGAGCGCGATCGCGCCCGCTACGTCTCCGGCGTCCAACAAGCGCGCCGCATCCAGGAGGCGGAGGTCCAGCGACCGGGGATGGGTGGCCAGCGCATTGGCCAGGACGGCATCCGCCTTTGCCCGGTCGCCCTGCCCGCGATGCAGCAGCACCAGCCGGTGGGCGGCGCTGGCCCCCAGATCGGGATGGGCGGCCAGGGCCGTCAATTCGGCCTGGGCGGTCGCGGGATCGCCGCTGCGGACGGCGATGTCGGCGGCGATCAGGGCCAGGCGAGGCAAGTCGGGACGCATGCCGCGGGCAAATTCGATGATCGCGCGCGCGTCGGCCGATTGACCGCGCGCCATCAGCGCGGTCGCAACCCGCGCGACGATGTCAGGCGCCTCGCCCGCGATCAAGGTGGGTGTCAGAACCTCGATAGCCGCTGCCTGCTGGCCTTGGGCCAGTAGCCCCACGACCCGGAGCGGCAGGCGCACGTCGTCCGCGGCGGGGGTGCCCAGACGGCCCAGATGGTCGTCCAGCGCCCGCACGCCGTCCCAATCGCCCCGGTCGAGCCGCAGCTCGGCCAGAAGCGT
>JBCCCB010000422.1:0-2777 GCA_039033775.1 Pseudomonadota bacterium | reverse complement strand
CGAGATCAAGGTGCGGCCCATGATGTACCTGGCGCTGAGCTACGACCACCGCATCGTCGACGGCAAAGGCGCGGTGACGTTCCTGGTGCGGGTGAAAGAGGCGCTGGAGGATCCGCGGCGGTTGTTGATGGACCTCTGACCCGTAGGTTGGGCAATTTTGCCCACCGTATACTTACCGCAGTATCGGCTCGGGGATCGGTTGCTACCTAGTGAGCGAAGAAATGCAGTCACCAGAGACTTACCGGAACGCTCTTCCGCCCAATGACCGGGCCGACTTCGATTCAGCGATCAGCCGCGCTGATCAATATACGGCATCTCTCAGTTGGATAGACAAAACGGCAGCCAAAGCCGTCGCGGCATATTTTCCTGGGATCATCCTAATCCTTCAGGTCAAAGTCGAGCCACCGCCAGAGCCTGGCCTCGACGCGGTATGGACCGTCACCGGCGATGTTCCCCCAGCCTACTTCCCCGCTGATGGACCAAGAACGCCGTCCGAAGTTCTTGAGGACTACGATTATGAAATGCGTCGGTGGGTCGAAGCGGTCCGACAGAACCAGCCGACCGACGGCCTCATCCCTGTGAATGCCCCCGAAACCGACCAATGGGCTGGCCGTTTGGCGTCACGACTGGATTTCCTCATCGAGAAGGTTGCACCAGAGCTTCGCAAAGATCCTGCCCGTTCAAGCCCGAATTCATAACAAGCGAGGGTGAATCCCGTAGGGTGGGTGAAAACCCACCATATCCCCCCAACCAACCCAAACGCGGTGGGTTCTCACCCACCCTACCGGCCCCCACACCCATAGGCCCCACCCCAAGCCCAAAGGCGACTGGATCGTCCACGTCACCGTCACCAACCCCGACGCCTATGCCGACTACATCCGCCTCGACACCCCCATCGTCGAGCGCTTCAACGGCCACTTCATCGTCCGGGGCGGCCAGAATGAGACGCCCGAGACCAAGCAAAAAGACCGCCACGTCATCGTCGAATTCCGCGATTACGCCACCGCCCTCGCCTGCGACCGCTCCGACGATGACCAGCAGGCCGCCGCCATCCGCCGGGCCAATGCCGACAGCGACATCGTCATCATAGAGGGCACCGCGTAGGGTGCCGGAAACCAACCATCCATCCTCCCCCTCAAGGCGGTGGGTTTCACCCGCCCTACATTCCCCAAAAGCCGAAAGCCCCCCATGCGCCCCGTCCTCCTCCTCGCCACCGCCCTCACCCTCCCCGGCTGCGCCGCCGTTACCGTCGCCGGCGCCGCGACGGGGGCCGCCGCCACCGTGGGCACCACCGCCGTGCGCGGCGCCGTGGGCGCCGGGCGGCTGGTCGTCGGCGGAACGGCGCGGGGCGTGCGCGCCCTGACCTCCTCCGAGAACGGCTTTGAGGCCGGAACCCTGGTCTGCCTGGACGAAGACGGCGAGCCCTACGCCGCCGCCATCGAACAGAACGGCCAGACCATCTGCCCCGACCCGGTCTGACGGCCATGTCCCCCACCGCCCGCGCCCTGGCCTTCTGGGTCATCCGCGTCGCCATCGCGCTCCTGCTGGTGATCGCGCTGCAAGCCTGGCGCGGGCCCGATCCGGTCCTGTGGGCTCTGGCGTCGGGCTATGCCGCGCTGTCGCTGGTCACCACGCTGATCCTGATCCGCCGCAACCGGTGATCCGCCCGCCCACCCTATCGCCCCCGGCTCGACGTCCGTAGGATGGGCATATTCTGCCCATCATCCCCGGCCGCCCATGTCCCCCGAACTCACCGTCCTCGCCCTCGCCATCCTGCTGCAGGCCGTGCAGTTCGTGCTGATGTCGGTCCCCGCCAACTTGGAACTCGGCCCGTCCAAGACCATGTCGCCCCGCGACAAATCGCGCCTCGGCGGCAGTCTTGAGGATCAATTGTCGGACCGCACCGCCCGCCTCTACCGGGCGCTGAACAACCATTTCGAGGGGCTGATCCTCTTCACCGCCGCCGTCGCCCTGGTCACCCTGTCGGATCAATCCACGATCCTGACCGCGACCCTGGCTTGGACCTACCTCGTGGCCCGCATTCTCTATGTGCCGGCCTATGCCTTCGGCTGGCGGCCCTGGCGGTCCTACATCTGGTTCGTGGGCTTCACGGCGACGATTCTTATGGTTATCTCCACGTTGCTATGAACAAGTCCCTAACGTTTCCGTGCGAACGTACGTTCGCACGGGTGGTGTACAGGGGATGTACGGGGGGCACCCCCCACCAGACCGGCCCGGAGACCCCATGTCCCAATACGACGTCATCATCATCGGCAGCGGCCCCGGCGGCTATGTCTGCGCCATCCGCTGCGCCCAACTGGGCCTGAAAACGGCCTGCGTCGAGGGGCGCGAGACCTTGGGCGGCACCTGCCTGAACGTCGGCTGCATTCCGTCCAAGGCGCTGCTGCATGCCAGCCACCAACTGCATGAAGCGGAACACAATTTCGCGAAGATGGGACTGAAGGGCAAGGCGCCGTCGGTCGATTGGAAGCAGATGCTGGCCTATAAGGACGAAACCATCGGCCAGAACACCAAGGGCATCGAATTTCTGTTCAAAAAGAACAAGGTGGACTGGATCAAGGGCTGGGCGTCGATCCCCGAGGCGGGCAAGGTCAAGGTCGGCGACGACATCCACGACGCCAAGCATATCGTCATCGCCTCCGGCTCCGACAGCGCCAATGTCCCCGGCGCCGAGGTCGAGATCGACGAGAAGGTCGTCGTCACCTCGACCGGCGCGCTGGAATTGTCGAGCATTCCCAAGACAATGGTCGTCGTCG
>JBCCCB010000421.1:0-2817 GCA_039033775.1 Pseudomonadota bacterium | reverse complement strand
GGGCGACGCGGGGCGCGCCGTGGCCCTCGATCTCGATCAGGATGATGCCGCGGACGGGGCGGTCGGCGAGGTCGGCTGGGAGCACGGCGCGGAAGCCGAGGAGGTCGCCGGAGTGGCGCAGGCGCGCCCTTCGGGCGCGGATCGTGGCGCGGGTGACGGTTAGTTGCGCGGCCAGGGTCGAGACGCTGGCGCGGCCGTCGGCTTTGAGGGCGGCGAGGAGACGGCGGTCAAGGTCGTCCAATTTGGGCTCTCCAAGTGAGCGAGTTGGGCGATTGCTCGGTCGATTTGATCGCTTATCGGGCTTTAGGGTGCCGGTTCAATGGGGTCTGTTGGCAGTGACAGTTCTGGAGGGCCCATGTCGAAGAGCATCACGTTGATCGGCGCGCCGGTGGAGGCGGGGTCCGCCCGGAAGGGGTGCGTCATGGGGCCGGATGCGTTGCGGACGGCGGGTTTGGGCTCGGCCTTGGCGGCGTTGGGGCATGATGTGCGGGACGCGGGGGACGTGGCGCCGGAGGGCGTTGCGGTGCCGTCGCATGGGAATGGGGCGGTGCGGGACTTGGCCGCCTGTGCGGGCTGGGTTGCCGCTTTGCAGGACGTCGAGGCGGAGGGTGTGCCGATCTTCCTGGGCGGCGATCATCTGATGGCGGCGGGGACGGTGCCGGCGATGGCGCGGCGGGCGGGGGATCGTCCGCTCTTTGTATTGTGGCTCGATGCCCATAGCGATGTGCATGATCTGGGATCGACGGAGAGCGGGAACCTGCATGGGACGCCGGTGGCGTATTTCTGTGGGCTGGCGGAGTTTGGGCCGTGGTTTCCCGAGCCCGTGGCGAAGGTCGCGGCGGAGAATGTGTGCATGATCGGGCTGCGCTCGGTCGATCCCTATGAGAAGGCCGTGGTGGCGGAGGCGGGGATGGACGTGGCCGACATGCGAGCGATCGACGAGCATGGAATCGCGGCGCCGCTGCGCGCGTTCTTGGAGCGGGTGCGGGCGGCGGGCGGCGATCTGCATGTGAGCTTCGACGTGGATTTCCTGGAGCCGGAGATCGCGCCCGCCGTGGGGACGACGGTGCCCGGGGGGGCGACGTTCCGGGAGGCCCATCTGGTGATGGAGATGCTGCATGACAGTGGGTTGGTGACCTCCCTGGATCTGGCGGAGTTGAACCCGTTCTTGGACGAGCGCGGGCGGACGGCACGGGTCCTGGTGGATCTGGTGGCGTCGTTGTTCGGGAAGTCGGTCTTGGACCGGCCGACGCGGGGGGTGTGAGGATGGAGCCGTCCAAGCTGGCCATGGTGCCGTTCGTGTCGGTGGACGACATGATGAAGATCGTGAACGAGGCCGGCGTGGCGGAAACCATCGCCGCCATTGCCGACCGGATCGAAGCGGATTTCCTGCGCTGGGAGAGCTTCGACAAGGTGGCGCGGGTCCCGTCCCATTCGGAGGAGGGGGTGATCGAATTGATGCCCACCTCGGATGGGGAATTCTATGGGTTCAAATATGTGAACGGGCATCCCGCGAACATGGCGCGGGGGTTCCAGACGGTGACGGCCTTCGGCGTCCTGGCGCGGGTGGACACGGGCTATCCGGTGATGCTGTCGGAGATGACGGTGCTGACCGCCCTGCGCACGGCGGCGACCTCGGTGATGGCGGCGAAGTGGCTGGCGCCGAGAGAGGCGCGGGTCATGGCGATGATCGGGAACGGGGCGCAATGCGAATTCCAGGCCTTGGGGTTTCACCATTGCCTCGGCGTCGAGGAGGTGCGGTTGTGGGACCTGGACCCGGCGGCGACGGAGAAGGCTGTGCGGAACTTGGCGGGGTCCGGATTGCGGGTTGTGGCCTGTGGCTCGGCGGAGGACGCGATCCAGGGGGCGCAGATCGTGACGACCTGTACGGCGGATAAAAAGCAGGCGCAGATCCTGACGGACAATATGGTTGGGGCTGGCGTGCATCTGAACGCCATCGGTGGGGACTGTCCTGGGAAGACGGAGCTGCATCGGGACATCCTGATGCGCTCGGAGATTTTCGTGGAGTACCCGCCGCAGACGCGGGTCGAGGGGGAGATCCAGCAATTGGATCCAGATCACCCGGTGACGGAGTTGTGGCGCGTGATCGCGGGGGAGGCGCCGGGGCGGGTGTCGGAGGGGCAGATCACATTGTTCGATTCCGTCGGGTTCGCGACGGAGGATTTCTCGGCATTGCGGCACATCTATGGGGAGATGCGGCGGACGGGGCATTACGTGGATCTGGATATGCTGGCGGATCCAGATGACCCGCGCGATTTGTTCGGGATGGTTACGCGGGCGGCAGAGGCATGAGGCGTCGTCCTCGGGCTTGACCCGAGGACCGCAGTGGGTGGAGATACTCGGGTCGGGCCCGAGGATGACAGCGCCTTACTCGCCGATAGCGACGCCCTCGCGGCGGGGATCGGCGCCGCCGATGAGCGTATCGCCGTCGATGGCGATGACGTGCAGGCCGGAGGTGAGGCCGCGAATGTTCGTCTCGTAGCCCAGCGCGGTCAGTGGCTCGGCGAAGGCTTCGGCCGCTGTCCCTTCTTCAAGATCATAGGTGCCGAAGCGGTTGACCAGATGCGGCAGCGCGACGGCCTGCTGCGGGTCCATGCCCCAATCCATCTGGGCGATGATGGTCTTGGCCACGTAGCCGATGATGCGGCTGCCGCCGGGCGAGCCGATGACCATGGACGGCGCGCCGTCTTGCAGCACGATGGTCGGCGACATGGAGGAGCGGGGGCGCTTGCGCGGCTCGATCCGGTTGGCGATGGGGACGCCGTCGGTGTGCGTGCGGAAGGAGAAGTCCGTCAG
>JBCCCB010000420.1:0-2818 GCA_039033775.1 Pseudomonadota bacterium | reverse complement strand
TCGGCCTGGCTGGTCACGATGACCGATTTCCCCGGACGGCGCTGGATCGAGATCGGCCTGGTGATCCCCTTGGCTTTCCCGGCCTATGTCCTGGCCTACGCCTATACCCACATCCTGGATCATCCCGGCATCGTCCAGACGGTGCTCCGGGATGTGACGGGGTGGGGGCCGCGAGACTATTGGTTCCCGGAGATCCGCAGTTTGGGCGGGGCGGCGGCGATGCTGGTCCTGGTCCTTTACCCCTATGTCTATCTGTTGGCACGCGCCGCCTTTGGCGCGCAGAGCGCGTCGACCTTTCTGGCCGCACGGACCTTGGGAAAGTCGGCCTGGTCGACGGCCTTGACCATCTCGCTTCCGATGGCGCGGCCCGCCATTGCGTCGGGCGTGCTGTTGGCGACGATGGAAACCATCGCCGATTTTGGCACCGTTGCGCATTTCGGCGTGCGAACCTTCGCGACGGGTATCTACACAAGTTGGTTCACCTTGGCGGATCGCGGGGCGGCGGCCCAATTGGCCTTGGGCCTGCTGGCCTTCGCGCTGCTGACCGCCATGTTGGAACGGACGACGCGCGGCGGGGCCAGCTATGCGTCAGGCCGGCGGCACGAACGGATGGAGCGGATCGTCTTGGTTGGCTGGCATCGCTGGGCCGCGTTCGGAGCCTGCGGCGTGCCGATCTTGCTGGGTGTCTTGGTGCCGACCCTGACGCTTTGGGCCATGGCGCTGGGATCGGAACAGGATCTGACCTCGCGGCGCTATGTGGGGTTCGTCACCAATTCGCTGACCTTGGCGTCGGTGGCCGCGTTGGTGACCGTGCTGGCGGCCATCTTGGTGGGCAGTTTCCAGCGGTTGCGGCCGGGGCGGCTGTCGGATGCGGCCGTCTATGTGGGGCGCCTTGGTTATGCGGTGCCGGGCGGGGTGATCGCGGTCGGGCTGTTCGTGCCGTTCGCGGCATTGGACAACGCGATCGATGCCTGGGCGCGCGAAACGCTGGGGATGTCGACGGGGCTGCTGTTTACGGGGTCCATCTGGGTGCTGATCGTCGCCTATATGGTGCGGTTCCTGGCGGCCGCCTTGGGGGCCTACGAATCCGGCGCCGCGGCCATCGGTCGGAACCTGGACGCCGTCAGCCGGGTGCTGGGGCAGAGTGCGGCCGGCACGGTTCGGCGGGTGCATCTGCCGCTGATGACGCCGGCCGTGTTGACGGCCGCGTTGATCGTCTTCGTCGATGTGATGAAGGAGTTGCCGGCGACGCTGATCATGCGGCCGTTCAACTTCGACACGCTGGCGGTGCAGGCGTTTCGCCTGGCCGCCGACGAACGGCTGGAGGGGGCGGCGGTGCCGTCCTTGATCATCGCCGGGATCGGGCTGATCCCGGTGATCCTGCTGTGCCGGAAGGTGGGACGAAGCGGATAAGGGGTGGGGGCCTGGAACTCGATCCAAGGCCGTCGTGACGGGTGGGACGCTCATCGCGGCATCCGTTTAACGACGTCCAAGCCGATACGGTGCCTATCGGAGCATCTGCCTCAACCGACCGAGATCCACCTTTGAGCGGTGGCGACGGTCCATCGGCATCTTGTCGACCGTTTGGACCCGTTGGATGCCGAACGCGGTGGCGTTGGCCTGCCAGGTCGGCAGTTTGGTCTGGTCGCCCTCGATCGCCAGGACCGGACCGGGCGCCAGGGCCGCGCGGCGGACGCCCGGCCAGAGACGTGCCGCGGTTTCCACCGCAAATGGATAGAGCGGACCGCCGGGTATGTGGACGACGGCGCCGGTCCGGCCCAGAAGCCAGAGGCGACCTTGGTGGTCCAAGCGGCCCGCATCGCCGGTGCGGTGCCAGATCGTGCCGCCGTCGCGGATCTTCGTCGT
The DNA here is from genome assembly GCA_039033775.1 of Pseudomonadota bacterium. GTDB lineage: Bacteria > Pseudomonadota > Alphaproteobacteria > Rhodobacterales > Rhodobacteraceae > Jannaschia. The sequence goes on along the minus strand of JBCCCB010000420.1, from coordinate 952 downwards.
CGCATCCTGGGCCGGGTCCAGATAGCCGGAGACGACGTGATCCCCGGCCACGAGGATTTCCCCGTGGTCGAGACGAATCCGTGTCCCGGCGGCCGGGTACCCCGCCAGGAGGCCGGCGCCGGTTTCCATGTCGTGGCGGTCGGCCTCGCTGATCTCGGCTGCGTCCAGATGGGCGATGGGTTCGGCCTCGGTCGAGCCGTAGACGCTGACGACCCGCAAACGCGGCTGCAGCCTGGCGACCAGGTCGGGAAAGACCGGGCCGCCGCCGGTGAAGACCGTGTGGGCGCAGCATGGGATTGGGGTCTTGGAAAGCGTTTCGCACAAGGCCGGCGGCAGGAGGAGGCGGGTGACCCGGTGCCGGTCGATCAAGGCTGCCAAACGGTCGGGGCTGGCCTTGTCGGCGCGCGACAGGGGCCAGTCGGGCAGGACCGAGATGCGGCCCTCGGCCAAGTTCAGCAGACCGAAGACAGGGAAGGCGACGAGGTCGATTTCCGATCGATCCGAGGTCAGGAGGGGCGCCACGGCGGCGCGTTGGGCGGTCAGGAAAGCGTGGCTGCGCGGGATCGCCTTTGGGGCGCCCGTGCTGCCGGATGTGAAGGAGATGAGGGCGAGGTCGGCAGGATCGGTCGGGTGCGGTGGCGCGGTGCCGGTTCCGTGGAGAGGCAGGCGGTGAACGCGCCAGAGCGCCGGGAGCAGGCGCAGGAGGCGGTAGGGGCCGGCGGTTAGCATGGCGTCGACGGGCACGGTCTTCAGCGCCGCACGCAGGCCCGGCAGGCCGGTGGCCGGTTCGGGCAGGACAGCGGTCGCGCCGCGAGACCAGAGCGCGGCCAGCGCGGCATAGAGATCGGCGCCCAGCGGCAGGGCGATCAAGACGCGGGCCCCGGGTTTGAGATGCGACCAGGCGGCCGACAGGGTCGCGACGCGGGATCGAAGCGCGGCATAGGTGACGGGG
>JBCCCB010000419.1:0-2842 GCA_039033775.1 Pseudomonadota bacterium | reverse complement strand
GCTCGGAAAGCCGGGCGAGCTGGCCGCCCACGGCCCCCAGGTCATGGCCGGCTACTGGCGCCGGCCCGACGCCACCGCCGAGGTCATGCGCGACGGCTGGTTCCTGACCGGCGACGTGGGGGTGCGCGACGCGGACGGCTACTTCCGGATCGTCGACCGCAAGAAGGACATGATCATCGTCTCGGGCTTCAACGTCTATCCCAACGAGGTTGAGGATTGCCTCGCCACCCATCCCGGCGTCTCGGAGGCGGCGGTGATCGGCGTCCCCGACGACGCCACCGGCGAGGCCGTCGAAGCCCACGTGGTGCTACACGATTCCGGGCTCACATCGGCCGACCTGCGCGCCCATTGCAAGGCGCATCTGACGGCCTACAAAGTGCCCAAGCGCGTGCGGATGCGCGACGCGCTCCCCAAGTCGAACGTGGGCAAGATCCTCCGGAAGGACGTCCGCGCCGAAGCCCTGGCCGGGGACGCCTAAGCCATGGTCGGTCCCTTCGAACAGGCGCTGCTGGCGGCGATGATCTTCGTGATCATGCTGGGCATGGGCGCGTCGCTCACCCCTCGGGACTTCGTGCTGGCCTTCCGGCGCCCCTACGGCCTGATGGTGGGCGTGGCCTCGCAATACGGGTTCATGCCGCTGATCGGGTTCCTGCTGGCGCTGACGCTGCCCGTGCCGGAGGTGATCGCCATCGGCATCCTGATCATGTCCTGCATGCCGGGCGGGACCACGTCGAACATGTTCACTTACTTCGCCAAGGGGAACCTGGCGCTGTCGCTCCTGATGACGGTGACATCAACGGTGTTCGGCGTCGTGCTGATCCCGCTGGTCCTGGTGATCTATGCGGGCGCACTCGACGTGGACATCCCGCGCGAGAACATCATCGCCACGCTTGTCCTTTTGCTGGTGCCGGTGGCCGTGGGGATGGCGCTACGGAAGTTCAACGCCAACGTCGGCGCGGTGACGGAATTCGCGGGATCGGCGCTGGCGCTCTTCTTCATCCTTTTCCTCGTCGTCTCCTGGATCCCCCGAAACTGGGGGTTCCTGCTGTCGACGGGCTGGGCCACCTATACCGCCTCCATCGGGCTCGGGCTGGTGGGGATCGCGGTGGGCTACGCCTTCGCGCGGGGCCTGCGCCTTCACCCGCGGAACGCCCGGACCGTCGCGCTAGAGACGGGCATCCAGAACGGCCCGCTCGCCATCGCCATCATCGCCTTCACCTGGCCCGCGGACGAGGCGCAGGCGGTGATGGCCGTACCGGTTCTCTATTCGCTCTTCATCGTGATCGTCTCCACTGGCGTGACGCTCATCTTCCGGCGGGCCAACACCGCCGCCGAACAGCGGATGCCCGACGGGCTGCTCTGAGATAGCGGGAGGGCGCGCGGCCGAGCTGGGCGTCAGAGGATGCCCATGAACAGGTTCGCGGCGATGGCGATCAGGGTCAGGCCCCCCGCCCAGCCGAGGACCACGTGCGCACGGCGGCTCCGGCGCATGCGTTCGGCCGCCGTGCCGCCCATCCAGGCCACGGCCAGGTCCGACGGCACCGCCGTCAGCGGCACCAGCGCGCCCAGCACCAGGAGCTGGGACCAGACCGGCCCGGATCCGGGCTCCACGAAGGGCGGCAGGAAGAGCGCGAAGAACAGCACGGTCTTCGGGTTCAGCACCTCGATCCAGATCCCCTGCCACACGATGGGGCCGATGGCGCGGCGCCGCACCGTGCCCGCCGCCATCTCCGTGGTGGGCGCATGGGCATCGCGGATCAGGCCGATGCCGATCCAGACCAGGTAGACCGCCCCCGCGAAGCGCAGCGCCGGCGCGATCCAGTCGAACGCCGCGAAGATGGCCGCGAGCCCAAGGGCCGTGGCCACCGCCAGCAGGATCCCACCGAGGGCCAGGCCGACGGCGGAGGCCAGGCCCGCGGCCCGGCTCTGGCCCACGCTGTGGGACAGCACGTAGAGCATGGACGGGCCCGGCGAGGCGCTGAGCGCGAGGCCGGCCAAGGCCACGGCGAAGATCGTGTCGAGTTGCGGCATGGCTCAGTCCATGTAGGCCCCGGCGCTCCGCTCGAAGGGGTTGGTGACCTTCTCCAGCCGACCCGCCCGGCGCGCGGCCTCACGCAGATAGGGGAAGTCCCGGATGAGCATGCGTTCCAGATGGGCCCCGGCGGTGAACGCCTCGTAGCGCGGCGCCTCCCCGGGCGTGACAAGCTGGGGGAACGGCCGGATCACCGCGTCGTGGTTCGCCGCCACGAAGTAGGGCAGGGAAAACCGTTCGGGACTGAGGTTCAGGACGCGGTGCATGGTCGAGCGGAGCAGGCCGTTGCTCCAGGCTTCCAGCATGTCGCCGATATTGACCACCAGGGCCGCGGGATCGACGGGGACGTCGATCCACCGCCCATCCGCAGTGCAGACCTGGAGGCCCTCGTTCCCGGTATGCAGGAGCGTGAGGCACTCGTAATCCGTATGGGCGCCCATATTGACCGAGGCATTGTTGGCGACCCCGCTGGCGCGGACATAGTGGAGCAGGCGGAGCTGCGAGATGGGCTTGCTCATCTGCGTGGTCAGGGCGCCGGACGGCAAACCCAGATGGAGCTCAAGCGCGCCGCAGAGCCGGTGGCCCAGGGCCGCCACCTGCGCCTGGTAGGCGGCGACCGGGCGGCGGAAGGCGGGCAGGTCGGGCCAGACATTCGGCCCCAGGAGGAGGTTGCCCGCCAGGAAGTCCGGTCGTCCGCCGGCAGGTCCAGGCCCAGGTCAAAGGCCTCGTAATTGCGGTTCACCTCGTCGGGGTAGTCGCCCTTCTCGGTGAAGGGGACGTAGCCGCGGTGGTTCGGGCTTTCGCCGATAT
>JBCCCB010000418.1:0-2862 GCA_039033775.1 Pseudomonadota bacterium | reverse complement strand
GAAGGGTGCGTTAAGGTTAATGCGCTCCTTAGTCATCACTGGTCCAAAAATACGCATGGCGCTCTGTTTGCCCAAAAAGCGACGGTTCCAATGAACGAAAACCGGGTCCGCATTCGCCCAGGCGAGTGGATCAGATGGGCCTGGACGTGCCCGTCTTACTCTGGCCGAAAAGACCTCTGCCGGAGGTTCCGATGCCCGCAAAACGCAATGGTGGGTGGTCATGCGAACAACCCGTGCAGGAACCAGTCCGGCGGCCCGCCGCGACCATCGTCCAGCACCCCTTCGCGGAACAGCCAATAGCGGCCACCATCGGTGACCTCGACCTTGTAATAGTCGCGCAGGCGGGCATGGGACGGCACACGCCACCATTCCGGCGCCAACCGCTCCGGCCCTTGGTGGCGGGCGATGCGATAGGGGCGGCGGCGCCATTTGAAGCGCACGGGCGGGCCTTCGGGGACGGCATAGAGCACCTCGATCCGCTCCGGCGCGGATAGCAGGCGGATGGGCCGCTCGCGCTTGGGCGCGACCAGGCCGCCGCCGCCCAGCCCCCCGGGGGCCAGAAGGTCGGCACGGCGGCCCGCCATGTGGTCGAGCGCAGGGAGCCATGTCTCGGCCCGTTCCGGCATGTGGCTTTCGCGCGGGACCGGCACTTGCACCGCTTGGCGTCCCAGCCGGGCGGAGAGGCGGTCGACCAGATTGGCATAGGCCAGGTCGGCATCGGCCTCGCCGTCCAAGCGCACTTGGGCGGCCGCCAGCGGCTCGGGCCGGCCCGCCTCAGCCGCCAGGATGTCGAAGCCGAACCCGGCATCGAGGCATTCAAAGCGCTTTTCCAGCAGGCGTTGCAGGTGACGCGGGTCGCGCACGGCCTTGGCCGTGGCCACCGAGAAGCGTGCCGCCGTGCCGTCGGTGCGGTAGAGATCCAGGGTCAGGGCGCGCAACCCGTGGCCGGTCACCTCCAATCGATGGCACAGATCGCCCAGCAACTCCGGCAGATAGGGCTGCGGGTCCATCACCGGCTCGGCCAGACGGCGCACCGCGCGATACCGATGGGGCGGGGGCGGCGCGACGATGGGCTCCGGCAGGTCCCCCAAAGCCTGGTCAAGCCGGGTGAGCGCGGGCATCAACCGACGCCCCAGGGAGGCGCGAGGCACGTCCATCAGATCGCCGATCCGCTTCAGGCCCAGCCTGCGCAGGGTCAGCTTAGTGTCTGCGTCCAGGCGCAAAGCCGCAACCGGCAGCCCTTCCAGCGCCACCTCCGGCACGTCGCAGATCGGCCGCGGATCACCATATCGCGCCAAGGCCCAAGCCGCCCCATGGGTGGGCGCCAAGGCGATCCGCGCCGCCTGCCCCAACCCGGCCAGACGCGCCTGCATATCGGCCAGCATCGCCGCCTCGCCGCCCCACAGATGGGCCGACCCGGTCGTGTCCAGCACCAGCCCGTCGATCCCATCGGTGGCAGACCAGGGGCACCAGCGGCGGGACCAATGGGCCAGCCGGGTCAGCGCGTCGGCATCGCCCGCCAGGTCGGCGGGCCGCACGATCAGATCGGGCGCCAGGGCTTGGGCATCCACTACACGCGCGCCGCAGCTTGCGCCCGCCGCCAGGGCCGCCTCGGTCGCCGCATGGATCACCGGGCCGTGCGGGCCTTCGGCGGCCAACACGACGGCCGCATCGGGCGCCAACTCAGGCTCTGGTTCGTCCCAGGGGGCAGACGAAGTCGGGGCCTTGGCCCGCTCCCATCTCGCGATCGCGAAGCGGGGCAGCCAGATCGAGACGATGCGCCGCCCGGTCATGGCTGGCCACCCAGGCGCCCGGCCGGTCGGTGCGCGACCGGAACCGTTCCGCTAACCACAAAGCCTGCCCCGGCGCGTGCATGTCGAACGGATGCGCCTCGGACGCCACCGAGTGCACCCGCCATCGCTCCGGCGCCACGGAGAGCCCGGGTTCGCCATCGGGCCGCAACAGCCACAACGGCACCCCCGAGCGCCGCGCGCGCAGGGCCAACCGCTTGGTCGCGGTGAAGTCCAGGGCTTTCGGGTCCCCCCAGATTTCCCCAATGACGGCAGATGACGCGGCGCATTGCAGTCCTTCCTCCATGGCCCAGAGCGCCTCGGCCGCATTGCGCGCCGCGACCCTCAAGATCGGTCTGTCCCCGTGTCCAAGCCCCCGCAGATAGGGCAGCCCCCCTTCCTGCGCCGCGCGCGCATCCTGCACCCACAGGATCGGCCCGCGCCGTCCGGACGCATCCAGTTGCGCCAGGACAAAGCCGGTCGCCGCCCCGTCCCGGGCATCCGAGAAGGCTTCCACAATCGGAGGCAGATCGAGGTCCGGCATGGACGTTGGAACACCGAGAATCGGTTGATGTTCTCTTAATGTTCTCTTTTTGGCTCCCGCTTGTCGAGTCCTTCCTGGAGTTGCCCCGGTTTCACGGACAGGTTTCGGGTTTGGGGGTGCTGGCGAGAGCACTTTGGGTCCGACCCGCAGCCGACACTCTCCGGCGCGCTGGCTGCCGGTTCCTGTTCCTTCCGCCCTACTCTCCGGATCTCAACCCCATCGAGATGGCCTTCGCGAAGCTGAAAGCTCATCTCCGGCGCATCGGTGCACGGACCTTCGATGATCTCTCGGACGCCATCGGCGCGATCTGTCGGATGTTCTGTGCAGACGAATGCCAAAACTACCTTCGCCACTCAGGATATGCACCTACGTAAAAGTCCGACGCTTTAGACTTGCCTGGGAAAAGAGGTCGCTCATCCGATCGCCGGATACAACCGGCAGGCCAGCAACCGCCTCGCACTCCAGCCGGGCGGCGTCTGCCGATACACCGAAGATCTGTGCGTGTGCCTGAAACGCGGGTATCAGGCG
>JBCCCB010000417.1:0-2892 GCA_039033775.1 Pseudomonadota bacterium | reverse complement strand
GTGGGCTATGGCGGCGGCAATTACGAGCGCGAGCAGACGCTGAACCAGCTTCTGGTCGAGATGGACGGCTTCGAGGCCAATGAGGGCATCATCATCGTCGCAGCCACCAACCGGCCCGACGTGCTGGACCCCGCGCTGCTGCGGCCCGGCCGCTTCGACCGTCAGGTCCAGGTGCCCAATCCCGACATCAAGGGCCGCGAGAAGATCCTGGGCGTCCATGCCCGCAAAACGCCCCTGGGTGCGGATGTCGACTTGCGCATCATCGCGCGCGGCACGCCCGGTTTCTCGGGCGCGGATCTGGCCAACCTGGTAAACGAGGCCGCGCTGATGGCCGCGCGGATCGGACGCCGGGTCGTCACGATGGAAGATTTCGAGCAGGCCAAGGACAAGGTCATGATGGGCGCCGAGCGGCGATCCATGGTTATGACCGAAGACGAGAAGAAGCTGACCGCCTATCACGAGGCCGGGCACGCCGTCGTCGGCCTCAACGTCCCGCAGCACGACCCGATCCACAAGGCGACGATCATCCCGCGCGGCCGCGCGCTGGGCCTCGTCCTGTCCCTGCCGGAGCGGGATCAGCTGTCTGTCAGTTGGACCAAGTATACCTCCAAGATCGCCATGGCGATGGGTGGCCGCGTGGCCGAAGAACTGGTCTTCGGCAAGGAAAACGTGACCTCCGGCGCCGCCTCCGACATCCAGCAGGTCACCAAGATCGCGCGCGCGATGGTCACCCAGTTCGGCTATGCCGAGGAACTGGGCATGGTCGATTATGCCAATGAACAGCAGAGCTATCTGGGCAGCTATCAGGGCGCGTCGAACATCTCGCCCGATACCCAGCGCAAGATCGACGAGAAGGTGAAAGAACTGGTGCAGGAAGGCTACGAGACCGCCAAGCGTCTCCTGACCGAAAAGCGCGACGATCTGGAGCGGCTGGCCCAGGGCTTGCTGGAATACGAGACCCTGACCGGGCCCGAGATCATGAAAGTGATCAACGGCGAGACGCTCAACCGCGACGACGATGAGGGAGATATGCCCACGGGCGGCACCGGCCTGACGGCGGTGCCGAAGACCAAGCCGCGCCGCAAGGGTCCGGATATCTCCCCAGAGCCGGAACCGACGGCCTGACCCATGATTGAATAAGACGGAGCCCCGGACATTCCGGGGCTCTTTTCATTTGCGTCCTCCCTGGCAATCCAAGACAACGGCGTGACCCGATCCGGAACCGTCCATGCCCGCCCTTGTCCGCACCCATATTACCGCCCGCATCACGTGGCTCGGCCTCGTCCCGGACCGCGCCGCCCACCTGGCCAGCCAGCCAAGGGACGCGCTGACCCTCACGTTCGCAGGTCCGGAGGGGGAGGATCATGGCGGGCTGACACGGCCATCGTGCTCCCGCGTGACGAGCCAGCATCCAAAGGGCACAACCATCCGCAACACGCGGCAACTGGCCGTCGTGTCACAGGAGGAATTGGAGGAGATCGCCGCCGCGATTGGAACCAATCGGTTCGACCCGGCCTGGATCGGCGCGACGCTGGTAATCTCCGGCATTCCGGACTTCACCCATGTGCCCCCGTCTTCCCGTCTTCAGTCGGAAACGGATGGCACGACTATTGTGGTGGATATGGAAAACCGCCCCTGCCACCTGCCCGCACCCGTGATCGACACCGATGCGCCGGGTCATGGCAAGACCTTCAAGGCCGCCGCGAAGGGCCGACGGGGCGTGACTGCATGGGTCGAACGGGAGGGGACGTTCCACCTAGGCGACACCCTCCGCCTGCATGTGCCGGACCAACGGGCCTGGCAGGGGGCGGAGGGCTGAACCCCGATCAGGCGAGCGCGAGCGCCGCGAGCAAGGCGAGCGAGATACCGGCGACGAAACCGGCTTGAATCAGGATACTCGTGGTTGTCATCTTACAAAACTTCCAGTTGGCGGCAGGCAAACCGCTGGGGACAGAGGCGAGCGCACGGGCAGATGCACGTCTCCTGACAGAAAGCCTACGCACGTTACTTGGTTCCACCTAATGATGTTTGATCGCAATTGCGTGAATCGACTGGCAAAAGTCTGTTTCCGATCCGCGCCAGATCGCGCCGGTGGGCGACCGAGTGTTCGTCACACGCCGCCAGCCGGGGTCGGAATGTCGTATTTTGGCCGCATACGACGGTGTCCCGTGGCGTAGCCCTGTGCCAATCAGGCCGCGCGAAAGGACCCGCCCCATGCCCCTCACCGATATCGAGATCGCCCGCGCCGCCAAGAAGCGCCCCATCCAGGAGATCGGCGCGGGCCTTGGCATCAACGCCGACGATCTGCTGCCCTATGGCCACGACAAGGCGAAGGTGTCGCAAAGCTTCATCGACGGGGTGAAGGACCGCCCGGACGGCAAGCTGATCCTGGTCACCGCGATCAACCCGACGCCGGCGGGCGAGGGCAAGACGACCACCACCGTGGGCTTGGGCGACGGGCTAAATGCCATCGGCAAGAAGACCATGATCTGCATCCGCGAGGCGTCTCTGGGCCCCAATTTCGGCATGAAGGGCGGCGCGGCGGGCGGCGGCTATGCCCAGATCGTGCCCATGGAGGAGATGAACCTCCATTTCACCGGCGATTTCCACGCGATCACCTCGGCCCATTCTTTGCTGAGCGCGATGATCGACAACCACATCTATTGGGGCAACGCGCTGGACATCGACATCCGCCGCGTCGTCTGGCGCCGGGTGGTCGACATGAACGACCGCGCCCTCCGCTCCATCGTGGCCAGCTTGGGCGGCGTCGCCAACGGCTTCCCGCGCGAGGCCGGCTTCGACATCACCGTCGCCTCCGAGGTGATGGCCTGCCTCTGCCTGGCCAACGATCTGACCGATCTGCAAAAACGCCTGGGCGACATGATCGTCGCC
>JBCCCB010000416.1:0-2925 GCA_039033775.1 Pseudomonadota bacterium | reverse complement strand
TCGGCGAAGCCCTTGCGGGTGTTGAGGCCGGTGCCGACGGCGGTGCCGCCCTGGGCCAGTTCGTAGATGTCGGGCAGGCAGGCCTCGACCCGTTCGATCCCCTTGGCGACCTGGTGGGCGTAGCCGCCGAATTCCTGGCCCAGCGTCAGGGGAGTCGCGTCCTGGGTGTGGGTGCGGCCGATCTTGATGATGTCCTTGAACTCGTCCGACTTGGCGGCCAGCGCGGCGTGCAGCTTCTTCAGGCCGGGCAGGAGGGTGTCGCGGGCCATCATCCCCGTGGCGACATGCATGGCCGTGGGGAAGGTGTCGTTGGACGATTGGCCCATGTTGCAATGGTCGTTCGGGTGAACCGGGTCCTTGGAGCCGATGGTGCCGCCCATGATCTCGATGGCGCGGTTGGCGATGACCTCGTTGGCGTTCATGTTCGACTGCGTGCCCGAGCCGGTCTGCCAGACGACCAGGGGGAAATTGTCGTCGAAGCGGCCCTCGATCACCTCGCCGGCTGCCTGCTGGATGGCCTTGGCGCGATCCGCGTCCAGGTCGCCGAAGCCTTCGTTCACGGCGGCGGCGGCCTTCTTGATGACGCCCAGGGCCCGCACGATTGCGACCGGCTGACATTCCCACCCGATGGGGAAGTTCTGGATCGACCGCTGGGTCTGGGCGCCCCAATACTTGTCGGCGGGGACCTCCAGGGGGCCGAAGCTGTCGGTCTCGGTGCGGGTGGCGGTCATGTCGGATCTCCTGGCGGTCTGCTGGATCGGGGTAGCGCGGCGCGGGTCGGGGGCGCAAGCGGCGGGACCGGCTGCCATGCCCCAAAAACGCCCGCGCGCGGACAGCCTGTCGCCGTGGTCCGGCGTTAGGACGTTAACCTGGATATGTCTCAAATCGGTCCCCGATGTTGCTCCGCAGCCTTTTTCTCATTCTGTCGTTGATGACGGCCCCGGTCGCCGCCGCGCCGATTCCGTCGGACGCGCCGTTGTTCGACGGCGAGATCGGAGCGGTTGCGAACACCACCTATGACATCGGCGGAAACCGCCTGGCGCTGCTGTCGCTGCGGCGGGCGGGGCCGGGCGATGTGCTGTCGCGGTCGGTTTTCGATGGCTTCACCACGTCGAATGTCCTGGGGATATATGCGGGGACGGGGCTGGAGCGCCTGTCGATCACGCTGGATGAGTTCACCGATATCTCGGACGGGATTCAGGTGCCGCCGGATGCGCAGGTCCGTGGAAACAGCCCGACGCGGAACGCGATCTGGGTGCTGTGGGAAGGGGCGGAAGATGCGATCTTCGTCACCCGGCGCAACAATGGCCGCGCCATCGAGGTAATCGTGTCGGCGCAGGTGTCGCTGAGCGGGACGCCCATCGACGTGGCTGTCGTGCCGCTGCCGGCGCCGTTCTGGCTGTTACTGAGCGGATTGGCGGGCCTTGGCCTAGCCGCGCGGGTTCGGCGGACAAATAGGGCCCGCACCGACCGAATCGGGCCCGCGACGGGGAATACTGGTCGGCCCGGGCGATTGACGGGTCTGTTGGCGGTTCTGTCCCTGTGCGCGGCCCCGGCGATCGCGGCGCCGGTTCCGCCCGATGCCCAACCCTATGATGCGGGCCTGGTGGTCGATCAGCGCGGCGGCGTGGCGCAGGTTTACGATCTTGGGGGTGAGCGTCTTGGACTGCTCGGGTTGCGCTGGGCGGAAGACGACCATTGGCTAAGCGCGTCGATCTTCGACGGGCTGACCAACCAGACGGTGATCGGGCTTTACGCCGGGCCGGGCCTGGCGGCGTTGGACACGGCGATCAGCGAATTCACGGATATCTCAGATGGTTACCGGCTGGAGGATGCGGGGGGCGGGCGCATCTGGGGCGCGGTCTGGGTGCGTTGGTCGGGAACGGGGAATGCGGTCTTCACCTCGACACGGCCCGATGGCCGCCGCAGCACGGCGACGCTGACCGGAACGGTCAGTCTGACCGGCACGCCGGTGCTTCGCCCGGCCTCTGCCGGGGCCACGGCAGTGGTTCCGCTGCCGGCGCCGGCCTGGTTGCTGTTGACGGGTCTTGTCGGTCTGGCCTTGGCTGGACGGCGGCAGCGCCGGGCTACTTCCTGAACCGATCCAAGCTGACAACTTCGGCTTCCTTGCGGGGCGGGCTGGCCGTCTCTTCTTCCTTCATCTCGGCGAAGGGGGCTTCTTCGCCGCCATCGGGGTCGGGGTCCGGCCCATCGCGGCCTTCGAAGCGCAGGCCGAATTCGACGGAGGGGTCCACGAAGGTGCGCATGGCGTCCCACGGGATGCTGAGCGGTTCGGGGCTGTCGCCGAAATTCAGCGTGACGGAGAAGCCGTCGTCGCGCACGTCCAGCCCTTCGTACCAATGCTGCAGCACGATGGTCATGTCGTCGGGATAGCGGTCGCGCAGCCAATCGGCGATGACCACGCTTGGATGGGTGGTATCGAACGAGATGAAGAAATGATGGTCGCCCGGCAAACCGGTCTGGGCAACGCGTTCGAGGACACGCCGGATCAACCCGCGCATCGCGTCGTGCATCATCGTGCCATAGTCGATGGTCGCTGACGGGTCGTCGTCCATCCCAGGCCCCCACACCTTGCCGCCGCTATGATAGACCAGAGCGGAACGGCGGTCACAAGACCTGGATCTGGCCGTGGCGGCAGCGCGTTATCCGTCCGGCGGCCAACGGTCGGCGCCGGCCCCGATGTTTCCAGTCGGGAAATAATCACCCCGGTGGACGATATTGTCGCGTCAAGGCCGATGGGCACCGGAGGTGTCTGAGGAGAAATGCAGGCTTCTGTTGCCAGGTGCCTGCGAACCCCGCCTTACACTGCTAGGCGCAAGGACTTAAGATTTCGATCTTGCGGACTGCTTACGCAGCCAGCGCGACCGGAGCACGGTTGTCGTTGGCAACTGTACATTGTGAACC
>JBCCCB010000415.1:0-2935 GCA_039033775.1 Pseudomonadota bacterium | reverse complement strand
CTGATCACCGGATGTTCCACCGGCATCGGCTACCATGCGGCCCATGCGCTTCACCGGAAGGGATGGGCCGTCTTCGCGTCCTGCCGGAAACCCGAGGATTGCGCGCGATTGCGCGACGAAGGGTTGGTCGCGCCCCTGATCGACTATGAGCGATCCGCGACCATCGAAAGCGGGCTGGCCGAAACATTGGAGGCGACCGGTGGACGCCTCGACGCCCTGTTCAACAACGGGGCCTATGCGATCCCCGGCCTGGTCGAAGATCTGCCGACGGACGCGTTGCGCGCCACGTTCGAGGCGAACTTCTTCGGCTGGCACGATCTGACGCGGCGGGCGATCCCGGCGATGCGGCGCCAGGGTCACGGCCGGATCGTGCAGAATTCCAGTGTTCTGGGCTTTGCGGCCGCGCCCTGGCGCGGGGCCTACAACGCGACAAAGTTCGCGTTGGAGGGGCTGACCGACACGCTGCGGATGGAAATGCGGGGCACCGGGATCGAGGCGATCTTGATCGAGCCGGGGCCTATCACATCGCGGTTCCGGGCCAATGCGCGGGCTCAGTTCGAGCGGTGGATCGACTGGGAAGCGTCGGCCCGCAGAGCCGATTACGAGCGGCTGATGGACCGGCTCTACCAAGATGGCACGGCCAAGTTCGAATTGCCGCCGGATGCCGTGACGAAGGTTCTGATCCATGCCTTGGAAGCAGCGCGCCCCAGGGCCCGATACCGCGTCACGGTTCCCACCAAGTTGGGTGCGGCCATGAAACGGGCGCTGCCGACGCGGGCGATGGACAGAATTCTGTCGAATTCGTAATCCCGCCGACTAGTTGACGCTGACCGCCCGACCGGAAGGACCCTCAAGATGCGCGACGATCCCCTATTCTATATTATCGTGCTGGGCTGCCTGGCGGTGTTGGTCATCCTGATGGTCGGCGTCGGCGGCTTCGCCAAGGGTGGAGAATTCAACAAGAAGCATGGCAACCGCTTGATGCGGATGCGGGTCATCGCGCAATTCGTCGTCGTTCTGCTGCTGGTCGGCTTCGTGTGGCTGCGCTCGAACGGATAGGGTTATCATGGTCGTTCTCTCGAAAATCTACACGCGGACCGGGGATGCGGGCACGACGGCCCTGGGCGATGGATCGCGCGTCGCGAAGACGTCGAGTCGGGTGGAAGCCTACGGTACGGTGGACGAGGCCAATGCCACGATCGGCATGGCCCGATTGCATGCGACCGGCGAGATGGATGAACGATTGGCCGCGATCCAGAACGATCTGTTCGACCTGGGCGCCGATCTGTGCCGTCCAGACATGGCGAAGGATGCCGACGCCGAATACCCGCCCCTGCGCATGGCCCCTGCGCAGGTCGATCGGTTGGAGGCCGAGATCGACGCCATGAACGAGGCGCTGGACCCTTTACGGTCCTTCGTGTTGCCGGGGGGATCGGCCCTGTCGGCGCATCTGCATCTGTGCCGGACGGTCACGCGTCGCGCCGAACGGCTGGCCGTGGGTCTGGCGGGGGACGAGGATGTGAACGCGGCAGCGGTCAAGTACCTCAACCGTTTGTCCGACTGGTTTTTCGTCGCCTCGCGCATCGCCAATGACGACGGCCGCGCCGATGTGTTGTGGGTGCCGGGCGCGAACCGGGACTGAAAACACGCCATTCTGGACACAGTCCTTCGACTTTATGTCGAATGCTTCGTTTCGCCTTACGACTGCCCGACTTCCGCCGCGATTCCTTAAGATTTTAGGGATCGAGGTCGGCGGAACGCGGGCCGGACAGAATCCAGAACCGGATCGAGAGGCGCGAGCCATGGGCAAGACGCAGTTGACCGAAATCGTGACGTTCTGGACGGGGGCACCATTGTCTTTCGTGGAACGCCTCTGCCTGAAATCCTTCGTGGATGTAGGCCATCCGATCACGCTCTACACCTACGATCCGTTGGACGACGTGCCCGATGGGGTCGAGACACGCGATGCCGCTGAGATCATGCCCCGGCCGGAAACCTTCGTCTGCCATCCTCGGACCGGAAGCCCCGCCCCCCATGCCGATCGGTTCCGCTACAATCTGTTGAAGCAGCGGCCCGGCGTGATCTGGGCCGATACCGATGCCTATTGCCTGCGCCCGTTCGAACCGAAGGACGGCTACTTCTTCGGCTATTGCGATGCGAACCAGACGCTGATCAACAACGGGGTCTTGGCGCTGCCCGCCGACAGTCCGGCCTTGGACGAGCTGATTGCCTACACAAGGGACGAATACGCGATCCTGCCCTGGCTGCCGCGCCAGATGCTGTCGGAGGCGTGCCGCCGATCCCGCGACGGCGACCCGATGCACATAACCGAAATGCCCTGGGGCGTCTGGGGGCCGCAGGCCCTGACCTGGACGACGCGCCAGACGGGCGAGATCAAGCACGCCTTGCCGACCGAGGCGCTCTATCCGGTGCTGTTCGAGGACCGGCGCAAGTTCTTCCGCCGGGCCCGCTTGGTGGAACGCCAGATCACGCCCGAGACATCGTCGATCCACCTTTATGGCCGCCGTGTGCGGGCACGGCTGCGGACCAACCACGACGATATCCCGCCGGAGCACACGATCTTGCATCAATTGGCCTGCAAGCACGGATTGGCCGCCTGACATCCACTTTCGACGCAGCGTTCTTTTGCCACGCTGCGTCACGGGGCATCACTCCGTCGTTTTCCGCCTGTTGGAGACGGATCAGGGAGTCTACATCCTTCCCTAACGTGACGATGCGGAGGATGCAGCCATGAAAGTCCTGGTGCCCGTGAAGCGGGTGATCGACTACAACGTGAAGGTGCGCGTGAAGGCCGATGGGTCTGGCGTGGACCTGGCCAACGTGAAGATGTCCATGAACCCGTTCGACGAGATCGCCGTGGAAGAGGCGATCCGACTGAAAGAAGCGGGCGTGGCCGAGGAAGTCGTGGCGGTGT
>JBCCCB010000414.1:0-2978 GCA_039033775.1 Pseudomonadota bacterium | reverse complement strand
TTTGAAGATAATCGGCGCGGTGTATTGGGGCGGTTGCAACATATTCTTCACGTCAATCCATCTTTTGTACCGCTGATTGTTCTGGTTGGTGCAATTTTGATTTTTGGCCTGCTTTTGGGGTCAAAATTCTTTTCTCCCTTCGCCATGACCCTGATCTTGCAGCAAGTGCAGATCGTCGGGATCGTCGCCGTCCGGCAGCATATTCATCACCGGGATGGTCACGGCCAGGGGATTACCCGTAACGAAGAGCGTACCGTCGTCGAAGCCGTCCTCATCGTCGATCACGTCGGGACCGTCGGTGACGTTATCGCCTACGGCCACCGGATCGTCATCGTCGCCCGCGTCGTCTTCCTCCTGGGAGGCGGCTTCGTCGTCGACCACCGTACCGATCTTGAGCAAGACCTCGTCTTCTTCGTTGGTCAGGATCTTGTGGCGGGGGCCTTCGCCGACGAGCGTGGCGCCGGAGTCGTTACCGGCCGTGGTGACGTAGTCGCCTTCGTCGGTGTCGTTACCGTCGTCATCGTCGCCGTCCTCGTCGGTCAGGTCGCCGTAGTCGAAGCCCATGACCACGATCTCGTAGTCTTCTACTTCACCGCCGATAACCGGACCGACCGAACTCATGGCGTTGGGATCGTTCGCCGGGCTCAGCCGGAAGCGGACGCCCAGGCTGTCGTTCAGCGTCGAGGACAGGGGAGGCGCTGGCTGGCGGGTCACGACCGACGGGGCCCTCAGGCGGTAATCGCGGGGGCCGTGCGCCGCCGGATCGACAGCAGCCACATCGCCGCGAGGCCGAGCGAGATCACCCCGTTCCACCCCGCCATCGTCAGCCCGATCTGCCAGACGATGTCGTCGCACATGATGACCGTGTCGACGATATCGGTCGACAGCAGGTCGGCCCCCGACATCGCGCCCAGACCCTCTCCGCCGCCGGTGCAGGACGACGGGCCGTCCCACCACCCTTGCTCGACACCGGCGTGAAAGAAGCCGATTCCCGAGGTCGTCAGCGCCGCAAGCGCCGCCAGCACAGCGGTCGCGCGCGGCGCGATCCCGGCCAGCACCAGGCCACCCAGAATGATCGCCGCCGCATGGGGCCAGCGCTGCCAGAGGCACATGGCGCAGGGGGCATAGCCCGCCAGTTGGAACAGGAAGGCGCCGCCCAGCAGGCCGACATGACCGGCCCAGGCAAGGGCCGCGAAGGGAAGAGGCCGCATCAGAGGAACCCCGTCAAAAAGAAGCCGCCGACCAGTAACACGAGGAATGCGGTGAACATAAGGCCGAGGCGCTTCTCGATGAAGTCCCGGATGGGTGGCCCGAATTGCCACAGAAGACCGGCCACGATGAAGAAGCGCAGACCCCGGGCGATGATGGACGTGATGATGAAGACGGAGAGCGGCATGGCGTTGAAGCCGGACAGGACGGTGATGACCTTGTAGGGGAAAGGTGTCACGCCCGCCGCCAGCACGATCCAAAGGCCGTGTTCGTTATAGCGGTCCGCAAAGGCGGCGACCGCCTCGCCCTTACCCAGCGCTTCCAGGATGGGTTGGCCGATGGCTTCGAACGCGAAATAGCCGAGGCCGTATCCGAGGATCGCCCCCGCGACCGAGGCGGCCGTGCAGATAAAGGCCAGGAAGAACGCCCGATGGGGCGCCGCCAGGATCATCGGGATCAACATCAGATCCGGCGGGATCGGGAAAACCGACGATTCCGCGAAGGACACGAGGGCCAGGGCCCAGACCGCGCGCGGGTGGGACGCCAAGGCGAGGGTCCAGTCGTACAAGGCACGGATCATGCTGGGGCGGTCCCATGACGGTTCATCGTGGTCAAGCGGACTTTTGCCGATGGGCGCGCCGATCGGCAGTCTCGCGCTCAAACCAGGATATGCGGGCGGATTGTGTCGACAGCGTGGAAAAAGGCAGTCATTTGGGCAGTCACCGTCGCCGGCAGACATTGACCCCAGATTGCAGCAGGCGTAGGCGGTGCCTGCTGCCCGTGTGGCGGAATTGGTAGACGCAGCGGATTCAAAATCCGCCGCCGCAAGGCTTGCCGGTTCGAGTCCGGCCACGGGTACCATCAGGCAGCATCGAACTGATCTGGCGCGTGGATGATTCGCGCGGTAGGCGCGGTTTCGTTCGCGGCAAGACACCTTTCCGCGCGTTAACCTGTTGCCCGGCGTGAAACGGTTCATTTTTCGTCGATCTTGATCTTGCCACATTCGGGTTCTGTAGCGGAAACAATCATTGGTTCGACTGGGGTAACCGTTCGTCGAAACTTCCTTAAAAAGCAGTTCTTTATCAAAAAGATCGTAACAGCTGCGTCTGGCGACCCGTTTCCCGAAAAACGACGAAAATGCGGCATCTGGCCGAGATTGCAGCATGGTTAAGGCAAAACTGTGCGCTTCGTGCCGCGGCGTCGCGCGATTTGCGCCGCAATCCTCTTTTTTCGACCCGTGCAATCCGCTACGACGAGGAACGCCCATCTGGGGGGCGATGTCTGCTGGCCGCGGGGGCGGCCGCACTTGCGATCATCCGGTTCTGGATGTCGCCCGATCCGTGCATCTGCACGGTCGATGCATGTGCCGGGGGCTTCTGCCAAGGCCCCCGGCACATGTCGGGCGGTGCTTCGATCTGGGCCACGTCGAAGTGCGTCCGCCTGAACGACTTCGCAGATGTCGTGCCTTCGATGGCTCCTGTATTCGGACCGAGCCCGGAGTTGCCGTCGTGATCATTGATCTACCTACCACTTTTCCGACCAGCCCGGTTTTTTTCTTCCATTTCGACGATAGCCGAACTGCCGCGCGGCCTGCGCGCCACGGCGCGGCATAAGGGATCCTAGGCCATGACCAATAAGACAGTGATCGATTTCAACTTGGATGCCGGCACGATCGTCAAGGATCAGTATGCGGACCAGGGCGTCCAGATTTTCTCGCTGAAGCCGGGCAGCTGGAAGGCCGCCGACGACAATCCCGCCATGATCTTCGA
>JBCCCB010000413.1:0-2996 GCA_039033775.1 Pseudomonadota bacterium | reverse complement strand
GGGCGGCGCCCTCGGTGCCGATGGCCACGACGACGGGGTCGCGGTCGACGATGGCGGGGGTGATGAACTGGCTGTTGGCCAGGTCGTCGACCACGTTCACCAGGGCGCCGTCGGCGGTGGCGAGGCGCAAGGTGTTGGCGTCCTTGGCGGAATCTTCGTGCGCGGCATAGGCGATGGGGCAGCAGAGGGCGTCGCCGGGCTCTTGCGCGCGAATGGTTAACGAAAGCTTACCCTCAGTGGCCCAGCGGCGGATTTCGGGGGCCGGGTCCTCGGCCACGACGGTGATATGGGCCGTCGTCTTCATCAAGAGCCGCAGCTTCGCGATGGCGGCGTCGCCGCCCCCGACCACCAGAACGCGGCGGCCGGCGAGGGCTAGGAAGACGGGGAAGTGGTTCATGGCGGCCTCGCTTTGCGCTTGGCTCTTAAATTAGAACGTTTTCCCGTCTGTGGGGAGGTGGGGCACGATGACAAGAACGTTGTCAGCCCCATGCCCAAACCGGTAGACGATAGTTCTGAACGGTTAAGGAAATGCGAATGAAAGCCCGATTGGACGAGCTGGATCGGAAGATCCTTCGCCGCCTGCAAGCGGATGCGGGGGAATCTCTGGACGCCATCGCGCGGGAAGTGGGGTCGTCGAAGACCCCCGTCTGGAACCGGATTCGCAAGATGCGGGAGGCGGGCGTGATCGGGCCGTCGACGGTGATCGTGGATCCGGAAGCGCTGGGGCTAGAGGCGTGTTTCTTCGTACTCATAAGGACTTCCGAGCACGAGGCGGAGTGGCAGCAACGCTTCCTGGCCACCTTGCGGGCCCGGCCCGAGGTGCAGGAGGCGCACCGGCTGGCCGGCGAGATCGACTATATCCTGAAGGTCCGCGTGGCGAACGCGAAGGCCTATGACGACTTCTATCAGGCGATGATCTCGGAGGTGCGGGTGTTCAACGTGACCGCGCTGCTGTCGATGGAGGAGATCAAGGCGGAGACGGCCTTGCCGGTCTGAGCGCGCCGGGGCGATCCGGAACGATGTTCCGGTTTTAGGGACTTTCGAGGGGGGTGCCCCCCGTACACCGGGCGTACACCCCCCGTGCGAACGTGCGTTCGCACGGTTTTGGTGAGAAAATCGAAATGTTTTGCGGCCCCGGGCCGAGTCGACCGCCGCTAAGGGGCGGACATGTCCGAGACCGGGGCGCCCGTGTCAGCCGCGCAATTGCCGGCGATGGCGACCGGGCGGGACGCCCATGGCGGCGGTGTAGCACGAGGTCATGTGGGATTGGTTCGCGAACCCCGCATCGAAGGCGATCTCGGCCAGGCTGTCCTGGCTGTTGAGCATGCGGTCCCGGACGAAGGCGACCCGGCTTTCGATGACGAAGCGGTGGATGGTCACGCCCATCTCGGCCTTGAAGCAGCGCATCAGGCGGAACGGGCTGACGCCCACGGCCTCGCCCAATTGGTCGGTCGAGATGTTCCGGTCGAGATTGTCGAGGATCATCTCGCGCGCCTTGGCGACGGCGGCGGCGTCGCGCTTGCCCAGCTCGGCCTCGCGCCGGGCATTCACGATCTCGGCGGCATTGGAATAGGCGCGCAGCATGTGCCCGGCGACGATGTGATCGAAGCCGTCGAGCATCAGATGGCTTTGCGGCATGTCCGATTGCAGTTCCTGCAGGATGAGCGGGGCAAGGTTCTGCATGAACGGATCGTCCACGGCCATGAGGTCGCGCATTTCGAGATTGTCGGGGTCGAGGTCGAATTCCTGCAGCGCGAAGCGGCGGAGGTCGTCGTCGTCGATATAGAGGTGGAGGACATCGGTCTTATCAGGCAGTTCCCAACCGTATTCCGCCCCGGCCTGCATGAGCGTGGTGGTCCGAAGACGCTCGGTTCGGCCCGTTTCGCGCCGGCCTTCGTAGCGTTTGGCCGACCCACCCCCCAAGTGAAAGACCAACGTATGGTCGATTTGGCCACCGACCACGGTGCGATTGACTGTCTGCTGGACAAGGCGCGCGGCGCGCAGGCGTCGACCTACAAATCCGTGAAGAACTTCTGTCTGTAGAACGTCGGTGCGATCCAGATGATTGCTCAACCGCAGTCTCCGATTTCCCGTCTCGCGTTCCATGGCTCGACCCCCGGGGCGGACACACCGCCTTAAGTGAGATGTAGTGCTAGCAGGGATTCTGCTAGAAATCTTGTCCGACCCGGCGTTTTTCCAGGTTCCTGCTGCCGCGTCCGGCCTTACCAATGGGCACAAATATCAGATTTATGCGGATATCCGCAGGAATTCGGAAAATATTAGAATACTGACAAGACAGATCGGCGGCCGGCCCGCATGCCGGGTCAGGGCGAATTTCGGCCCAGAGGACTGCACCGATCACGACCGACGACCCCCTTCTGGTATGTGAATTCGTCCGTCGGCTGCTGCCGGCCTTGCGGCAGACAGCCGAGGAGGCGGGACGCTGGCCGGCGGGCTTGGACGCGGCGTCCGGCGGCGCGACGCTGGCGCCGTTTCGCGCGGCTTTGGCCGATGCCATCGCGGTGCTGGAGCCCATCGACGCCGATTGCCGGGAGAGGGCCGGAGATCGGCAACCCTGGCGCGCGCCCGCCGCGCCGTTGCGCGAGGGGGATCCGAACCGCGTCCTGGAGGCCTTTCGCGACCGGGTCGAAATGACCCGCGTGGAGGTGGACTTGACGCTGTCGGTCCTCCGCACGGGGCTGACGCCCGAGGTGGTGGCCGTATTGACGCGATTGCAGGACCGATCCGTCGCCATGCTGGACCGCTGGCCGGACAGCGGAGGCGGCTAGGCCAGATCGCGGGGCACGACGAAGCCGAGGCAGGGGCCGGGCAGGCCGTCGCCTGCGTCGATCACCGTGCAGGCGCCGGTGGGATAGGCGGCGAATTTGGGATGGGCGGGCGCGTCGGTGACCGCCTGGGCGGCGGCATCGGCGATGCCGGGATTATGGGCGATGATCAGGGTGGTGCCGGGGCCGGACAGGCCGAGGATGTGGTCC
>JBCCCB010000412.1:0-3002 GCA_039033775.1 Pseudomonadota bacterium | reverse complement strand
GCCCCCTCCAATTCCTGCGCCAGAACCGAACACGCCTTCACCGCCTCCCCATCCACATGCACCACACAGGCCCCACATTGCGACGTATCACACCCCACATGCGTCCCCGTCAGACGCAACCCCTCCCGCAACCAATCCACCAACAACGTCCGACCCTCCGCAGACGCCGTGCGTCGAACGCCATTCACAACCATCGTCACATTCGTCATCTGTCCCTCTCCCTGGACGTCTCGTTTTCTATGATCTGCTGTCAGGAAAAGACGCGGCGGAGCCAGCTTTTCTTTTCAGGCGCCGGGGCTGGCGCGTCGCCCGCTATGGCGAGTTCAGGCTCGGCGGCAACCGGTTCGGGTGTGGCGTCGGCCGGGGCTGGCGCGCCCACCTCGGTCTGGAAGCGGTCGAAGAATTGGTCGGCCATCTTGGCGGCGAAGGCATCCACGATGCGGCTGCCCAGCTGCGCGAGTTTGCCGCCCACATGGGCGTCGACCTCGTAGGACAGCTCGGTCCCTTCGGGCACCGGGGCCAGCGCCACCTTAGCCCCGCCGCGCGCGAAGCCCGCCGGGCCGCCCTTACCCTCGCCCGACAGGGTCAGGGCGCGGGGCGCGTCGCGTTCGGACAGCGAGACATGGCCATGGAACGTCGCCTTCACGGGACCGACCTTCTGGGTCACGGTCGCATCAAAGCCGTCATCGGCCGATCCGGACATCTCCTTGCAGCCGGGGATGCAGACCATCAGGACCTGCGGGTCCAAGAGCGCCGCATAAACTTGGTCTGGCGGGGCCGCGATGATGCGTGTGCCGTTCATCTGCATGGGTCTGTCCTCCTCAAGGATGCAGGCTAGGGCGTGGATCCCGCCTACGGAATACGACCAAAGGCCTGGGGTTCATCGCTCGGGCGCCTGATGGGTGACGCCGTGGGCGGCATGGATCTCGGCGATGCGGCCGTCGGACAGGGCCGCCCAGATGGCGTCGTCGACCGAATAGGCCAGCGGGCGGTAGGCGAAGTGGATCCCGACGCCCAATGTCCACCGGCCCACGGCGAAGCCAGGCAGGGGCGGTTGGTGCACGCCGATCCCGTCGGAGGCGCCGTGTTCCAGCTGGGCCAGCGGGCCCATGGCTGCCATGGTCTCGCCCGCCGCCAGCGCGTCCATGGCCTCGGTCATGGTGGGGAAGCGGCGGATATTGTCGCGCAGCTGTCCGCCCGCGAACGAGGTCAGGTAGAAATCGGCGATGGAATCGTTTTCGACCGCCACCGTGTCGAAGCGGAAATAGGCGGGGAGGGGCGGGTCCTCGGGATATTCGGTTTCGTCATAGGCGATGGCGATGGCCTCGGCGGCGTATTGGCCGGTGAAGACCACCTGTTCGACCCGGCAGGCGAAGCGGCTGTCATAGGGTACCCGCATCATCACGTTGGACACGGCGCCGCCCGCGATGGCCCCCCGCCAGACATTATTGCGCAGGTCGGCCTCCAGCGTCTCGCCCGCATCGACGAAGTTGAAGCGCGCCTCGACGCCAAGATCGGCGGCGATGAGGCGGGCGATGTCCACGTCGATGCCGCGCGGGGTCGAGCCGTCCTCCCAGGAATAGGGCGGAAAATCCTCGTAGACGGCGAAGGTGACGAAGCCGCGGTCCTGGATGGTGTCCAGATCCTGGCCGACGATGTCGCGGCCCACATTCTGCGGTCTGGCTTGCGGGACATGGTCGGCGCAGGGGTCCTGGGCCAAGCTCTCACCGGGGGAGATGACGGCAAGGGCGAGGCCCAGGGAGAGGGCCGCAGCGCGGCCCGGGATCGTCCGTCGCATGCTCACTTCGCGGCGGACAATCCGATGGTGAGAACCTCGGCGGCCTTGTCCTGGGCGGCGGCGTCGGCCTCCAGGATGTTCGCGGCGCGCCAGGCGGCGCTGTCGGACACGGGGGCGCCGGACAGGGTCTCGATCCCGCCCGCGATCTCGCGCAGGCGCGCGGTCGCGGTCTCCGTATCGGCGGTCCCGGCCTTCAATTCGTCACGCAGCGTGGCCAGTTCGGGCGTCACCTCGGCCATGGCCGCGTCGTCCGGTCGGGTCTCGATATAGGTGCGGATGGCCCAGGCGGCTTCCTGACCCAGAAGCTCGCCGAAGGCCGGCATTTTGGTGATGCCGTTCTGGGTATAGCCCTCCCGGAAGCGTTCCACATACCATTCGTCGCCGTATTCCTCGGCCTCCAAGAAGCGCAGATCAGGGGCAAGGCCGCCGGAGACGACCTCCAACCCGTGGCAGCGGGCGCAGTTCTGGTTGTAGCCCGAGGCGCCGATACGCAGGGCTTCGGCCCAGACGTCTTCGCCGGCGGTCTCGGCCCGGTAGGGATTTTCGGTCAGCCACTCATCGCCCACGGGCGGCAAGCCCGTCGTATCGACGGCCTGGGGCGCGACGTCGCCGTGGGCATAGGCCAAGCCGGCGACGGCCATCAGGGCAACGGCGAGGGGTGGCGTGCGGCGGGTCATGATGGTCCTCCTCCAAGGCGGTCGAGCCAGGGATAGGCCAGGCCGCTGGATGGCGGTATTGGACTTTGGTGGGTCGGACGTTGGTCGGGCGGCACCAAAGTCGCAATGGTCGCCGGGGGCCTGGTTTGTAGGCTGACGGTGGGGAGGACGTTCGAATGTTGCGCATCATCGCCGCCGCGTGTCTGCTGGCCGGTCCTGCCGGGGCCGTCGAGATCGTGGTGGGGCATTTGCACGTGATCCAGCCGCCGCCGCCCGTCCTGTCGGAGTTGGAGCTGCGACCCGAGGGGCTTGGTCTGGACGGCACGCGCCTGGGGCGGGAAGACAACGCGACGACCGGGCGGTTCCTGGACCAGACCTATGAGGTGACCTTCCACGAGGTCGATGCCGATGGCGACGTGGCCGCGGCGGCCCGGGCTGCCCTGGCGGAGAGCCCTCTGTTGATCGTGGACGGTCCCAGCGCGGCCCTGCAGGTCATCGCCGATCTGCCCGAGGCGCGGGGGGCGTTGATCTTCAACGCCTCAGAAGGG
>JBCCCB010000411.1:0-3020 GCA_039033775.1 Pseudomonadota bacterium | reverse complement strand
GGCTGGTGCCGTCCTCGCCGGGATTGACGACGATGCGCGCGGCTTCGTTCCACAGGACGGTGTTGTCCTCGATCTTGACGCCGTCGGCGCTGGCCACGGTGATGCCGTGGCGGCTGGCGGTGTGGATCAGGTTGTCGGAGACCTCGATGTTCTCGTAGCGGTGATCCTGGCCCTGGGCGGCCCGCTCGTTGCCGATGAAGATGGCCTGGCCGCCCGAGCCGTCGCCGGCGTCGATGATGTTGTTGGAGATCGTCAGGTTCTTGGTCGTCAGCGTGGTGTTGGTCGACCAGACCTGGATGAAGTCGTTGTGGTTGAAGCTGTGGGTCGTGCCCAGGAAGTTGTGCAGGTGGTTGCCGGTGACGTCCACGTCCTGGACGCCGGCCAGGCGGATGCCGTCGCCCTGCATCTGGGTGAACTCGTTGTCGGAGATCTGCACGTCCGTGGATTCCCGGACCGTGAGGCCCTGGAAGTAGTTCGAGACGGTATTCCCCGACAGCGTCAGGCCGTCGGTGCCGCGGATGTCGGCGAAGGTCTCGCCCAGAATCGCGCCCTCGAAGGCGGGGTCGTAGCGGCCTTCGGCATTGGAGGTGAAGACGGTGTTCTCGATGGTGATGTTCTCGCCGCCGCTGACCCGCAGGTCGTCGTACCAGTCCGGGCGGTCGACGCCGGTGCTGTCGACGCGGAAGCCGGAGACGGTGACGTTCTCGACGCCCACGAGGTCGATCTGGTGCAGGAGGGTGGGGGCGTCCGGGTCGGCCGATACGATGCGGACGGCGTCGTCGCCGCCCCCGTCGCGCAGCATCAGGCGGAGGGGGGTATCGTCGGCCGCGATGGCGATCGTGCCGCCTCCGCCATTGGAGAGGGTGTCGTAGGCCGATTGCAGGTCCGCGATATCGGTGATCGTGATGTCAGGCGTCGCCATGTCAGGTCTCGTCTAATAATTTCGCTCTGGACCTTGGCTAGGCGGCCACGATGGCGGGCCCTTGGCCGGTTCGGATCCGAATGGGAGATCTCGCGAGCAGGAATGTGTCATTGGTGCCGGAAACGAAAATAACTGCCCCCGGAACGAGCTTCTTTAAGCGACGCAAAGCCATCCGCCCCCCATGGTCTGGGCGCCCCCACGCCGACAGGACCCCATATGGACTGGCGGTTCCAGAGAGTCTCTGACAAAGGTTCCGGTTCGCACAAAAAGACCGACTTTAACGCGGATTTGCGCCGGATTTGCCGGATTTCCGGGCTTGTCACGCGTCGATTCCGGCGTGGTGGTGGCGTCTGGCCACCGCTGCGTCATATGCTAGAGCGGACGCGCAGGCGATCTCCAATCGAAACATGGAAAGAATGTGCCGATGATCCGTGGCTTGAGGCTCCTCGTCGCCGTTCTGCTCGTCGGGGCGGGCGTGGCTGCCGGTCTGCTGCTGGCGCTCGAGGCGCCCGGGCTGCGTCAGACCTACATCCAGGCCAAATACGAGCTGCGCGAGACGTTGGGCCTGGAGAAATCCTGGGCGCGCCTGCCCTCGGCCGCCC
This sequence comes from Pseudomonadota bacterium, assembly GCA_039033775.1. Taxonomy (GTDB): domain Bacteria; phylum Pseudomonadota; class Alphaproteobacteria; order Rhodobacterales; family Rhodobacteraceae; genus Jannaschia. Next base: position 1,496 of record JBCCCB010000411.1, on the reverse strand, counting down.
AGGCCGAAGGACGCGAGACCGTGGATTGTCCCGATCCGGCCGAGACCCTGGTGGTGGTCACCGGGGGGCAATCGAACGCCGCCAACGTCATCCCCGCCCCGGCGCAGGCCGGGCCCGAAGCGACCGTCTGGTTCGATGGCGCGTGCTACCCGGCGGCGGATCCCGTGCTCGGCGCCACGGGCGGGCAGGGGAGCCTTTGGCCCCCGCTGGCGGACCGTTTGGCCGCGGGGGCGGATGCGCCGGTCCTCCTGATCAACGGGGCGGTGGGCGGCACGCAGGTGGGCGATTGGGTCGACGACCGCTCGGGCTACTATTCGGCCCTGGCCGGACGGATCGCCACCGCCCGGGATGCGGGCTACGAGCCGCGGCTGATCCTCTGGCACCAGGGCGAGACCGATGCGGCCGTCGAGCGCGACATGGAGCGGTTCCGCGGCCGCCTGGACGCCCTGACCGCCGATCTCCTGGCGGAGATGCCGGCCGCGCAGCTCTATCTCTTCCGCACCACCAAGTGCATCGGCCCCGTCCGGGCCGACGGCGTCCCGGCGATCCGCGACGTCCAGAGTGCGGTGGCCGAGGGCAACGACCGGATCGTGCCGGGCATGGATACCGACGAGCTGGGCCGCGACTTCCGCTGGGACACGTGCCACTTCAACAGCCTGGGCCGTCGCGAGATCGTGGAGCGGGTCGCCGGCGACCTGCTCGACCTGGTGGAGATGGAGGAGAAGGGGTGAGCGGGTCGGCGCCGCTCCGCTTCGGCCTCCTGACCGACAGCCGGGATTGGCGCCGCGTCTGGTCGGGCACGGTCGGCCGCATGGCGGACGCCCTGGACGGCGCCGGCCATTCGGTCGAGGCGCTGCCGGCGGTCCTGCCGCGGGCGACGGGATTGGCCCGACTGGGCAGCAAGCTGCAGCGCCGCGCCACCGGCATCGACATGGCACCCGAGCGGACCCGGTGGATGGCCTGGTTGAAGGCGCGCGCGGTCCAGGGGGCGTTGGCGGGCGCGCCGACCGGCTTGGACGCGCTGCTCGCCCCGGTCAGTTCGACGATCCTGCCCTATCTGCGGACGCGCCTGCCGGTGATCTACGTGTCGGACGCGACCCTGCCGCTGATGGCCACGTATTACGACCGCTATGCCCATTTCCCGGCCCGGGTCCTGGACCGGGCCGTCGACCTGGAGCGCCGGGCGGTGGCCCGCGCCGATCTGGCCGTCTATCCGACCCGCTGGGCGGCCGATTCGGCGCGGACCGATCTGGGGCTCGACCCCGCGCGCCTGCTGCTGGCGCCGTTCGGGCCGAACATGCGCGACCTGCCCGATGCCGCCACGGTCGCGGCCGCCATCGCGCGGCGCGGCGACGGGCCGCCGCGACTGCTGTTCTGTGCGGTGGAATGGGCGCGCAAGGGTGGCGACATCCTGCTGGAGGCCATGCGCCTTCTGGTGGGGCGGGGCGTCGCGCCGGAGCTGACGATCCTGGGCGTGCGCCCGCCCGAGAGCACGG
>JBCCCB010000410.1:0-3030 GCA_039033775.1 Pseudomonadota bacterium | reverse complement strand
GAACCCATCGTACTGATCACATTCGATCCATACCGTGCCGCCGCGTTGGGCGTTCAGGTGGCCGATATCGCCGACACCGTTACGCGCGCAGTGAACAGCACCGGTGGAACCGCGAGCGTGGGTCGCAGCGAAGCCGGTGATCAGGGGCGCGAGGGACTGGGCCATACGGGCCGCGTCGACGATCAGGATCACGGGCAGGTCCAAGTGGCGGGCCAGGTCCGCCACGGCGCCGCGGCCGTCGGGCGGCGCGCCGTCGAACAGGCCCATGGCGCCTTCGATCAGCAGCAGGCCCGGACCGGCGGCGAAACCCTGAAGGGTCTCGCGGTCCATGGCCCAGGCGTCGAGATTGGGGCAGGGCAAGCCGCAGGCCGCCTCGTGGAAGCGGGGGTCGATATAGTCGGGGCCGGATTTGGCGCCCCGGACGGGGATGCCCCGGTCGCGGAGCGCGCGCAGGAGGCCGAGGGTGATCGTGGTCTTGCCGGCGCCGGAGCTGGGCGCGGCGAGGATCAGGCCCGGCATCGGCCCACATGCCCCCTCACCCAACTCTCTCCCCCTCGGGGGAGAGGGCTTCGCGCACCGCACATAGCCCGGTGGCAATTTGCGAGGTGCGGGCTGCCGCTCGTGCGACGTTGCCCCTCTCCCCTTGGGGAGAGGGGTTGGGGTGAGGGGGCGCGAGTTGCGATCACGCGCTTTCGGCCGGACGGGGGCGGTCGAGCGGGTCGAGGCTGCGGGGCGGCTCTCCGGTGGCGTGGGCCCGCCAGTCGAGAGCTTGGCGCATGGCGACGGCCTGGCCGACGCAGATGATGGCCGGGGGCTCCAGCCCCGACCGGGCGATGTCTCGGGCGACGTGGTCCAGGGTGGTCTCGATGGTGCGTTGGTCGTCCAGGGTGGCGGTGGTGGTGACGGCCACGGGCTCGGACGGGGCGCGGCCCGCGACGATGAGCTTGGCGGCGATCTCGTCGATATGCTTCATGGCCATGTAGAGGACGATGACCTGGGAGCCGCGGGCGATGCCGGTCCAGTCGAGGGCCGTGGGCGTGTTGCCCGAGGCGTCGTGGCCGGTGACAAAGGTTACCGATTGGTTCACGTCGCGGTGGGTGACGGGGATGCCGGCATAGGCCAGGCCCGCGATGCCCGCCGTGATGCCGGGGATGATGCGGATGGGGATGCCGTGTTGGACCAGGGTCTGGGCTTCCTCCCCGCCGCGGCCGAAGACGAAGGGGTCGCCGCCCTTCAGGCGCAGGACACGTTTACCCTGCCGGGCGAGGTCGACGAGGCGAAGCGAAATGTCGCGCTGCTTCGGGCTGGGCTTGCCACCGCGCTTGCCCGCGTAGACGTGCTCGGCCTGGGGGGCCCATTGGAGGATATGCTCGCCTACGAGGGCGTCGTAGACGATCACGTCCGCCTGGCGCAGCGCGTTCAGGCCATGCAGCGTCAGCAGGCCCGGATCGCCAGGGCCGGCGCCGCAGAGCCAGACCCAACCGGGTTGCAGTTCGGGCCAGTTATGGGGGGGTAGGTCGGTCATCGCCCAAGGGATGGCGCGGCTATCAGGGAATAGCAACTTTTGGTTGCCGTTCGCCCGTGCCATTCAAACGGAATGACGGAGACGCCGCCTCTGCGCCGGGGATGGACCACCGGTGCCTGCGCGACCGCCGCTTGCCGGGCGGCGTTGGATGGGCTGTGGGCGGGCGCGGTGCCCGGGGCGGTGACGATCCGGTTGCCACGGGGCGAGACGCCGACATTCGAGGTGGTGCGCGGTGCGGTGGGCGACGGATGGGCCGAGGCGGGGATCGTCAAGGATGCGGGCGACGACCCGGACGTGACCCATGGCGCTTTAGTCATGGTGCGGGTGGCCGCGTCCGCGGGTGGCGTGGTGTTCCGAGCGGGCGAGGGCGTGGGAATGGTCACCAAGCCCGGCCTGCCCATCGCGGTGGGGGAGCCCGCCATCAACCCCGTGCCGCGGGCGATGATGGACGAGGCGGTGGCGGAGGCGGCTTCGGCCCATGGCCGCGCCCCGGACATCGAGATCACCGTCAGCGTGCCGGGGGGCGCGGCACTGGCGGCGAAGACCTGGAACCCGCGCCTGGGGATCGAGGGCGGGATCTCGATTCTGGGCACGACGGGGATCGTCCGGCCGTTTTCCTGCGCCGCCTGGATCGCGTCGATCCACCGGGGGGTGGATGTGGCGCGGGCCTCGGGGCTGACCCATGTGGCCGGATGCACGGGCGCCACCAGCGAGCGGGTGGTGCAGGCGATGCACGCGCTGCCCGATCATGCCATGCTGGATATGGGGGATTTCGCGGGCGGGATGCTGAAATATCTGGCGCGGCATCCCGTGCCTAGGGTGACCGTGGGGGGCGGCGTAGGCAAGATGGCGAAGCTGGCCCAGGGCGCGATGGATCTGCATTCGGGACGCTCCCAGGTGGATTTCGTGGGCCTGAGCGATTGGGCGGAAACCGATCTGACGGGGTGCAATACGACGCTGGAGGCGGTGACGCGGGTGCCGGACTTGGCGCGGCGCATTGCCGAGGAAGCCCGCAGGCGGGCCGGCGGGCTGATCGAGGCGGAGCTGGATGTGGTGGTGATCGACCGGGCGGGGCTTGTGTTGGCCCATGCGCGATAGGCCCGTGCTGGTCCTGGCGGGCACGGCGGAGGCGCGGGCGGTGCTGGCGCGGACCTCGGGGTTGGCGGTGCGGGCGTCGCTGGCGGGGCGGACGGAGGCGCCGGTCGATCTGGGCGTGCCGACCCGCATCGGAGGCTTCGGCGGCGAGGCCGGGTTTCGGGCGGCCTTGGCGGAGGTCTCGGCCGTGCTGGACGCGACGCATCCCTTCGCGGCGCGCATGACCGAGCGGGCGGTGCGAGTGTGCCGCGAGATGGGCCTGCCCTATCTGCGGCTGACGCGGCCCGGCTGGGGGACGTTGGGGCGGAGATATCCTGACGAGCGGGCCTGTGCGCGGGCGCTGGGCGGGGGCGCGATGGCGCCTGATGCGGGGGCAGACGAGGCGGGCGGTCGGGTCATCCTCGGGCGCG
>JBCCCB010000409.1:0-3045 GCA_039033775.1 Pseudomonadota bacterium | reverse complement strand
TGGCCAGGGCGTTGATGGTGATGCCGGAGGCGACGACCTCGTCGCGGGCCGTCTCGATGGGCGGGCCGGAGCTGTTGCCGTCGGTGTCGCCGGAGAAGTCGATGACCCGGCGCCAGCCGTCGATGTCGTTGCCCTCGATGAGATCCCGCCCGAAGAGGAGCGCCGAGCCGATGGCATTACGCCCCACGGCCATGCGCGGCGGGCCGGAGAGCGCGTCGGCGAAGGCCTGGGCCTGGTCCGCGGTGGCGATGCGGGTCCAGGGCACGACGACGGCCTGGTTCGTGGCCCATTCCACATAGGTGACCGCGATGGAGCCGTAGGCGGTGTCGGCGATGGCGGCCAGCACGCGGGGATCGGTGATCGCCGCGGCGTAGCTGTCGCGCTGGAAGGCCAGTTCGGCGGCGGAGATGGAGCCCGAGGCATCGGCCAGCAGGACCAGCTCCAGGTCGGTGTCCTGGGCCCGGGCGGCGGGCGCGAGGAGGACCAGGAGGGCGAGGCAGCGGAGGATCGTGCGGACGGGGCGCATGGCGCGAGGGTAGGGGGGCGGGGCGCGGTTGGGTAGGGGGTTGATCGCCGTCAAGGCGCGGGCCGGCGCCGCGCCGCAGGGTGGCCGGACCCTGTTCCGGAGACCCGTCCCATGCGCCACGCCGTCCTCGCCTTCCTGCTGTCCGCCTCGCCCGCCGCCGCCCAGGACGCGGCGCTCGTGGCTGAGGGCGGCCGCCTCTTCGCCGCCCATTGCGCCGCCTGCCACGGGGTCGAGGGGCGCGGCGACGGGCCCATGGCGGACGTCTTGGCGGTGGCGGTGCCGGACCTCACGGCGCTGACGGCCCGGGCGGGCGGGACGTTCCCGCATTTCGACGTGGTCGCCAAGATTGACGGCCGCGACCCGGTGGTCAGCCACGGCGCCACGATGCCGGTCTGGGGCCCGGTCTTCGACGGGGTCGAGGGCGCCTTCGTGCGCGCCGAGACGGGGCAGCCGATCGTGACGTCCGTGCCGATTGCGGCGCTGGTGGCTTGGTTGGAGGGGGTGAACGCCGTCTCGGAAAGGCCCTAGTCGGGCCTTTCAGGCGTGAACGGGCGAAGCCCCGGGACGGATAGGGGTGGCACCGATAACACTCGCTGCCTCTATGGGCCATTCTCGGGCCACATTCGGGTGACATGCCCTAGGCCAGACCCCGTCTTGACCGGAGTGACGATGCGACCCCTCAAGACCCGTGACAGCAATCTGAAACTGCTTCTGTGGGGCATCGGCGATATCCTGATGACGTTCCTGCGCAGCCTGGCCTCGGCCGCGGGCATGATGGCCGCGGGCGCGGTCGTCGGCGGTGTCATCGGCGGCGGCGCGGCGCTGGCGTCCGGCATGCCCATCGGCGCCGGCCTCCTGATCGGCGCGATCCTTGGGTTTCTGCTGTTGGCCGTGGTGCTCTACGTGCTGAGCGCGGGCTCGAGCTGGTTCTAGGGAGTCTGCCGGTCGGATACGTCTGGGGCAATCCAGGCACGTGTAGGGTGGTCGAGCGGGCGGTGGATTGGCCGTTTCGTCGCTGCACTGGGATGTCCGGGCAGGTCTGACGTCGCAATGCGGGGCGTAGGGTGGGTGAGACCCGCCGTTTGGTTGAGCGGGTGTTAGAGAGTGGTGGGTTTCACCCACCTTACGCTTGGCCTTATCCGCTTACGACCCGCGACGAGGTATTTTCTTTACGATATCGTCAAGGCCTTCGGGGAGAATGATTGAGCGATGTATAAAGCCTTCTAGCGCATCAAGCATAACTGAAATATCTTCGTCATTTGGCGTCCAAGATCGATGAATTGCTGCGCTTCCAATATCAACGAGACTCTCCAACAGCGCCTTTTCTCGCGCTGATATGTGGCCAGCTTTTCGAAGTGCTTCGATCTTATCTTTGAAGCTAAGTCCGCTATCAATTTTGAGTGAATCCGCTGTATAATCAAAGCAAGTCCTCACGCCCATCCCGACAAAGACATTGTGGCCCAAGTCGAATAAATCGTATAGGCGCACGATTAAGTCAAACAGTCCTGGGTGACTACTCGACAAGCTTTCGCTAACCCAAATTGGCACTTCTCTCTTCTTTGTAGGCGGGAAATACTTCAACCTCTCGTTGGCTATTATTACGGTTTGTCCAGAGTTGTCATATTCGAAATCTACGTCCTCGGAAAAGTATGATGCTAGGCAATAGAAATTCGTATCGCATCCGCGGCACTGTAAAATTCGATGTTCATCTTTGCCATCAACCGGCCCAGCATCCCAGGAGACAGACACTCCCCCAATGATGCTTCCGTTCTGTTTTCGACGGCATGTAGGACATTCGACCTTCAAGGAGCGGCTTTCCAAAGTCTGACGTCTGTATTTTATGTCACTCAAACATCCAACTCCCCCGCAAACCGGGCATTCTCGCTAATATACTCAAACCGCAGTTCCGGCTTCTTGCCCATCAGCCGCTCGACCAGATCCCCCGTCTCCCCCGGCGCGTCCTCGTCGACCGTGACGCGGATCAGTTTGCGGGAGGCCGGGTCCATGGTGGTCTCTTTCAAATCCTTGGCGTCCATCTCGCCCAGGCCCTTGAAGCGGGAGACGTCGATCTTGCCCTTACCGCCCAGGCCCTTCTCCAGCCAGGCGTCGCGTTCGGCTTCGTCGAGGCAGTAGACGCGCTTCGCCCCTTGGGTCAGGCGGAAGAGGGGCGGGCAGGCGAGGTAGAGGTGGCCGGCGTCGATCATGGGCCGCATCTGGGTGAAGAAGAACGTCATCAGGAGCGAGGCGATATGGGCGCCGTCCACGTCGGCGTCGGTCATGATGATGACCTTGTCGTAGCGCAGGTCGTCGATGTTGAAGCGGGTGCCGAGGCCGACGCCGAGGGCCTGGGTGAGGTCCGAGATTTCCGCGTTGGAGCCGAGCTTGGAGGAGGCGGCGCCGAGGACGTTGAGGATCTTGCCGCGCAGCGGGAGGAGGGCCTGGGTCTTGCGGTCGCGAGCCATCTTGGCGGAGCCGCCCGCGCTATCGCCCTCGACGATGAAAAGCTCGGTGCCGTCGCG
>JBCCCB010000408.1:0-3057 GCA_039033775.1 Pseudomonadota bacterium | reverse complement strand
CGGGGCTTGGTCATAGCTGGGGAGAGGATAATCGGCGGGATCCGCAAGGTCGCCGTTGAAGGACCCTTCGGTGACTGGCCAACCCTCACGGGGGGGAAAAGATTCTTCACCGCCTAGAAAAGGCAAGGGGGATTCAATGGTGTGGCCCATGATATTGATCTCCCGGAAGCGAACCAGGGAGCCAAAACCTGCACCGACAGCAGAGGCCAGTGTTGCAGTTATTAGGAATAGGGGCACCAACCAACGGGACTTGGAGGGCTTGGAAGTGGGGGAAACGTTCAACGGCGTAGCCCTATTTACGGTATATGAAGAATTCCATCTTTAGCTTAATCACGGGGTCGGCGTTCGTAAACCCGTTAGTCGGGGATCACTGCCAATTTTGTCAAGGGGGGCTCAAGGGCGAGACGGATCCAGGGGGTAGTGGGTTTGTACAAGGGCGATCGCCTGATCCCGGGTTTGGATCGTGCTGTCAAGGGTGGCCTGGCGGAGGTGGGTCAGAATGGGGCGAAATTGGGGGCCAGGTCGATACCCCAGTTGCTTCAGGTCTTGGCCGTTAAGCAAGGCGAGCTGGGGGGCAAGCTGCCGCAAATAAAGCCAAATTTTGCGACGAATGGGCCGGGGCGATCGCACGGCAATGAGGGCAAGTTGGATGGGATCAGCGGCTTCCAGGGCTTGGTCAATTTGGCTAGGGCGATCGCACTGGGTAAGTTCCGCTTGATAGGCCTGGGTTCGTTGGGCCAGGGTGCTAAGGCGCTGGATGCCTGATTTCAATGTGTTCTTCCGCTATAACGCGACCTATCCCTTCTATTCGGACGCCATCTGGTATCTGACGCAGATGCGCCGCTGGGGGCAGATCGCCGAGCCGCAGAGCGATGAGTGGTTCATCGAGACCGCCAAGTCCGTCTATCGTCCTGATATCTATCTGGAAGCGGCGCGGTTGCTGGTCGATCAGGGGCTGGCCGATGAAGCCGATTTCCCCTGGGACAGCGACGGCTTCAAGGCGCCGACCCCGGCCGAGGATATCATCGACGGCATCGCCTATGACGGCCGCGCGCCCAACGCCTACCTGGAGAGCCTGCCGATTGGCCTGAAGGGTGAGCAGGTCGTCGTCGGTGGCGAGGTGCAGGGCTGACCCAAGGGTCCTCGGCCCGTGCCGATGCCCAGAGCATGGCGCGGGTCAATCCCATGGGCTGCGGGTGCAGAATGTTAACGGCGCAAAGGGGGGTGCCCCGCTTACACCGGGCGTACACCCCCCGTACACCCCCCTGTACACCGCCGCGCTGCAGAAAATGACTGAACGATTAATGCGCCTAAATTTTGGGCATTTTGAAAACGCCCGCGAATGGGCGGCGAAGCGAGAGGCCGAGAGATGACCGCCATCGATCCGAACACCGAGTTGGACCTGGCCCGAGAGGCGCGGCGGGCGAAGCTGTTCACGCGCATCAATGCCGCCGACAAGTGGTTCCAGGTGCTGGGGCTGAGCTGGCTGACGCCGGTGCTGCGGGCCGCGGCGGGGGACAATCCAAAGGGGCAGATTTCCGAGATCTGGCGCCTGTTGGGCGTGCCGTTGGTGGCCATCATCGCCTTCCTGACGATGTGGGCCACCTTGGCGCCGCAGGTCCAGACCTCGCTGGGCGCGGTGCCAGGACCGGCGGCGGTGTGGGAGCAGGCGGTGAACCTGCACCAGGACGCCGCGTCCAAGGCGGCGAGTGAGGCGCGGTTCCAGGAGCAGGTCGCGACGTTGAACGAGCGGCGGGTGGCCCAGGGGCAGGAGCCCATCGAGCGGGCCTATACGGGGGCGCCGTCTTATTACGACCAGATCTGGACGAGCATCGGGACGGTGTTCTTCGGGTTTCTGATTGCCACCGTGGTCGCCGTGCCGCTGGGAATCGCGGCGGGGTTGTCGCCCACGGCGAATGCGGCGCTGAACCCGCTGATCCAGATCTTCAAGCCGGTCTCGCCTTTGGCCTGGCTGCCCATCGTGACGATGGTCGTCAGCGCGGTCTACGTCACACAGGACGGGCTGTTTGCGAAGTCGTTCCTGGTCTCGGCGATCACGGTGACGCTGTGCTCCCTCTGGCCGACGCTGATCAATACGGCGTTGGGGGTGGCGAGCATCGACAAGGACCTCGTGTCGGTGTCGAAGGTGCTGAAGATGGGGACCTGGTCGAAGATCACGAAGCTGGTCTTGCCGTCCGCCCTGCCGCTGATCTTCACCGGGTTGCGCCTGAGCTTGGGCGTGGGCTGGATGGTGCTGATCGCGGCCGAGATGTTGGCGCAGAATCCGGGGCTGGGGAAGTTCGTCTGGGATGAGTTCCAGAACGGGTCCTCGCAATCGTTGGCGCGGATCATGGTGGCGGTGCTGACCATCGGGATCATCGGGTTCCTGCTGGACCGGCTGATGTACGCGATCCAGTCGCTGTTTACCTTCACGAACAATCGGTGAGCGGGATGGCTGTTCTGACGTTCGACAAGGTCTCCAAGTCCTACGGCGACACGCCGGTGTTGAAGGACATCGAGTTGGAGGTGCGCGAAGGGGAGTTCCTGGTTCTGCTGGGATTCTCGGGCACGGGGAAGACGACGCTGATCAACTTGATGGCGGGGTTGGATAGCCCGACGAAGGGCCAGGTGTCGTTCAAGGGCGCGCCGATCACCGGGCCGGGGCCGGAGCGGGGGGTGATTTTCCAGTCCTACTCGCTGATGCCGTGGCTGACGGTGACGGGGAACGTGGCCTTGGCCGTGGATACGCTGTTCCCGAAGTTGTCACGGGCGGAGCGGGCCGAGAAGGTCGACCATTATGTGAAGATGGTGGGGCTGAGCCATGCGGCCACGCGGCGTCCGGCGGAATTGTCGGGCGGGATGCGGCAGCGGGTGAATGTGGCCCGCGCGCTGGCGATGAACCCGGAGGTGTTGCTGCTGGACGAGCCGCTGAGCGCACTGGACGCGCTGACGCGGGCGAACCTGGCCGACGAGATCGAACGGATCTGGGAGGCGGAGCGGAAGACCTGCGTTCTGATCACCAACGACGTGGACGAGGCCATCGTGTTGGCCGACCGG
>JBCCCB010000407.1:0-3073 GCA_039033775.1 Pseudomonadota bacterium | reverse complement strand
CTTCGGCGATCATCTTCGCCAGACGGTCGGGCCGCATCGTATCGTCGGCATCCAGGACGGCGATCCAGTCGCCACGGGCCGCCTCGATGGCCACATTGCGGGCAGCCCCCGGCCCCCCGTTCACCGCCTGCCGCACCAGGACGACGCGGGGATCGGCCTGCGCCATGGTTTCAACCAAGGACGCGGTGCCGTCGGTCGACGCATCGTCGGCGACGATCACCTCGACCGGGATTGCCTGGGCCAGGGCAGAGCGGAGGCTGCGAGATAACTCGGCCTCGGCGTTCCATGCGGCGATGATCACCGTTGCCTTGATGTCGGTCATCGGCGTAATCTCATGACATTCGATGGATTTATTGAAGTTCGTTTAAGATGTTTGCAATTGCCATGAGCCGCGTCCAGCAGCGTCTGGTTGCGCCCGTCCTGTTTGGGTTGGGTCTTCTTTTTATGTCGACGGCACCCACCACAGCAGACCCCGAAGGCGCGTTCCTGTCGCGATTCGACCAGGAAACCCGGTTGGGGAATGGCTGGCAGGTGTCGCATTTCGCCATCCGGCAAGACGGCTTTCGCACGGCCTGGCGCCGCGAATCGGTCGGCTGGGCCGACGGCGCGCTTCAATTGTCGCTAACCCCGGCCCCGCCCGAAGCGGACAAGATGTTCTTCGGCGCCGAGATACAGCGCAAACGCAGGACCCATTTCGGACGCTACGAAGTGGTGATGACCGCGGCGCGCGGCTACGGCGTGATTTCCAGCTTCTTCACCTATACCGGCCCGTTCTACGGCGACCCCCAGGACGAGATCGACTTCGAGTTCCTGGGCCGCGACACCACCAAGGTCTGGGTGACCCGCTTCGCCAAGGGCGAACGGCTGCCGGGGCAATGGCTGGACCTGGGCTTCGACGCGGCGGACGGCCCACATCTCTATACTTTCGATTGGACGCCGGAGCGGATCGTCTGGTTCGTGGACGGCACCGAGATCTTCCGCGTCGAAGGGACGGATCGTAGCCTGCCCGACATTCCCGGGCGGATCATGTTCAATGTCTGGGGCGGTGGCGTCGCCCAAGATAGCTGGTCCGGTGAAGCGCCGCCCGACACCGATACGCGCGCCCGGTATTATTGCATTTCCTATCGCCCGATGGGGTCGGGCGCGCCGATGTGCTCGGACGAGGGGCCGGCAGATGGTTGACGGTGCTCCGCTTGTCACCGTGGTGATCGCCGCCTGGAACGCCGAGCGGACGCTTACCCGGGCGGTGGAAAGCGCCTTGGCCCAGACGGTCCCGGTCGAGGTGATCGTGGTCGACGACGCGTCGACCGACGGGACCGCCGCCCTGGCCGAGCGCCTAGCCGCGGGCGCCCCGGCCCTGCATGTGCTGCGACAGGCCGCGAATGGCGGGCCGTCCGCGGCCCGCAACCGGGCCATAGCGGAAAGTCGCGCGCCCTGGATCGCCGTGCTGGACGCCGACGACCACATGGCCCCCGATCGTCTGTCGACCTTGATGGAGATCGCCGGGAGAGAGGGCGCGGATTTCGTGGCAGACGATCTCTGGAAACAGGCCGAAGGGGTACCGGACGATCAGCGGCGCCGCATGCTGTCGGATGACCGGCTGGGCATTCTCGCACTCGACGCCGAATCCTTCGTCCGCGGCAACCTTTCCAGCCACCAGGGCGGACGGCGTGAATTGGGCTTTCTGAAACCGCTGATGTCGCGGGCCTTCCTGGCGCGACACGGGCTCGACTACGACCCGGCGATCCGGCTGGGCGAGGATTTCGTGCTCTACACCCAGACCTTGATCGCGGGCGCCCGCTGGGTGCTGACCGACCCGGCGGGTTATGTGGCGATGGTCCGGCCCGGATCCCTGTCGGGGCAGCACCCGACCGAAGCCCATGCCCATCTGATCGGCGCCGATCTGGCGATGCTGACCCGCCCTGACCTACCGGGCGGCGTGCGGACAGCGTTGCGGGCGCATTTGTTGGAACAGCGGAAGAAATGGGCCTGGCGCCGAATGATCGACGCCGTTCGGACGTCGGATCTGCGCGCGGCCGCCGGATGTTTCTGGGGCCCGCCCCAGGTCGGTGCCGATCTGCTGGCCCGGCTTGGGCGCGAGGCCGTCGGCCGGTTGGGTACGCGATGAGCGGGGCGGCGTTCGACGCGCTGGTCGTGGCCGATGCCCGCTTCGCCGGTGGCAGCACCGCCGCGCTGGCGGCGGATGTGACGGCGCTGTCGGATCTGGGCCTGCGCATCGGCCTTCTGTTCGTCCGATCCGCCTATCTGGATGACGCGCGCGATGCGCCGAACCCGAAGGCCCTGGCCTTGCGCGATCTGCCCGGCGTCACGGCTTTGGCGCCCGGAACATCGGCCCGGGCCGAATTCGCCTTCCTGCACCACCCGCTGGTCTTCGCCCGCGGGATCGAGGAACGGGCGGATCTGCGGGCCGAGCACAGTCTGCTGATCGCCCATCACCAGCCGTTCCGGGCCGATGGATCGGTGGAATACAATCCGTTCGACGCCCTTCGCCGCGCGCGCGGGGCCCTGGGATTGTCCGCCCGCATCGCACCCGTCTCGGCTGCGGTGCGCGCGCAGATGGCGGCCTATGCCCCGCTCCTGCGCCAGACCGGGCTCGATTGGCCCAATATCTTCGATCCCAACGACTGGCCTATGGACCGCGCGCCGTTCGATGGCGATATCCTGACCATCGGCCGCCACGGGCGCCCGGACGTGCTGAAGTTTCCGGCGACGGGCGCCGAGATCGACGCGGCCTTGCCCGCGAGCCGGGACCTGCGCGTTCGTGTCCTGGGCTGTCCGGCCGACGAATTGGCGGCCCGGGGCGCCCATCCCGACCGGTGGGAGGTGCTGGCCTTCGGGGCGGAGCCGGTCGCCGCGTTTCTCAATTCCCTCGATATCTTCGCCTATCATTATCACCCGCTTCTGGTGGAAGCCTTCGGACGCACGGTGGTCGAAGCCATCCTGACCGGGCGGCCCTGCTTGCTGGATCCGCGTCTGAAACCCACATTCGGTGACATCGTCTCCTATTGTGCGCCCTCGGAGGTGGCCGCAGCGACAAGCCGGATCGCAGGCG
>JBCCCB010000406.1:0-3079 GCA_039033775.1 Pseudomonadota bacterium | reverse complement strand
GAAAAGGTCGCCGCGGAAATCGCTGATATCACGCAACTTCCCTTCGTAACGGCACCGAACAAGTTCGAGGCCCTCGCCGCCCACGACGCCATGGTCATGTTCTCCGGCGCGCTGAAGACCGTCGCCGCCAGCCTCTTCAAGATCGCCAACGACATGCGGCTCCTCGGCTCCGGACCCCGCTCGGGATTGGGCGAGTTGATCCTGCCGGAAAACGAGCCCGGCTCCTCGATCATGCCCGGCAAGGTCAACCCCACCCAAGCCGAGGCCCTCACCATGGTCTGCGCCCACGTCATGGGCAACGACGCCGCCATCGGCTTCGCCGGCAGCCAGGGCCATTTCGAGCTGAACGTCTACAACCCGATGATGAGCTACAATCTGCTCCAATCCATGCAACTCTTGGGCGACGCCGCCGGCAGCTTCACCGACAACATGGTCGAAGGCACCCAAGCCAATACCGACCGCATCGACAAGTTGATGAAGGAAAGCCTGATGCTGGTCACCGCGCTTGCCCCCACCATCGGCTACGACAACGCCACCAAGGTCGCCAAGACCGCCCACAAGAACGGCACCACCTTGCGCGAAGAAGCCATCGCCCTGGGCCTGGTCGACGAAGACACCTTCGACCGCGTCGTCCGCCCCGAATTGATGATCGGCCCGAAGGACTAGGCCCAGCCGGCAAAAGCCCCTTCCCGGCCGCAATCTGGGACGCGTCGACCTCGGGCCGTTAACCCTGACGCGCCCCTCCATCATCGGTCCCAAAATACGCAAATCCCACGGGCGCCATCTTTCCCCACGGCCGGGACTGAAACGCCCCCGCCCACGCCGCCAGCAGAGTCCCCCAAATGGACTGGACCGCCCAAATCGACGCCTATTGCGAACGCCTGGGCCCCACCTTCTGGGCCGAGCCCGTCAACGCCCTCACCAACGCCGCCTTCCTCCTGGCCGCTTGGCTCATGTGGCGCCGGACCTCCGGCACCCGCACGCCGATCCAGGCCACCCTCATCGCCCTTCTGGCGACAATCGGCCTGGGCAGCTTCCTCTTCCACACCTTCGCCACGCCCTGGGCGGCGGCCTCGGACGTCCTGCCCATCGCTCTCTTCATCCTCGCCTATGTGTTTGCCGCCAACCGCGACTTCTGGCGCTGGCCCCTCTGGCTGGCGCTTCTCGGCACATTGGCCTTCCTCCCCTACGCCGCCGCCACGGGCTGGATCTTCGCGCGCCTCCCCTTCTTTCAGATCAGCGCCGCCTACTGGCCCGTCCCCCTCCTGATCGCCGCCTATGCGACCGCCCTCCCCGATCGCGCCACCGCGCGCGGCCTCTCCCTTGGCGCCATCCTCCTGACCGTCTCGCTCACCTTCCGGAGCCTGGACGAGGCTCTCTGCCCGACGATTCCCGTCGGCACCCATTTCCTCTGGCATGTCCTGAACGCCACGATGCTCGGCTGGATGATCGAGGTCCATCGTCGCCATCTGGCCCGCCCCGCGCGAGTCGCGTAGAGCTTGCCCCATGGGAAAGGTCATCAACCTCCAACAGGCCCGCAAGGCCCGCGCCCGCGCCGAAAAGGCCGCGCGGGGCGACGAGAACGCCGTGCGCCATGGCCGGACCAGGGCCCAGAAAGCCGCCGAGAAGGCCGCGGCCGACAAGGCGAAACGCGATCTGGATGGCCACGAGACCGAATGATCGACGCACGGCCCCGGAAACGTTCGCTGACGCTGCACGGTCACCGCACGTCCGTGTCGTTGGAAGACGCGTTCTGGATCGCCTTCGTCGACATGGCCAAGCGCCGCGGCATGTCCATCAATGCCCTCGCCGCCCAGATCGACCGCGACCGCGGCGTGTCGTCTGGCCTGGCCTCGGCGATCCGCGTGGCCGTGCTGCGGGACCTCCAATCCCTGGCGGAGCCCTGAGCCCCCGCCCCGCCGAACCCGCCCTTGCTCTGGGGACGGTTACGCCCCCCGTTCGAACATGGCGGGCGGCGGTCCTTGGAGGGCGGTCCAAGACCCTGACTCCGGCGGCCGTTGTGATGGGCGTGCCACCGGCGCGCCGGGCGGAGCTGCCGGTCCTGGCGACAATGTGGTCGGATCGGGCCGAGGTGGCGACGGCGGGGATGGCGCCGGCTGTGCGGGAGATGATTGAGGCTCGTGGTGGGGCGCCCAGCGTGCCGGACGAGGCTACGCTGGCGCCCGGCGCGGGTCTGACGCGGTTGCTCTATGTGGTTGTGGTGGAAGCGGAGCAGCGACAGCGGACCTTGGCGACGGTGCGGCTGGCGCCCTCGGTGCGGGAGCGGGGGGTGGCGGAGCGGTTTTGACGGGTGGAGATCTCGACGATTTGATCTCAGTTAGGAAGGCAAATATGGTGGGTTTCACCCACCCTACGCTTGCTTATTGATGCGTTGTCGGTGGAAGAAAAAAGTCAAATCTTTCCATGGTACTTAGACTTCGCTGCGTTCCCGCAAGCGTCGCTGCTTCAATATCTGGTTCATCACAAGGGAACAAGATGACAACCGCTGTCAAATACAGTTTCTCACCGGCCCTGTACTCCCTGCGTGGTGACTGATCTTGATTGAAAACTCCTGGCTCGCCAGAAACATCATAAAAACCAGTAGTATTCACAACTTCGTCGGCGCCCACTATCAACCTAGCATCCGACACTCCCCCGGGCGCTCCTGGCCCCAATAGAGGATCTGGCCGATGGAAGAGAAGTAGCCCATCATCCTCAACTGTGAAAATTCTTAGAAATAAGGAGTCGGGATTTGAAGATAAACACACGTCAACACTTGTCTCATTCCTAATCGAGACATCTGCAAGTAGCCGACCATCTCGAAAATCCAATCCAGCGATTATTGCGTCGACACCCGACGCGGGGAGCCACTCATCTTTTTCAGTTTTCTCAACGCAGCCAGACAAAGCGACGATTGCAACCGACACATAGAGGCCTCTCAATAGGAGCAATACGCCTACCTGCATTGCCGGAAGCCCATACTGCAAACAAACATGTCGTTGATTTTAAACCCTGTTATATGTGCCGCAGCTATTCCGCCCCGCCTATATCCGTTAACTGCCCCGTTTTCAGTCAGAAT
>JBCCCB010000405.1:0-3086 GCA_039033775.1 Pseudomonadota bacterium | reverse complement strand
CGGGTTCGTCTGGGACGAATCGGGCTATGTGGTCACCAATGCCCACGTGCTGAGCGGGTCCAATGGCGCCAGCGTTCGCCTGCCGGGCGGGCGGGCCATCGAGGCGCGGGTGGTGGGGGTAGACGAACGCCACGATTTGGCCGTTTTGCAAGTGCCGAGCATGGGCGGCATGCGACCGTTCGAGTTGGGACGGTCGGCCGACCTGCAAGTGGGGCAGAACGTCTATGCCATCGGCAATCCGTTCGGACTGGATTTCACGCTGACCACCGGCGTCGTCAGCGCGCTGGGGCGCGATGTGCCGGGCCAGAACGGCGTGACGATCCGCAGCGCGATCCAGACCGATGCGGCGATCAATCCGGGCAATTCCGGCGGGCCGCTGCTGGACAGCTCCGGGCGGTTGATCGGAGTGAACACGGCGATCTTCTCGCCCTCGGGGGCGAGTGCCGGGATCGGCTTCGCGATCCCGGTGGATGCGGTGCGGCGAGTGGTGCCGCAACTGATCGCGCGGGGGCGGTATTCGCCGCCCGCTTTGGGCGTGTCGGGGGATCCGCGCGCCGACGCGATCCTGCGGTCGTCGGGTCAGCCGCCGGGGGTGGTCGTGCTGGGCGTCCTGCCAGGGGGTCCGGCCGAGGCGGCGGGCTTGCAGCCGGCGCAGATGACGGCGAACGGCTTCGTGCCTGGCGATGTCATCGAAGCCATCGACGGAGAGCCGGTGGCCACGTTGGACGATCTGCTGGCGCAGCTGGACCGGCATGTGCCGGGCGACCGGGTGACGCTGCGCCTGCGCAACGGGCGCGACCGGCGCGACGTCGCCATCGAGTTGGCGGCCGGGGGCTGAGCGCCTATTCCACCGGCGGCACCGCCTTCAGATAGGCCGCGATGGCGGCGCGGTCCGCGTCGCTCAGATTGGCCAGGTTGCGGATGACTGCGACCATGTGGCCACCTGCGCTGTCGAAATCGGGGGTGAAGCCGTCGTTCAGATAGGCGGCGATCTCGGACGCGGACCAGGTCAGCGCGGCGGGGGTCACGTTGGGGATCCGGCCCTGGCCCGTTGGGTTCGGCGCCCCCGCCAGCCAACGCGTGCGGTCCAGCCCGCCTAGGGCGTCGCGCGGGGTATGGCATTCCCCGCAATGGCCCAGTGCCTCAGCCAGGTAACGGCCGCGCGCGATCTGGGGATCGTCCGGCTGGGGCAGGGTGAAGCCGTCGGGTGCATAGAGGAGCTTCCACGCGCCCACAGCCCGGCGGATCGAGAACGGGAAGCCCACCTCATGGGATCGGCTGGCCGCGTCCGTGGCCGGCAGGGTCTGCCAGAACGCCCAGAGATCGGCGATGTCCTGGATCTCGGCCAGGCCGTAGGCGGTATAGGGAAAGGCCGGATAGTAATGGTCGCCATCGGGCGAGACGCCGCGTTGGACGGCGTCGGCGAATTGCGGAAACGTCCAGGCGCCGATGCCAGCTTCGGGATGCATCGAGACATTCGGCGCGTAGAAGGTGCCGAAATCCGACGGGAAGGCCTGCCCCCCCGTCAGGATCAGGCGCGCCGCGCCCTCGGCATCGTCCGCCGCGTGGCACGAGGCGCAGCCGGCGGCCCAGAACACCGTCTCGCCCCGGCCCGCGTCACCACTGAGCCCGGCGACGGTTTCGTCGGGCAGGCCCTGCGGCGCCGTGAGCCAGAGGCCTAGGATCGCGGCCCCGGCCGCGAGGATCGCGACCCAGAGGCCGAGGCGCCCCATGGCCTATTCGGAGGGCTGGCGATAATCGTCGTGGCAGCCGCCGCAAGTGCGACCCAACGTCTGCACAGCTCCCTGGAGCGGCTCGAGCCCGTCGCCGGCGACGGCCTGGAGGCCCGACGCGGCCTCTGCGAAGGCCATGAACTTCTCACCGAAGCCGGCATTGTCCTCCCAGATGGCGGGCAGCGCGCGGGTCTGGTCGGTATCGGCCGTCGAGGTGCCCGGCGTCCAGAACGGGGATTGGGGGATCGCGGTGACGGCGACGAGACTGTCGGCGGCGATCTGGGCCGCCTCGGCATCGTAGTCGGTGTTTCCGCGCGCCATGTTGCCCACGGTGCCGAGGTTCAACGCCAGGATGTTCATCAGGCCTTGGCGAGCCTTGATCTCGGCGGGGACATCGGCGTGGCCGGCGGCGAAGGCGGTTCCGGCGATGGCGAGAACGGTTGGTGCGACGAGGGGCAGGTGATGGCGGCGCATGGGAAATCTCCGTTGAAGATGGGATTAGCTTCGACATCGGTCGACCGGTGGTCAACTCAATTTCCCGGCATCGGATGCGGCTGGCCTACGGGACGTCCCGGCGCCGTGCCGCGTGCCACGCGGCCCAGGACTCGGGCGTGTCGAGATCGGTGATGGCGGCTTGGCCGGGCAGGCGGATCACATCAGGACTTTCTTTTCTTAGCAATGGCTTGGCGCCGGTATCGCCCGTCAGTTCGGCCAGGGCTGGGAACAGGGGACGGGCAAAGATGACCGGCTGTCCCGGCCGGCCGTCTTCGGTCGCGGCGCGGGCGGTCCGGGACTTGGATGTGGTCCAGGCATCGGCCAGCATCTGCATCTCGGCGGCGCCGATTTCGGGCATGTCGGCCAGATGGATCATCAGCGCATCCCGGGTGCAGGCCGCCAGGCCCGCCCGGATCGAGGCGGACATGGCGCGGTCTTCGACCTCGATCAGGCGGGCGGGCGTGTCGGTCAGCCAGAGGCGGCGGGGCGAGGCCGGCGGCAGGGCGACGATGACCTCGGGCGAGACCGCGCAGGCGGCGCGGGTGGCGCGCAGGATCAGCGGCGTGCCGTCGATGTCCTGGAGGAGCTTGTCGGCGCCGCGCATGCGCGCGGAGGCACCGGCGGCGAGGATCAGGATGGCGGGGATGGGGCGCATGGGAGAGCTATAGCGGGGGGGCGCCTGGCATGCACCTGCCGTGCACCCCCTGTGCGAACGTGCGTTCGCACGGTTTTGGTGACGGGATCGTAACTGGTCTGTGTCTGTGCGGGCGGAGAGGGTTTGCCAGTCCAAACTTTCCGTACTATGAAGGTTTCAACAGAATGTATGATACTAAGTATTGGCTTGGCCTCTACTGGAGG
>JBCCCB010000404.1:0-3087 GCA_039033775.1 Pseudomonadota bacterium | reverse complement strand
TGTTAGCGGGGGGCGAGAGCGGAGGTCCTGGGAGTTTGGAGACCGTGGGCCCATGGAATCGCGTGTCATGGAAACGGTGATGTTTCGTTTGGCGGCCGGCGCAGACCTTGCGGCGTTCGAGCGGGCGGCCGTGACGCCCGAGCGGGTCTTGGACCGACTGGCCGACCTGGACCGGGATGTGGTCGTCACGACGGCCTGGGGCGAGACGACATCATTCCTCAGTCCGGAAGGATGTGATGGCCGAGGGGCACGTATTTCGCCTCGGTAAAGATGCGGGACGGCCCGAACGACCGGGTCTCCGTCCTATCGCCATCTGCCGACCCGATGGACGGGCTCGCGCCCTCGGTCGACAACGCCCTTCCGCGCGCGCCCCTGGCCCCGCGCCGCTAGGCCTTCTTGGCCGCCAGGTCGGTGCGGACCTTGTCGCGCAGGGCCGTCAATTCGTCGATGGCTTCGTCCAGATGGCGACGGCGTTCCGCTAACTCGTCCAGTTGACCGTCGGCCAGGTCGATCCAGGCCTGCATCTGCGTCCGCCCCTCGGGATCGGCGTCGTAGAGGTCCAGCCATTGCCGGATCTCTTCCAGCGAGAAGCCGAATTTCCGGCCGCGCAGAATCAACGTCATGCGGGCGACTTCGCGGGGGCCGTAGAACCGGGCCCGGCCGACCCGTTCGGGGAAGAGCAACTCGATATATTCGTAATGGCGCAGCGTCCGAGGCGTCACGTCGAACCGCGCGCACATGGCTTTGAAGTCAAGCCGATCCGACATGCCCCATCCCTCCCGGTGGCAGCGCCTCCGTTGCGACATTCTGGCATGACGGGGGGGGCGCTGTCTATTCCGAGGGGTTGCGGCCCGGCCGACACGGGGTCAATCCTGCGTGCATGAGCGCGCCAGACCCGAACGATGCCCGAAGCCGGGCGGCCCATCAATTCATCGCCGCACTGCCGCATTGCAAGGCCCTGGGTATGGCCATCGAAGCGGTGGATGAAGGGCGGGCCGTGATCTCGATGCCCTGGGCCGAGGCACTGGTTGGCGATCCGCGAACCAGCGTAATCCACGGCGGGGCCGTGTCTGCCCTGATGGATACCGCGGGCGGCGCGGCAGTGCTGTGCCACCCGGACGCGGGCGGCTCGACCGCGACGATGGATCTGCGGATCGACTATATGCGCGCCGCAGTGCCGCATCAGACGATCACGGCGACGGCCATCTGCCACACCGTTACCCGCTCTGTGGCCTTCGTCCGGGCCGAGGCGGCGGACGAGGACGGGGTGGTCGCCCAAGCCACCGGGGCCTTCACGTTGGACCGAAAATGAAGCGGCCCGAGCCCATTCAGGTGGTCAAGCAGCGGCGCGACGCGGCCTTGCGGGCTTTGGTCGAGGGCGTGCCCTATATCCGCTTCCTGGGGATCGGGTTCGACCGGCGCGGGGACGAGCTGACGGGCGTCCTGCATTACGACGACAAGCTGATCGGCAACCCGGTGCTGCCTGCCCTGCATGGCGGCGTGACGGCGGCCTTCCTGGAGGTGACGGCCATCGTCACCCTGTCCTGGGCGATGCTCTGGGACGATCTGGAGACCGGGCGGCTGGAGGCGGAGGGCCTGACCTTCGACACGCTGCCCCGTCTTCCGAAGACCATCGACATGAACGTGGATTTCCTGCGCTCGGGCCTGCCGCGGGACGCCTATGCGCGGGCCCGGATCAACCGGTCGGGGCGACGCTATGCCTCGGTGCATGTGGAAGGCTGGCAGGACAATCGCGACCGGCTGTTCGCCCAGGCCACCGGGCATTTCCTGATGCCCCGGCGCGAGGGGTGATGCGCGTCGCGCCGGACCTAACCCATCGCCGTATCCTGAAGATCGCCGTGCCGGTGGTCCTGTCGAATGCAACTGTGCCGATCCTGGGCGCGGTCGATACCGGCGTCGTGGGCCAAATGGGGGAGGCGGCGCCCATCGCGGCGGTGGGCGCGGGGGCGATCGTGCTGACCTCGGTCTATTGGACTTCGGGTTCCTGCGCATGGGGACCACGGGGCTGGTGGCCCAAGCTCTGGGGGCGAATGACCCGCACGAGGTCGTGGCGCTGTTGAGCCGGGCGCTGCTGATCGCCGGGGCGGCGGGGGCGGTGCTGATCGTGGGGCAGGTGGCCCTGTTCGCCGGGGCCTTCGCCATCGCGCCGCTGACCGACGAGGTTCAGGATTTGGCCCGCAGCTATATGGCGATCCGCATCTGGTCGTCGCCCGCGGCCATCGCGATCTACGGGCTGACCGGCTGGCTGATCGCGCAGGAGCGGACGGGCGCCGTCCTGGCTGTGCAACTGGTCATGAACGGCATCAACATCGTGCTGGACCTGTGGTTCGTGCTGGGCCTTGGCTGGGGCGTGCAGGGTGTGGCCGTCGCGACCTTCCTGGCGGAATATTCAGGCTTGGCCGTGGCGCTCTGGTTCTGCCGCATGGCCTTCCGGGGCGGTGGCTGGCGGGATCCGGCCTCGGTCTTCGACGGGGTGCGGTTGCGGCGGATGCTGACGGTGAACGGCGACATCCTGATCCGTACGCTGCTGCTGCAGGCGACGTTCACGTCGTTCCTGCTGATGGGCGGCCGGTTCGGCACGGTGGCCCTGGCGGCCAATCAGGTGCTGTTGCAATTCCTTTATATCACGTCCTACGCGCTGGACGGCTTCGCCTTCGCGGTCGAGGCTCTGGTGGGCCGCTATTTCGGTGCGGGCGACCTGGGGCGACTTCGCCGGGCGGTGGTGATGTGCGCTTCTTGGGGCCTGGGGACGGTGACGGCTCTGGCACTTGGCTTCGCCGTCTTCGGACCTTGGATCGTGGACCTGATGGCCACCGCCGAAGACGTGCGCGCGGCGGCGCGGGTCTACCTGCCGTGGATGGTCGCCGCGCCGCTGATCGGCGTCGCGGCCTGGGTTCTGGACGGTGTGTTCATCGGCGCGACCCGGACGCGGGACATGCGCAACATGATGATGGTGAGCTTCGTGGCCTATCTTCTGGCGCTGGCGGCCTTCGTGCCGATTTTGGGGAACCACGGGCTATGGGCGGCGCTGATGGTGTCGTTCGCCGTGCGGGGCGTGACGCTGGG
>JBCCCB010000403.1:0-3151 GCA_039033775.1 Pseudomonadota bacterium | reverse complement strand
CGTCGCGCTCTGGTTCCTCGTGGATCGCTCCCTACCCGGCGCGGAGATCGTCTTTCTCCAAGGCGTTGCGATCTTCGTCATCGGCCTCTCCCTTTGGCGCATCGGGCGCCGGTGGAGGCAGGACCGATGAATATCCGCCGCGCCACCGCCGCGGACGCCCCCGCCTGTGCCGCCATCGTGGCCGACTGGATCGCCGCGACCGATTGGATGCCCGATGGCCCAACATGCGCGCGGCTGGAAAAGATCATGCGCGAGGGCTTCCCGATCCGGGAGGCCTGGGTGGCCGAACGGGATGGCGCGATCCTTGGCTATCTGTCGCTGAAAGCGGAGGACGACCATATCTTTGGCCTCTACACTGCCCATCCCGGGCAAGGCGTGGGCCGCGCGCTGGTCGACCGCGCAAAGCAGGGTCGCACCTACCTGAAGCTGCGGAGCCACACACCCAACGGAGCCGCCCATCGCTTCTATGAGCGCGAAGGTTTCGTTACGATCGCCCGTGATCTGCCAGGAGACGACGGCGTGTCCGAAATCCTTATGGAGTGGCGGGCATGATCGCCGGGAAGGATACGGGAGCCACAAAGGCCCCCGCATCACCGGTCACGGTCATCGGCTCGCCAGCCTGTCCCGCGCCGCGATCTTTACATCTTTGGGCTGAAGATTCGGTTAACCTCGTACCGCGCGCTGCCTGCTGGTGGGGCGCCATGCGTATTTTTGGACCAGTGATGACCAAAGCGCGCATTAACCTTAACGCGGGCCCTTCCCCCATCACTGGTCCCCAAATACGCAAATCCCGAGGCTTCCGCCCGCACGACGCCCGGAGGATCGCATGACCGATACGCCCCTCGCAGCCCCCGGCGCCGGGATCGGCAGCCATGGCACCCTGGGGCGGCTCACCCGATCCGTGGCCAGCAAGCTGATCCCCGTCCTATCGGTGGTCGCTGCCCTGGTGGCGCTCTGGTACGTGGCCTGCATTCCCATGAATGCCCAGCAGAGCCTGTTGGAAGCCGAACGCGCCGAAATCGTCGTCACGCCCCCAACCGCTGCGGAGCGGCGGAATATGGGGGGCCTGGCGCTGACGCTGGCCAATCCTGGCGAGGCCGTGGCCCGCGCCTACGGGCAGGAGCGGCCGCGCCTGCCCGCGCCGCATCAGGTGATGGCGGAACTGTGGGACACGACTGTGATGAAGGACCCGACCTCGCGCCGCTCCCTCGTCTTCCACGCCGGCATCACCCTGGCGCCGACCTTGCTGGGCTTCGCCATCGGATCGCTGGCCGGCATCCTTCTGGCCATCGGCATCGTCCATTCCCGGGTCATGGATCTCAGCGTTATGCCCTGGGCTATCGCGTCCCAGACGATCCCGATCCTGGCCATCGCGCCGATGATTATCGTCGTGCTGAACTCCATCGGCATACAGGGGTTGGTGCCCAAGGCGATCATCTCCGCCTATCTGTCCTTCTTCCCCGTGACCGTCGGCATGGTAAAGGGCCTGCGCGCGCCCTCGCCCGCCGATCTGGACCTGATGCGCACCTGGAACGCGTCCGGTCTGCGCACGCTGATTTCGCTGCGCCTGCCGACCTCGCTGCCCTACCTCTTCGCCTCCCTCAAGATCGCCATCGCCGCCGCCTTGGTCGGCGCAATCATCGGAGAGCTGCCCACAGGCGCCGTGCGCGGCCTGGGCGCGCGCCTGCTGGCGGGCAGCTATTACGGCCAGACGATCCAGATCTGGTCGGCGCTGTTCGGGGCGGCCATCGTCGCGGCGCTGCTGGTGGCGACGGTCTCGGGGATCGAGCGGCTGACGCTCAAGCGGATGGGGCTGGCGCGATGAGCGGCGCACTGATTCTGGGGACCTGGGCGGCGCTGTGGGGCCTGAACGTGCGCCTTGCCGGGCAGAGTTTTGGGCGGTGGGCCTCCCCTGTTCTCTTCGGCCTGACGCTGCTGCTGCTGTGGGAGATGACCGTCCGTCTGTTCGAGGTCCCCACCGTCATCCTGCCCGCGCCCACCCAGATCGCCGTGGCGCTGTCGCAGAACGGCCCGACGCTGTGGGCCGACTTCGTGCAAACGGTGCTGAAAGGCGCTCTAACCGGGTGGCTGATCGGGTGCGCGGCGGCCATCGCCACGGCGATGTTGGTCGCCCGCTCCGACTTCCTGCGCCGCGGCCTGCTGCCGGTCGGCAACTTCATGGCCGCCCTGCCCATCGTCGGCACCGCGCCGATCCTGGTCATGTGGTACGGCTTCGGCTGGGAATCCAAAGCGGCGGTCGTCGTCGTCATGGTCTTCTTCCCAGTCCTCATCAACACCGTCGCGGGCCTGTCGGACAATTCGCCCATGCAGCGCGACCTGATGCGGACCTATGGCGCCACGCCCGGCCAAGAACTGCGATATCTGCGCCTGCAAGCCGCGCTGCCTTTCATCTTCAACGGTCTCAAGATCGCCACCACGCTTGCCCTGATCGGCGCCATCGTCGCCGAATTTTTCGGCAGTCCCACGGTGGGCATGGGCTTCCGGATCAGCACCGAGGTCGGTCGCTTGAACCTGCCCATGGTCTGGGCCTCCATCGTGGTCGCTGCCCTGGCGGGGTCGCTGTCCTACGGGCTGATCGCGGCCCTGGAGAAGCGGCTGACCTTCTGGCATCCATCACAACGGGCGCGGCGATAGAATCGCGCTTTCAATAGGGAGATCAATATGAACAAGTTCATCGCATCCGGGGCCGTGGCCCTGGGGCTCGCCACGCCTGCGCTAGCCGCCGACGAGGTCACGCTGCAACTGCAATGGGTCACCCAGGCCCAGTTCGCGGGCTATTACGTGGCGTTGGAGAAGGGGTTCTACGAGGCCGAGGATCTGGACGTCACCATCCTGCCCGGCGGGCCCGATATCGCACCGCCGCAGGTGCTGGCGGGCGGCGGCGCGGATGCCATGCTGAACTGGATGCCCTCGGCGCTGTCGGCGCGGGAGAAGGGCCTGCCGGTCGTCAACATCGCCCAGCCGTTCAAGTCGTCTGGCCTGATGCTGACCTGCTGGAAGGACACGGGCATCACCGGGCCGCAGGACTTCAAAGGCAAGACCATCGGCGTGTGGGTATTCGGCAACGAGTTTCCGTTCCTGTCGTGGATGTACCAGGAAGGCAACCCGACCGAGGGGGGCGAAGACGGGG
>JBCCCB010000402.1:0-3152 GCA_039033775.1 Pseudomonadota bacterium | reverse complement strand
GCCCCATGCGCCGGGCGGTTTCCCGGGGTCAGGGGGGGGGGGGCCAAACCGCCGTTGCGCGACAGGCATATTTTGCGGGCGGGCATGGGGGGCCCGATGCCGGGATTGGCGGTCATGGCATCGCAGGCGCGGGTGTCGAAGCCGGTCAGCAGCGAGGCGTCCCACCAGCGGCGGAAGGCCTTGGCGTCGGTGGCGCCCGCCTGTTCCAGAAGCGCCTGCGCCTGGTCCAGCGCGCCCAGCCGAAGCAGCGCGTCGATCCGCGCGAAGAACAGCGCGTCCGGGTCGGTCGCGGCCCGGGGCGGGTCGAATTCGGCGGTCAGCAGGGTTTGGACCAGCGATTGCATGGCGGGCAGGGCGTCGGCGGGTTGCCGGGCGATCAACTGGGCCAGCCGCATCGGGTCGGATCCGGCGAACAGGCCGCGCGGCAGGCCCGTCGCCGCCGCCGGCCGCAGACCCACGGCATCGCGGCGCGGTGCGCCCAGGGGCATGGTGGTGATTTCCGTGCCCGTCAGCGGCGTGGCGACCGGTTCATCGGGCGCCGGGCGCCGCGTGGGACGCGTCAGGCTGTCCGACAGCCAGGGAATGGCGGATTGGGGCGCCTCCGGCGCGGTCGCGCGGTCCGATATCTGCGCGGCGGCGGGGGCCGCCAAGGCCCACAGAAGGACCGTCAGACTAGCCCGCATCAATTTCAATATTGGTTGTGATGGGGGCGATGTCCGGCTCCAACAGGTAGGAATAACCGAAGAGACCCGCCGCGCCGATCACAAGGAGGATGAGGAGGTATTTCAAAAACCGGAACATGCCTGCCTGCCCGTTGTCATTGCATCCATTGTGGCGGGCGGAGATATAGTTGTCCATGCGGGAGGAAACATTCGGGGCGGAGATGGCACAGGCGGTGGGCGACAAGGCGCCGCCGGGGACCGCATTGCGGCGTCCGGTGGTGATGGTGGGAATGATGGGCAGCGGCAAGACGGCCGTGGGCACGGCGCTGGCGGACCGGCTGCGCGTGCCGTTCCGCGACACCGACGCCGCGCTGGAGGAGGCCGCGCGCATGACGGTGCCCGAGATCTTCGCGCGCGACGGCGAGGCGTTCTTCCGGGCGCGCGAGACGGAGGTGCTGCGGCGCCTGTTGTCCGAGGGGCCGGGCGTCGTGTCGACGGGTGGCGGCGCGTTCCTGCGGGCCGAGAATCGGGCCGCGATCGCCGAAGGCGGCGTGTCGGTCTGGCTGAAAGTCCATCTGGAGGTCCTGTGGGGCCGGGTGAAGGGCCGCACCCACCGGCCGCTTCTGATGACCGACAATCCCCGCGCCACGCTGGAGCGCCTGCTGGCCGAGCGGGAGCCGTCTTATGCCAAGGCGGCCCTGGTCGTGGAGGCGCAGGCGGAGACGTCCATCGCGTCCATGGTGGACCGGGTCTGCGACGCGTTGCGGCGCGCCGGCGTTCTGTCTTGAGCGTGACGGTGCATGTCCCCCTGGGCGACCGGGCCTATGACGTGCGGATCGGCCAGGGGCTGATCGCGGGGGCGGGCGCCGAGATCGCGCCGCTGCTGCGGCGGGATCGGGTCTTCGTGCTGACCGAATCGCGCGTGGCGGGGCTGCATCTGGACGCCCTGCGCGCCGGGCTGGGCGGGGTCGACGCGCCGGCGCTCGCGCTGGCGCCCGGCGAGGGCACCAAGTCCTGGGACGGGTTGCGTCAGGCGGTCGACTGGCTGCTGGACGAACGGTGCGAGCGGGGCGACGTGATCGTGGCGTTCGGGGGCGGTGTGATCGGGGACCTGGCCGGCTTCGCCGCCGCAACGTTGCGACGGGGCGTGCGGTTCGTGCAGGTGCCGACCTCGCTGCTGGCGCAGGTGGATTCGTCCGTCGGCGGCAAGACCGGGATCAACACGCGGCATGGCAAGAACCTGGTGGGCGCGTTCCACCAGCCGTCGCTGGTGCTGGCGGATGTGGATGTGTTGGACACGCTGACGGCGCGGGATTTCCTGGCCGGATATGGCGAGGTGGCCAAGTACGGGCTGCTGGGGGACGAGGATTTCTTTGGCTGGCTGGAAGCGAATGCGCCCGCGCTGGCCTCCGATGCGGCGTTGCGGGCCGAGGCGGTGCGGCGCTCGGTTCAGATGAAGGCCGATATCGTCGTGCGCGACGAGACGGAGCAGGGGGATCGGGCGCTTTTGAACCTGGGCCACACGTTTTGTCACGCGTTGGAGGCGGCGACGGGCTATGACGGGGACCGGTTGCTGCATGGCGAGGGGGTCGCGGTCGGGTGCGCCTTGGCCTTCGATCTGTCGGCGCGGCTGGGCCTGTGTTCCCAGGAGGCGCCGAGCCGGGTGCGTGGGCATTTGCAGGCCATGGGGATGACGCGGGACCTGCGGGACATTCCGGGGGATCTGCCCTCGGCCGAGGACCTGCTGGGGCTGATGGGGCAGGATAAGAAGGTCGTGGACGGGCGCTTGCGCTTCGTCCTGGCGCGGGGCGTGGGCGAGGCGTTTGTGACGGGGGACGTGCCGCCGAGCGATGTCTTGGCGGTCTTGCGGGCGTCGGGGTGAGGACGGGCGCCCCGGCCCCAGCCTGCGCCGCATGATCCCCCGGCCGCATCCTAGCGTGCAGATCGACGTGGGCGGCGGGACGTCCTGGCTCCATACCGACCATCTGGGCTCGGTCCGGCTGATCACCGACGCGGCCGGCAACGTGGACGAGGCGCGCGTGTTCCGGCCCTATGGCGAGATGGTGGTGACCGCCAGCAACAACCCGCCGGTGGAGGACCTCTCCTGGATCGGCGCGCGGCGCGATGCGGATGCGGAGCTGATGTATCTCAACGCCCGGTATCAGAGCCCGGAGCTGGGGATCTTCGTGTCGCCGGATTGGTGGGACCCGACGGAGCCGGGGGTGGGGACAAACCGGTATGCCTATGCGGGGGGGATCCGATTAACGCGCTCGATCCGGGGGGGAATGCGTGGTATTCCGGCGGAGAGCGTCAGGAGTTCTCCGCACGAGATCATCCATCCTTCAAAGGTGAAGAAACTGGTGGCTCTGTATCCTTGGGCACTATGGCTTTTGCAATGCACCGTGCCCATGGTGGAAAAGGTAACTTCAACGACAACTGGCAAGGCGGAGCATTCACGACAGACACTGGTCGTGATCGACTTAGCCTCGG
>JBCCCB010000401.1:0-3159 GCA_039033775.1 Pseudomonadota bacterium | reverse complement strand
CGCGTTGATGACGATGTTTTCCTCCTCGACCCCGACGCCGTTCTCGCCCGATACCCAGCGGAAGGCAGCGAAGACCGGCCCTTCGGAGAATGGCCCCACACCGGGGTCGTCCTCGGCCATCGTGTATCTGCCATTGCAGAAGTCGTAGAAGTCGCTGCCGATCTGGGGCACGTCACCGCCCGCGCCAAAGCCGCCCCCACCATCCTGGCCGCCTCCGATCCCTGAACCCGGTCCAGTTGCGGCGGCGGGCACGGCGGAGGGCGCGGCACCGGCCGTGGGGCGGGCGAGCACGAAGCGCCGATCGCCTGAGGCGGCGGCAAGGATGCCCTGGCGCACTGGCGCTGCTACACGGAAATCCTGCGTCACGCGGTCGAACGGCGGCGCGCCATCGACCGGTGCATCGATGAAGATCACGGCGTCGCGGTCGCGCGGCACACCCTCGAACACGAACCGGCCGTCCGCGTCGGCGGCGGTCTCGAACCGGTCCGGATAGCTTGAATAGACCACCCGGGCACCGGCAGCGGGGGCGCCGTCGTCGAACACCGCAATGGCGGCGACAGTCGCAGGATTGCCCCGGTCGCCAAGCATCGCCGATGCCTCGAACGCGACCGTGGCTGCCCCGTCGCGTGGCACCGTCAGTCGACCCTCACGGGCAATACCGGGCGTGGGGCTGGTCAGGTAGTACGAAAGCGCCTCCATCGGCGGCACGCCGATCAGCCGGCGCTGCCCCTCGAGGTCCAGTTGCAGCCGCCGCCGCCCGGTCAGAAGCTGGCCCAGATCCCGGTCGACGCGGTTGAGGAGCGACAGCCTGCGAGCGAGCGACACGGCATCCGGCCCCTCCACGGCGATGTCGGAGATGCCGAGATCGAGCACCAGCGGCAGGGCCGTATCGGCGGGCGCGACTGCGATCTCCACCCTGCCCGCAAACTGCACCTGGATGTCGGGCAGGCTCACGACGCTGTAGGGCGCGAGGCCCGCATAGGGCGCAAACGGCACCATCGCGGTCCGGCCGTCGGCATGGCGGACGATCAGCTCGACCCGCCCGTCGACCGGCACCCACGGGCTATAGAAGATGCCGTCGGCCCGTGGGCGCCCCTCGATCCAGCGCGCGGGTACCGGCGGCAGGTCGAGCCCGAAGGCGCTGTTCTCCCCAGGCGAGGGGCTGAGCCGCATGTCATGCTCCAGGCGCTGGTAGTCTGCCAGCGGCAGGTCCGGCCCGTACCCGAAATGGAGCGTCACTGCCGTCGGATCGGTCCCGAAGCCGAGCAGCCGCCCAGTGAAGCGGATGGGCATTGGCACGACGATCTCGCTGGCGGGCTCGTCGATGAAGCGCGCGATCAGTGTCGCGCCGGTCTGACTGTCGATCACCTGAAGCCAGCCGGGCACAAGGTCGAAATCGACTGCGCCCTCGCTGTCGGTGATCCCGATCCGGGCGTCGCCCGCAGGGCCGCTTCGCACCACAAGCTCCGTCGCCCGATCGCCGTCGATCGCAAAGGTGAAGACGGTGCGCCCGGCTTCCTGTGCGCGCAGCCCGCCCGAGGCCGCGAGGCAAAGCGCCGCCAGAACCACGGCCAGGCCAAGGGCACGCATCTCAGCCACCATCGCGCCCGCCCCCTTCGCCGACCTGCCGAAGCTCGCGGGCAACGCGAAAGCCGATGCCGTCGGGGTGTCCGCCCGCCCAGAAGTTGGCACGGTACTCGGCGTTGCAGAGCACCGGCCCGTCGCGGAAACTGCCACCCCGGATCACCGGCGCCAGGCACTGACTGTCGAAAAGACGGGGATCGCGGCGCGGGGCGAAGTGGTAGAAATCGGCGCGGTGGCAGTCGAGTACCCACTCCCAAACGTTCCCCGCCATGTGCCGCAGGCCGAGCGCCCCTGGCCGCCCCATCGCAGCAGGCAGGGCGCCGCGCTCATCGCCCTTGCCGCAATGAAGATCGGGGCCGGGGGCGCCCGCCCGGTTCAACCTGGCTGCATACTCCCATTCGGCCTCCGTCGGCAGGCGGTAGGCGTGGCCCGTATGCGCCGCCAACCACCCCGCATAGGCCACCGCTCCTTGCCAGGTGACGGCAGTCGCGGGCATCGAGGCCATCTCGGGCGCAACGTGGACGCCATCCGTCCGCCATGCGATCCCGTCCGTTGCGTCCAGGGTTAGGTAAGCGCGGGCCTCCTGCGGCGCCGCCGCCGCGTCGGCAAGAAATCGTGCGAACTCGGCAACGGTCACCTCGTGGCGGGCAATCGCAAAGCCGCTCAGGGTGACCCGATGCGCGACGGTCATCGCCTCGTAGGCTGGATGACCGGGCCGGGTGCCCATGGTGAACTCACCGCCTGGCACGCTCACCATCTCCGGACCGCGGCCGTCGCTGCCGACGAAGGCGTCGCGCCAGCCGTCCGCCGCTGCAGCCGGCGCTGCGCCAAGGAACAGCATCGCCGCCATTGTGCAGGCTCGGATGCCGGCAACGCGAAGTTGCCTGCGCTCTCCCCCAGCCCTGCTTCCTCCGGCGGACAAGAGCGAACACCAAGAGAAGGCAAATTCACCGCGCCGGATTTCACGGGTTTTTCTTGTATTGCCGCCTGAGATTATGCGTGAAGGCGTGGGCGCAAGGCGCCGCCATCGGTCCATCAGATCGGAGCGGACCTCAGTACTGAACATCGGCACTGATCCCGAGATGGTCGGAATAGTTACTGCGAAAGAACGCGCGGTTGGTCCCCGTCGGAGGGTCGATCACCATCGTGTTCACCAGTGTGGTGTTCGCGTTGTTCCACAGGAAATGGTCGTAGGGCTGGCTGAGCCCGCCATTGCGTTTCAGGCTGGACTGCGCGATCGGCTCAACCCGGCATCCGGCGCCCACGGCTTGGCACGCGGCCACGAAGGCCGCATCCGCCGCCGGCAGGTTCCAGTCCCCGGCGATTATGACCCGCGGATACGCCACGCCGTTCACCAGCCTGGCCGAATAGTAAGTGAAGACCTGCGCAACATTGGCGACTTCTGTCTGGCGCTGCGACTTACGCTTGCCGAAGATGGCGTGGTAGTCGACGATCCAGGTCCAGTTCATCCCCGACTGCACCAGTATCCCGCTCGGGGGTCTGCTGAAATTATTGGCAAGGTCCGGATAGTCGATGATCGCATTTCCGGCGACGTTGAAGCCGCCCGCGCCCGGG
>JBCCCB010000400.1:0-3160 GCA_039033775.1 Pseudomonadota bacterium | reverse complement strand
TGCGGGGTGGGGTCCACGATGTCGAGCATCCGCTTGTGGGTGCGGATCTCCCACTGGTCGCGGGATTTCTTGTCGACGTGGGGGCCACGGAGCACGGTGAAGCGCTCGATCTTGTTGGGCAGCGGGATGGGCCCGCGCACCTGGGCACCCGTGCGCTTGGCGGTGTTGACGATTTCCTGGGTGCTGGCGTCCAGCACGCGGTAATCGAACGCCTTGAGCCGGATGCGAATATTCTGGCTTTTCATGTCGTTCTTCCGACGATGCGGATTGATCGTCCCCTGCGGGGGCCGACAACCGCTGGTTCAAGTTGAGAGGACGATCCCGGACCACCCGAAACCCTCGTCGAACCCGACCGGACAGAGGACCGCCATGGAGAGCGGTCTCTTCCGTAGAGCCGCGCGGATATCGCCGCCGACTGGATTTCGCAAGCCCTTATCCTGAGAAAGAGCCAAGATTCCCGATGGTCTAAATAGACAACGGCACGTGCCCCACCGCGTGCGCCGCGGAAACAATCGGCAATCTGAGAGCAAGCGCCTTGGCGCGGCCCTGAAGGGGCAAGGATGCAGTGTCAACGATCCAACAGCCTCCGCCGGCATACGCGTGGATGGCGAAGGCCATCTGAGCCGCCAAGGCAACCCGAGGCAGGTGCGGTCCGAGATGAAACGGCGGCCAAATTCAGTACTCGCGACCATTGGCGATCGGGTCGAGACGGCTGCGGAGAGGCAAGGTGGACAAATGGACAGGCCCCCCTCCGTGACTGCGGAGGAAAAACAAATCTGGGCCGGCTTTACGGATATCCCGAGGATCTGGCTCCCCGGACGGAAGCCGGGGAAATTCTCAGGCGGCGTGCACGTCCCTGCCCGTCTCACCGCCATCTTCGTCCTGCCACTCCTGTTCGAATGTGTGATCATCCGCTCCGGTATCGAACCGCTTGGTCAGCTCCAACATGCGCGATGCCGCCCCTTTGAGCGAAAGGTTGGCGGTCGACACTTCCTCGAACATGGCCGTGTTCTGTTGTGTCGCCGCATCGATTTCGGTCAGGGCGTCGTTGATCTCCATGGCCGCCCTCGATTGCTCCTCGGTCGCATGGGCGATCTCGGTGACTTGGGCGCCGATTTCCTTGATGCGGACACCCAGACCCGACAGCGTCTCGCCTGTCCGGCCGACCTGTTCGACGCCGAGGTCGATCTGCTTGTCGCTGGTGGCGATCAAGGTGTCGATCTTGGCGGCGGCATCGGCGGCCCGCTGGGCCAAGGCCCGCACTTCGGACGCAACCACCGCAAAGCCGCGCCCGGCCTCGCCGGCCCGGGCGGCCTCGACCCCGGCATTCAGGGCCAGAAGGTTCGTCTGGAAAGCGATGTCGTTGATGACGGCCAACGTGCTCGAGATCTCGTCGGAAGCGGCACGGATCTTCTGCATGGCGTGGACGGCGTCCCGCACCACTTCGTCGCTGCGCGCCGCTTCGCCGCGGGCGGTATCCGCGAATGCGTTCACCTCGGCCGTCATATGCGCCGTCGATGCGATGGATTGGACGATCCGTTCCAGCGCGCTGGTGGTTTCAGCGAGCGTCGCTGCCGTGTTCTCGGTCCGCTTCGACAGGTTTTCGGCCGACGCCGACAAGTCGCTTGTGTCGTCGAGCATGCCATTGGCGTGCTCCGAAATGTCGACGAGGGCGCCTTGAAGCGTCGCAGCAAGCGCGTTGGTGGAATCCTGAAGGCGCTGGAAAGATCCGGCCCGGTCGCCACGGAGCCGCGCGGACAGATCACCGTCGGATAGACGGCTCAAATGGGCCAGGACATCACCCACCTCGGTCTCGACCCGTTCCATCAATGCATTGACCATCGTCCGCAAGGGGCGCTGTTCTTCCGGCACGTCCAGGATCGGCATGCGGTGATCGAATTGACCGCCGACCGCGGCGGAGAGCAGGGTTTCGAGATCGGCGGTCAGGCAGTTCTGCGCCTCCTCACGCAGGCGGACCGCCTCTTCCTGGGCCGCGGCGCGTTTGGCGGTCGCCTCCCGCTCCTCGCGGATCGCAGCCTCCCGCTCGGTCCGCAGAGCGTCGTTGCGGGCTTCGGTTTCCGCGTTCTTCCGCGTGAACTCCAGCCGCCGGGCGTTCTGGTCCTGGAACACCAGCAATGCGTCCTGCATCTCTCGCATCTCAAGGCATTTGGGCGGGTCGAGATCGAGGTCGGCCCGGTCGTCGGCGATCCGGTGCATCGCTTCGCGGACATTGGCCAGCGGGCGGGCGACGCGACGGTTCAAGACCCACATGAGCGCGGCGGCCAGGACCAGGCTGATGATCATCTCCTCGATGACCATCTTGACCAGCCGCGCGCGGATTTGAGTCTCGATCCGAGACGGGTCATGGATCAGTTCGAGCACCCCCACGGCCGGTCCGCGATCCCCGATCGGGGTCCACAGCGGCAGGCGGGACAGATAGCCGGACTCCGTCCGCCGAAGGGTGATCTGCGCCGGAAGCTCGGCCGGAGGCGGCAGGCCAGCCAGCGGGCTGATCGCATCGTCCACCGAGAAGTCTATGATCAGATTGAGATCTTCATCATAGGCCCGGACAGCGGTCAGCGCTTTCAGCTTTTCTTCCGGAAGGTCGCTCAGATAGGCATTGCCGCCCCGTTCGTCCCGACCGCGGACGAAGGGCGCCAGGCGTTCGCCCAGCAAATCCGATTGGGTGTCAAGGGATTGATGGAAACCGTCCCAAACGGCGCGTCGCATCTCCATGTAGGACAGGGCCAGGGTCAGCCCGAACCCCGCAAACAGGACAAGGACCAGGAGAAGGCCGCATTGGCCGATCAGCGTCTGGCGAAACCGCCCGATTGCGGAGGCGATCCCCTTGCCGGAAGGCCCGGACGGGGTGCCGTTCGCCGCTGTGATGGTGCCGGGGAGAGCGGATTGCGACTTCATGACGGGCCTCGATCTGATTGGCATACGTCATAAGAGCCGGGTCTTAATGGAACCTTTCGCGCCCGCGAGTTTTCGCCTCGGCTCTGGGGCACCCCCTGTACACGCGGCGTACACCCCCCGTGCGAACGTGCGTTCGCACGGTTTTGTTTATCGAATGTTCATCGGTCTCGGTCTCGACACGGCAGATGCATCAAGGCACGGGCGTTGATTGCGGCCGGTCGGAACGACAAAAGGCCCCCGT
>JBCCCB010000399.1:0-3172 GCA_039033775.1 Pseudomonadota bacterium | reverse complement strand
GGTGGCTGCGGTAGCCTTTGGGGAACTCGACCCAGAAATCCTTGTTCAGGGTCAGCCCGCCGTCTTTCCCCACATCGGCCATGACCATCGCGGCCCCGCCTTCGCCGGGATAGAACTGATCGTCCCAGGTCGAATAAAGCGAGTTGGTCCAATAGACGCGTTTCCCGTCGCGGCTGATCTCGACCATCTGGGGGCCGTAGCCGAAGGTTTTGCCGTTGGGGTGGGGCGTCTTCTTGACGATCCCGCCGATCTCGACCTTGCCGGCCAGGACCGGGTTCATCGGGTCCGAGACGTCGTATTGATGCAGCTCGCCCTGGCCCCAGCAGCGACGTAGAGGTATTTGTCATCCAGGCTCAGGTCGATGTCGGTGACCAGCGGCGGCACGGCGCCGAAGCCTTTCAGCAGGTCGGGCAGGTCGTCGGCCTCGGCCGGGTGCGGGTCGATGGTGATGGTCTTCTTGGCCTCGAAGGTCCCGTCGTCGCCCCGCCACCACGTGAAGATCGCCCCTTGCAGGTTGGTGGTGTCGACGACGACGCCGCAGAAGCCGTATTGCTTGGCCGGGTCGTGGGCGGGGCGGATCTCCAAGGCCATCTGGTGGTTTTCGCCCAGGTCGATGCTCTGGATGTTTTTGCGCCCGCGCAGGTCCCAGAAATGGATCGTATGGCCGTATTTGTTCGACAAAAGATCCTCGGGCACGATCCCGTTCTCGAATTGCGGCGGCAGGCCCCATTCGGAGCTGACCATGTAGTCGCGCGGCAGGTTCCACCAGAAATCGTAATGCTTGTCCTGGATGCCGCGATCCATCTCGTAGCGGCCGAGGATGTCGAAGGTCTCGCAATCCATGATGAAGATGCCGGGCGGGCCGTCCGTGCCATCCTTGCCGCCGCCGCCCAGGGTCGAGACATAGATGCCTTCGGGACCGCAATGGATGGTGTGGGGGCGGGAATAGCCGGTCTTGGCGAACACCTCCTCGGGTTCGATGATCTTGTGGATTTTGGCCTTGAGGGGTTCCTTGACGTCGATGATGTAGATGCGGCTGGACCGGATGCCGGGGATGATCAGATAGCGGCGTTCCAGGAAGGCATGGCCGGTCAGCGGCGAGAGCGCGGAGGAGCAGGCGTTCCAGCCGAAATGGTGAAACTCGTCGCCCTTGTTGGGCATCATCAGGCTGTGGACGATCTGGCCGTAGGTCTTGGAGGTCGGATCCACATCCACCACCGCCAGGCCGTCGGGCTGCGATCCGTCGGGACTGAGCATCAGGGTGAAGGCCAGGGTCTCGGCGGGGGCGGCCATGGCCAGTTTCGGCGTGGCGTGAAAGGTGGGATCGGGTCTCAGATTCATCGGGTCCTCCCTGACATGTGGTGCCTGTCGCGCATCCGGGACGATTGGCCGAGGCCCCGAGCGTTTCCCGCCTCCCGTGGAACCTGAACTGGCCAGCCCGTGAACGCCCGCTCGTGCGGATCACCCTGGGCGGGATCGGGGCGTCGAAACAAGGATTTTCTGTGCCGGTCCGGTTTGCCGGGTCGATTGTCTTGTCAGGCCGCCGGGATCGGAACGATGGTCTTGTGCTTAAGGCGCGTCGCTGGATCAGCCATTATTGGCCAGACGTCGGGCGACCGCCAGAAACGCGGCGGGCACGGGAATGCCGTCCCGATCGGCATGGGCAAGGGCGCTTGCGCGGCGGCTGCCGGGCAGGCGGGCGCCCGGCATGCCGGCGATGTCGTCCAGCAGGGCTTCGAGGCGCGGGGCGAAGTCGACATCGGCGCCTGGCCGGATCGCCAGCAGGGTCTGGCCCACGCCGGGGGACGGGCCGTCGGCGGCGAAGAACGAAGACGCCTCGGAGGAGCGTTGCGCACCGGTCAGGATCGCCGACAGAACCTCGACCATCAGCGCCAGCGCCGTGCCCTTGGGGCCGCCCATGGGCAGCATGGTCCCGGCCAGGGCCGCCTTGG
Organism: Pseudomonadota bacterium; assembly: GCA_039033775.1. Taxonomy (GTDB): domain Bacteria; phylum Pseudomonadota; class Alphaproteobacteria; order Rhodobacterales; family Rhodobacteraceae; genus Jannaschia. The sequence continues at coordinate 1,220 of JBCCCB010000399.1, read as the reverse complement.
CGTCGGTCGTCGCATTGCCGTCCGCGTCCAGGGCCCAACCCTCGGGGATGGGCTTGCCTGCCTTGGCGGCGGCCATGACCTTGCCGCGGGCCACGACTGACAGCGATAGGTCGATGATCAGCGGATCGCCCCCCGCGCGGGGCACCGCGAAGGCGATGGGATTGGTCCCGAACAGGGCCTCGGCGCCGCCCCAGGGCGCGATGGCCTTGGGCGCATTGGCGACCATCAGGCCGATCAAACCGGCCTGGGCAATGCGGTTGACCTGCACCGACAGGGCGCCGCAATGGTGGGATCGGGTCACGGTCATGATGGCGATACCCATCTCCCGCGCGACGGGGATGCCGGCGTTCAGGGCCGCATCTAGGGCGGGGTAGGCGAAGCCGTGGCCCGCATCCACGTGGATCGAGGCCGGGAAGGGCCGGGTGACCATCGGCAGGGCGTCAGCGGCGACTTTGCCGCTGCGCACCTGCGCGGCGTAGTCTTCCAGACGGCTGAACCCGTGCCCGGCCTGGCCCTCGGCCTCGGCGGCGACAAGCGCCTGGGCCGTGGACCGCGCCGCCGCTTCGGGCACGCCCTGGGCTATCAAGGCGGCGCGGATCAGGTCCGTCGCCTCGGTCAGCCCGATCTGTTCCGCATCCGCCATGGGGTCTTCCTGTCGAAGGGGGCGGCCCGGCAAGCCGGGCCGCGCGTCGCGCCGGGGATCAGGCGCTGCGATAGAGCTTGGTCATCGAGAATTCCCGATGGCCCAGCGCCTCGGCCGCCGTGTTCCGGCCGTTGGCGGTGCGGCGGATCATGTCGATCAGGGCGTCGCCGGCCTCGTCGATGGTCTGCTCGCGCCGCAAGATGCCCGAGACGTCCACGTCCACATGCTCGCCCATGGTCCGCACCGTGCGCGGGTTCGCGGTGATCTTGATCACGGGGACGATGGGGTTGCCCACCACGTTGCCCTGGCCCGTGGGGAAGGTGTGGATCACGGCGCCACCGGCGGCCATGAGCGTGACGCATTCGGCGGCGGCGGAAGACGAATCCATGAAGTAGAGGCCGTTCCCCTTGCCCGGCATCTCGGCGGGCTCCAGGATGTCGATATAGGTCGACGTGCGGCCGATCTTCTCCAGGTTGCCCAGGGCCTTCTCTTCGATGGTGGTCAACCCGCCCTCGATATTGCCCTTGGTCGGCTGGCTGTCCGACAGGTCGTCGGTCTGGTGGGCGTAGATGACGTC
>JBCCCB010000398.1:0-3188 GCA_039033775.1 Pseudomonadota bacterium | reverse complement strand
CTGCTGGAACGCATCATGGCTGCAAGCAGCCCCACCGTGATCGGCGCCTATGAGAGCAAAATTGAAAAGTTAGGGCGCCAGAAACTCTTAGCACAGGATCAGATGCATCAAACATCCGCTCCGAAGCACACCTTCGAGGAGTCGTTCGAGCTCGCCATGCAGTTCCTCTCAAACCCTTGTAAGCTATGGAAAAGCAACGGCTTAAGCGGGGTTGAGGTGCGTCGCATCGTTCTTAGGTTGGCGTCTATGACGCCGTTGGCCTACTCGCGAAAAGAAGGCGCTCGCATCCCACAAGCGTCTGAAACATTTAAATTTTTTGAGATAATCAGCAAAAATAGTGAATTGGCGCGCTGGGGAGGATTCGAACCCCCGACCTCTTGGTTCGTAGCCAAGCACTCTATCCAACTGAGCTACCAGCGCACTACGCCGGCTCGAATAGACCTGCGGACATCGGGGCGCAAGCGCAAACGACGTCTGGGCGCGAAGAGGCGGGACGGGACGGAAATTCACAAGTTGGGGTCAAATCCCGAGGGCTATTTGCCAATTTGTACAGAAATCGGGCCAGGCTCAGAGCCGCTGATCCGACGACCCTGCCGACCGGACGCCCGGCGGTGACCGGTGCCCTGTCCATGGCCCGGTCGTATTCGGATCGTCCGCGCCGCCGGACGGCGCCCCGGATAGAGGACCGATCGACCTCGCGACCTGCCGACGACGGGCACGCCCTCCGCGCCGACGCTGACGCCCCGGCCTGCCGACGCCCTTCGCCGGGGCGACCGGAAGCGGGAAGACGCGGCCGGCGGTCCGGATCGAGAGACGTGTCGGCACATCGGCCGCGGGCGCCGTGATCTGATATGGATCGCGTCCGAGACGAGAGGGCGAGGCGCGGGTTCGGGGCTGGCAGGTGGATGGCGCGCTGCAGCGGATCGCCTTGTCGCGCAGGGGGGACGGCGGCGGCGCTGGACATGGCCATCCGGAAGCAAACAGCACTGGATCTGATGGCATGGCGGAGGCGTGCCCGGCCCAGATCGGCAGGGCCGTGGCGGGCCGGGATATGTCGGAGCGTCTTCGCCTGTGTGACGACAAGGGCTTGCTGACAGTGCCGACCGATTTTTCGGCCCAGGCGCCGAGCCCGGCCTGACGGGATCAGGCCACACCGTCGCCGCGGGGCAGTTCGATTCGGAAGATCGTGCCGGTTTCGTCGGTCTTTTCCAGATCCAGCTTGCCGCCATGGCCCCGCACCAATTCGGCAGCAATGGCCAGGCCCAGGCCGGTGCCGCCTTTGCGGACATTGCCTTGGAAGGCCTGGAACAGGTTCTCGCGCGCCTTCGGCGGAAGACCAGGACCGGTGTCGCAGATGCGCAGGAACAACGCATCCGGCGTCTCCTCGGCCGTGATACACACCTGGCCGGGCTGGCCGGTGGCCTGGATCGCCTGGCGCGCGTTGCGGGCCAGATTGCCGATGACGCGGTACATCTGTTCGGGATCCAGCCGGGCCATGGTGCCGCGCGGGATGTCGTGATGGATGCGCACCATGTCGGCGTCGACGGCCAGTTGCTCGGCCTCGCAGATCTCGGCGGCGAAAGGGTGCAGGTCGATCCGTTGCAGCGCGGGCGGCGCCTCTTCGGCGCGGCCGAAGGCCAGGGTGCCCTCGGTCAGGTTCACGGCCCGGGTCAGGGAGTTGACGATCTTGGGCGCGACGCGCTTGACGGTCGGATCGTCGACCCGCTCCATCCGGTCGGCCAACAGGGTCGCGGTGGTCAGGATGTTGCGCAGGTCATGGCTGATCTTGGCCACGGCCGAGCCGAGTTGGGCCAGGCGTTCCTTCTGGCGCAGGGATTGGGTGAGCTGGGTTTCCAGGGCGCGCAACGTCGTCTCGGCGGCATGCAGTTCCTTCACGCGGGACCGGGGCACGATGACCTGCCGGCCGTCTTCGGGCGCGGCCGCGTAGCGGTTCATATGGGCGACCAGATCCTTGATGGGGATCACCATCAGGCGTCGGACGGCCAGGAACAGGAAGGCCGAAGTGATGACCGAGATCACCAGCGACAGCCACAGAATCGTCAGGCCGTAATCAATCATCGCCCGGTTCAGATCGGTCGTGTCGATGGCCGCCTCGATCTGCACCCCGCCGCCCTGGGCGGGTTCGGCGATCACCCGGACGATGGCCGGTTCCAGCATCAGGAATTCAAGCAGCGCGTCGCGGATCAATTCGGTCGGGGGCGGATCGCGCAGGTCGATGGTGCGCGTGACGGGGCCCGGCAATTCCGACGACAGGACCAATTGGCGAAGCGCATCGCGGCGCAGCACGACGTTCAGGACGCCGGCATTTTCCAGCAACTCCTCCTCGACGTCGAGCGGGATCATGTCCGTGGCCCCCAGCAGCGCGAGCGAGGCGATCTGGGCCCGTTCCATCCGTTCGGTCAGGTAGTCGAGCCGGAACCGGGCAATGGAGGGCACGAAAATCAGGATCTCCGCGATCATCACGAAGAGGACCGTCAGGATCAGAAAGCGCCCGGAGAGGGAAGTCAGCATGTCGCCCCAATGGTCAAACGGTCTTCGGGAGGCGTTATGCCCCCTGTCCCGCATGCGGGACAGGGGTCTTGTCAACTTGGACACGGCCGCGCGCAAGCCATCGAAAGGTTCCCTTACGGAAGGAACCGCTGCACCAGGCCGACGACGCGCTTGACCGTCGGATTGTCGAAGAGGCGCGGGACATAGTACTGGCCCGCCGCGCGCTTCGAGATCTCGCCCAGGGTCGGATAGGGCGCGACCATGGCGGCCACGGCGCCGATCTTGAGCTTGTTGGCCAGGACCAGGGCCCAGAGGCCGATGAGTTCGCCCGCCTGGGCCCCGGCGATGGAGGCGCCCACGGGGCGGCCCTTGACGACCATGACCTTGATGAGGCCCTCGGTCTTGCCTTCGGCGATGGCGCGGTCGTTCTCGTGATAGGGGAAGCGGAGGACTTCCAGCTTGTCGCCATGCTCCTCGCGGGCCTGGGCTTCGGTCAGGCCGACCTGTGCCAGTTCCGGGTCGGTATAGGTCGCCCACGGGATATGATCGGTGCGCGCCTTGGCGGGCAAGCCGAAGAGGATCGGCCGGATGACGGTCGCCCCGTGATAGCCGGCCACATGGGTGAACTGGTAGCCGCCGGCGACATCGCCGATGGCGTAGACCTTGCGGTTGGTGGT
>JBCCCB010000397.1:0-3206 GCA_039033775.1 Pseudomonadota bacterium | reverse complement strand
GTGGCCGAGGACCCGGCCCCCGAGATCCGCCGCTGGGCCACTGAGGGTAAGCTTTCGTTAACCATTCGCGCCCAAGAGCCCGGCGACGCCCTCTGCTGCCCCATCGCCTATGCCGCGCACGAAGATTCCGCCAAGGACGCCAACACCTTACGCCTCGCTACCGCCGACGGCGCCCTGGTGAACGTGGTCGACGACCTGGCCAACAGTCAGTTCATCACCCCCGCCATCGTCGACCGCGACCCAGTCGTCGTGGCCATCGGCACCGAGGGCGCGGCGCCCGTCCTGGCCCGCAAGATCAAGGCCGACTTAGAAGCCCGCCTGCCCGCCGCCACCGGCCTTCTGGCGCGCATCGGCAAGACATTTCGGAACGCGGCCAATGCCTTACCCCTCGGCGCCGCCCGTCGCCGGTTCTGGGCCGAATATTACGACGACGCCGGCCCCCGCGCCGCCGACCAGGGTGAGGATGCGATCCGCGCCACCCTCGACACCCTGCTCGACCGACACCTCACGGCCGACGCGCATCCCGGCCATGTCGACCTCGTCGGCGCCGGCCCCGGCGACCCGGACCTGCTCACCATGAAGGCCCGCCGCGCCCTGGACCGTGCCGATGTGGTCATCCACGATCGCCTCGTCGCGCCCGAGATCCTGGAGCTGGCCCGCCGCGAGGCGACCATCCTGGATGTCGGCAAGCAGGGCTTCGGCCCCTCCACGTCCCAAGACGCCATTAACGATCTGATGATCGCCCATGCCCGCGATGGCGCCCATGTCATCCGCCTGAAATCCGGCGACCCGACCGTCTTCGGGCGCCTGGACGAAGAGATCGAAGCCCTTGATGCGGCTCACATACCCTGGACCATCGTGCCCGGCATCACCTCCGCCTCCGCCGCCGTCGCCTCCATCGGCCAAAGCCTCACCAAGCGGAACCGCAACGGCTCCGTCCGCCTTCTGACGGGCCACGACATGAAGGGCTTCGCCGACCAGGACTGGGCCGCGCTCGCGAAGCCGGGAGAGGTCGCCGCGATCTACATGGGCAAGAAAGCCGCCCGCTGGATGCAGGGCCGGCTGATGATGCACGGCGCCGCCCCTACGACGCCCGTGACCATCGTCGAGAACGCCTCCCGCGCCGGTCAGCGGACCATCCCGGCCACGCTCGCCACCCTGCCGGACGCGCTCCAAGACGTCACCGGACCGGCGCTGATCTTCCATGGCCTCGCGCCCCGCGACGCGGCTGCGACCCTCGCCGAGGATCTGGCCCATGCATGACACCATCGTCGCCATAAACGTCACCGAAGAGGCCGGCTATGCCCGCTACCGCGCCGCCATGACGCCGGTGCTCACGCAATACGGTGGCCGCTTCGCCCACGATTTCCGCGTGGTCGAAACCCTGACCACGGACGCGCCCCACCCTGTCACCCGGGTCTTCACGCTGCGCCTGCCCGACCCGGAGTCGACCGACGCCTTCTTCGCCGACCCCGCCTATCAGGCCGCCAAGGCCGCCCACTACGACCAAGCCGTCGAAGGCTTCACCATCCTCGCCAGTCAGATCACGGGAGAGACCTGATGCCCCGCCGCCCCTTCACCCCCAAGGTCGTCACCGCCAACCTCCTGCGCGAAGGCGACGTGGTCTACTTGGCGGCCGACGATGCCTGGGTTCCGCGCCACCAGGACGCCGAGTTGATCGAAGACGACGCCCACGCGCAGATCCGCCTGCTGGATGCCGAGCGCCAGCCGGACCTCGTCGTCGGGCCCTATCTGGCGGATGCGAAGCCGGGCCCGAACGGCCCCGAACCCGTCCATTTCCGTGAAGAATTCCGCACCCGCGGCCCCTCCAACTACGCCCATGGCAAACAGGCGGAGACGACCTGATGTATCAGTATTCCGACTTCGACCACGCCTTCCTGGCCGAGCGGAACGCCCAGTTCCGCGCCCAGGTGGAGCGCCGCCTGGACGGCTCCCTCACCGAGGATGAGTTCAAGCCGCTGCGCCTGATGAACGGCGTCTACCTGCAACTCCACGCCTACATGCTGCGCGTGGCGATCCCCTACGGCACGCTGTCCAGCCCGCAGATGCGCAAGCTGGCCATGCTGGCCGAGCGCTGGGACAAGGGCTACGGCCACTTCACCACGCGCCAGAACATCCAGTACAACTGGCCGAAGCTGGTCGACATCCCCGACATGCTGGACGCGTTGGGCGAGGTCGGGCTGCACGCCATCCAGACCTCGGGCAACACGATCCGCAACGTCACCGCAGACCATTTCGCGGGCGCCGCCGGCGACGAGGTCGCGGACCCGCGCCCCTATGCCGAGCTGCTCCGCCAATGGTCCACCGACCACCCGGAATTCCAGTTCCTGCCCCGCAAGTTCAAGATCGCGGTCACCGGCAGCGAAAACGACCGCGCCGTCACCCGCGCCCACGATATCGGCCTGGTCTTGAAGGAACGGGACGGCGAATTGGGCTTCGAGGTCCTGATCGGCGGCGGTCTCGGCCGGACGCCGATGATCGGCAAGATTGTCCGCGACTTCCTGCCCGTCGCCGACCTGCTGCCTTACTGCGAGGCCATCGTGTCGGTCTACAACCGCCTGGGCCGCCGGGACAACAAGTACAAGGCGCGCATCAAGATCACCGTCCACGAGACCGGCCTCGATGAAATCCGGGACAGGATTGAAGAGAGGTTCGCCGAGCTTCGTCCACTCTTCGACGACAGCGCCATGGACCTGCTGGCCGACATCCAGGCGCAGTTCGCTCCTCCGTCCTTCCGGACGTCGTCGCAGCCAACGATCACCGACCCGATCCTCCGCTCCTGGATCGACACCAACACGGTCGCCCACCGGCGCGACGACCACGCCATCGTCACCATCTCGCTGAAGGCCCACGGCGCCACGCCGGGCGACGCCACGGCCGCGCAGATGCGCCTCATGGCCGACCTGGCCGATGCGCACGCCTATGGCGAACTCCGCATCAGCCACGAGCAGAACGTGATCCTGCCCCACGTCCCCCGCGACGCCCTGCCCGCGCTCCATGCGGCACTGCGCCAAGCGGGCCTCGGCACCGCCAATATCGGCCTGGCCAGCGACATCATCGCCTGCCCCGGCATGGATTACTGCGCCCTGGCCACGGCGCGGAGCATCCCCGTCGCCCAACAAATCGCCGAGCGCATCGACGCGCTCAAGATCGAGCACGAGGTGGGCGAGCTGAAGATCAAGATC
>JBCCCB010000396.1:0-3208 GCA_039033775.1 Pseudomonadota bacterium | reverse complement strand
CTGCCGCTCCTGGAGCCGAAGGCCGAGATCCACGTGGTCCATGTGGGCGACGAGCGCGACGAGCTGCGCGACTTCGCCATGACCGAACTCAGCGCGGCCCTGGCCCGTCACGGCCACGACGTGACCATGACCCACCGCGCCCGGCATGGCCGCGACGTGGCCGACGTCCTGCTGCACGAAGCCCGGGAGGTCGGCGCCGACATCATCGCCTCCGGCGCCTACGGCCATTCGCGAACCTACGCCTTCTTCCTCGGCGCAACCACCGGCGAACTCATCCGCGATACAAACGTCCCCGTGCTCTTCTCCGCATGAAGCGGCAGAACGACATCCGCCCAGATCGGCAGATGGTCCGAGGCGCGCCTCGCCTCCGGTGTGTCGACCACCCCTCCACCTTCGAGGGACGCGCCGCGGCCCAATGCGATCCGGTCGAGGCCGGCGACCGGGCGGGCCGCGTGAAAACTGCGCCCGGGCGCGTGAACGTCGAACTCCGGATGCAGAGCTTCCAGCCCCCGCCCGGCGGACCATTCGTTGAAGTCGCCGACCAGCGCGACCGGCGCATCATGCCCGCGCAGCCGCGCCGCCAGATGGGCCAGCTGATCCCGCCTGTGGCGGCGGAGCAGCCCTAGATGCACCGCGGCGAGGATCAGCCGCCGCCCTCGAAGCTCGATCCCGGCGAGAAGGGCGCCCCGCGGCTCGAACCCCGGCAGGTCGACCCCCTCGGACCAGACCAGCCGCGCGTCGGGCCCGAGAAGGATGGCGTTGCCGTGCCAGCCGAGACTGTCACCGGCGCCGGCGGGCGCCGCGCGCCAACGGGAGGCGGCGAGCAATTCGGCGGGCAAGACCGCAGGCCGGAGCCCCAGTCGCTTGTCGGCCTCCTGCAGGGCAAGGATGTCGGCCCGCGTATCGTCGGCGACCCGCAGGATCCGGGCTGGATCCCGCCGCCAGTCGAGGCCCACCGCCTTGCGGATATTGTAACTGGCCAAGCGGACCAACCCGGGCCGATCCGCCCGCGCCTGCGCCGCCGGGTGATCGTGGGCATCTGGACTGTCTTCGCCACCATCGCCCTTGCCGCCATGCTGCTCGGCCAGCCGATCCTGGCGGGTGTCGCGCTCCTCTCCCTCCTTCTCTCCGTCGCCCCCATCGTCCTGGCCCGCCGCCTGCAGATCGTCCTGCCCCTCCCCTTCGTCCTCGCCCTGGCCGGCTTCCTGGCGGCCTCGCTCCTCTTGGGCGAGGCCTTCGACATGTACGAACGGGTCTGGTGGTGGGACATCGCGCTGCACGGCGCGGCCGCCATCGGCCTCGGCATGGCCGGCTTCCTCTTCGTGCTGATGCTGTTCGAGGGCGACCGCTTCGCCGCGCCGGTCTGGGCCTTGACCTTGATCGCCGCCTGCATCGCCGTGACATTCGGTGTCCTCTGGGAGCTCTTTGAATTCGCCATGGACCGGGCCTTCGGTCTTTCGATGCAGAAGTCCGGCCTGCGCGACACGATGGGCGACCTGGCCGCCGACCTCCTCGGCTCGGTCCTCGGCGCCCTGTCCGGCGCGCTCTACCTGACCGGTCGTAAGCTGGGTCTCGCCCCCGCCCTCATCGAACAGTTCGTCCGCATCAACCGGCGGCATTTCCGCAAGGGCCGTCACCGCTCCGGCCAGACGATGGACGTCACCCGCACGTCGAAGAACGGGAAATAGTCTTCCGTCCCGAAATGATTGCCCGCCTCCACCCTGAGCGGCACGCGAAAGCCGTCGACCTCCCGATGATCCGATAGGACTCCGCCGAAGGGCTGCCATCGAAAGACCCGGTCGGCATTCTCGTTGGACCACCGTTGGAATGCGACTTCCAGCGGGCGGCCCGCCGCGTCCAAGACGATGTCGACCGCCTGCGAAAGCTCGCCAAGCGTCATCGTCATCCGTGCCGTGTCCGGACCTGCCGCATCCCAGGTCACACCCGGCCCCGGAAGCACCGCGGCCGGCGTCCAGAACACCGCCTCCGCCACGTAGCGGCCGAAGGCCGAGCGTCGGTGGTCGTCATCCCCGCCCATCCGCGCCACCGGCACCAGGCCGGTCAGCCAGAACCGCGTCCACCTCGCGCTGTCGGACCCTGAGAGCATCATCTCGCCCCGTCCGGCCCGCATCGCCCAGACGAATCCCTCGGGCGCGGCCAGAACCTGGGTCGCCGTCATCTTGTAGTCTTGGGCGTCTCGCGCGTCGCCCATGGAAAAGCGCCCGGCCATCTCGATCCGCGCAACACTCCGCAAGGGCGTCCCGGGCAGGATCGCCCAGGTCAGGAACCGTCGGGCCGGTTCGGGCAGGCCCGCCACCATCGCCGGATCGAAGGCCGGCGGCTCCGCCGGTTGCAGCGCCAGGAGCCGCGCCATCTCCGCCCGGTCAGCGGCCCGGTCCGACCAGTGCCACAGGGCCATCGCGCCGATCCCGGTTGCCGCCAGGGCCAGAAGGGCAGCGAGGGGCGCGCCGGCCCGCCCCCCCGCCTCGCCATCGACCTCGGCGATCACGCCGCGTCGATGGCAATCTTGTGCGAGGTCTCCTTCACCTCCGACGGCTTGGCAATCGTCAGCCGCAGCACGCCGTTCTCCAGCTTGGCCGTCATCCCGTCCCCTTTGGGCACGAAGCCCAACGGGATCACCCGGCGGAACAGGCCCGACCGACGCTCGACCGTGTGCCAATCCTTGCCCTGCTCCTTCTTCTCCTCCTCGTGACCGCCCTTCAGGACCAGGCGATCCTGCACGATCGAGGCGTCGATCTCGTCTGCGGTCAGGCCGGGCACCTCGGCCACGACTTCCACCGCTTCATCGGTCTCCGACATGTCGATGGCGGGTACCAGGCGCGGCCCGATCTCGGCGCGCAGCCCGTCGAACCGATCCATCAGATCGGCGAATTCCGACTGGATCGAGGGTAGGAAAGGCCAGCCGCGAAGCTGAAGGGCGGGCCGGGTTTCGGGGGTCTTCGACATCTCGAATCTCCTCTCGTCTCAGATCTGCCGTCGTCGGCATGGGCGATCCTGCGACGAAGACGCGCGCCCAGCATTGACAGGCGTCAACATGCCGCGCGACCCACGGCGCTAGCCTGCGGATACGGCATCAAGGAGGCTGTCATGTCCGCACAACATTTGGAGGTTCTGGACCACACGCTCCAGCTCACCCACGAATGGATCGACGAGCTGCGCGACCGGTTGGACTGGCCCAGCAGCCGCG
>JBCCCB010000395.1:0-3231 GCA_039033775.1 Pseudomonadota bacterium | reverse complement strand
GCGGGTGGCGGAGGCCGAGCGTGCGCTCGACGCGGAGGTCACGGGCGGATTGGATCGGGTGGCCGATATCGAGGCGATGATCGACGCCGGGGACGGGGTCGACTGGGTTTGATCGCGTGTGTGCGGGAATCTGCCAGGTCTGGTGGTTTCGCGAGGGGGCTGCGGAAAGCACCTAGAGCCTTGCCAGGCTCTTGGCGGCGAACCGAACGGGCCCGGCGCGTTTGGGCAGGGTATGGCGCTTGGATCGGGGCGCTGACTTGAAAGGCTGACGTGATCGTAGGCCGGGCAGAAGGCCGGGGGCGAACGTTGCGGTCTTCTCTGGACGCCCGGTCCCGACTCGGATCGGGGCGATGGGGCAAGAGCCCCATCCTACGTAGGATGGGGTTTCACCCCATATTCGGGACCGACGGCCAACATCCGCTTCAGGCCAAAAATCGGACCTTCTGTTCGACTGGCCGCACACCGCTCCGAACCGTCTTCCGTGCGGGATTCGGCCAGACGACTATCGGGTCACGGCAGGCAGGATCATCTAGCCGACAAACGCCTTCTCGACCACGTAGTGCTTCGGGTCGGAATTGGCGCCCTCCTCCAGCCCGAAGCCTTCCAGGATCTCCTTGAGATCCAGGTTCAGCCCCATGGAGCCGCAGACCATGGCGCGGTCGGTCTCGGGCGAGATCTTGTCGACGCCCAGGTCGCGCAGCGCCTCGCCGGAGGTCAGCAGGTTGGTGATGCGGCCCATCTTGGGGGACGCTTCCCGCGTCGTGGTCGGGTAGTATTTCAGCTTGGCGATGTTGTCGGCGCCCAGGAACTCGGCCAGCATCTCGTCGGTGCGGACCTGCTCGACGATGCGGCGGCCGTATTCCAACTCGGCCACGTCGCGGACGGTGTGGGTGACGATGACTTCGTCGAAGCGCTCATAGGTCTCGGGGTCGCGTAGCAGCGAGGCGAAGGGCGCGAAGCCCGTGCCGGTGGCGAAGAACCAGAGGCGCTTGCCGGGCAGCAGCGCGTCGTGGACCAGGGTGCCCACGGGCTTGGGGCGCAGGATGATCTGCTCGCCCGGTTGGATGTGCTGCAGCTTGGAGGTGAGCGGGCCGTCCTGGACCTTGATCGAGTAGAATTCCAGCTCGTCGTCCCAGGAGGGGGAGGCGATGGAATAGGCGCGCAGCAGGGGCTTCTGCTTGCCGGTCTCGGGATGGGGGTCGCCCATGAGGCCGATCATCACGAACTCGCCGGAGCGGAACCGCAAGGAGGCGGGCCGCGTGGTGCGGAACGAGAACAGGCGGTCGGTGAAATGCTCGACCGCCGTCACCGTCTGCGCGTCGGGCAGGACGGGGCTGGGCGTCGCGTTGACGGGGGCGGCGGCGGTCTGGGTCACGGGGCTCTGCTCGGTCATAGGGGTCATGCGGGGCGGTTTGGACCGCGCCCGTCCTCTCGTCTTTGATCTGGGTCAGGGGGTGGGTGTCAAGCGGGCTGGACATCCCGCTTGCGGCCCAAGCGGGCCTGGTAGTCGTGGGCTCGCCAATCGGCGCGGGCCAGCCATTGCACCTCGGGCTGGCGGGCGGCGAGGGTGTCGTCGATCTCCACCTCGTCGAATCCGGCCCGGCGGGCCATGGCGTATTGGTCGGCGATCACATGGCCCGCGGCGCGCAGGCGGCCTTTGTAGCCCGCCCGGCGCAGTTGCCGCGCGATGGTGAAACCGCGGCCGTCGGCAAAGCTGGGGAAGGCGACGCGGATCGCGGTGGCGTCGTCCAGGTGGGCCAGGACGGGGGCCAGATCGGCATCCGGGCCGACGTCGATGGAGACGGGGCCGTTGGCGGGCAGGTCGTCCGAGGCCGTGAAGCCGTGGTTCAGGTCGTCGGGCGCGAAGCCGGTATCGGTGACGATGGGCATGTCTATCTTCCTTTTCTCCGGGGCTCCGCCCGTTCGCGGCGGAAAACGGTCCACTGGACCGTTTTCCGGGCGCCGCTCACCCAGCGACCGTGGCGGCGGGCACCATGCGCCCGTTCACGAAATGGATGCCGCATTCGGTCTTCTCGCGGCCCCGCCAGCGGCCCGCGCGCGGGTCCTCGCCGGGCGCGACCTTGGACGTGCAGGGCGCGCAGCCCAAGGACGGATAGCCTTGCGCCACCAGCGGGTGGCGCGGCAGGCGGTTGTTTTCCATGTAATCGGCCACGTCGGCCGGCTCCCAATGGGCCAGGGGGTTCACCTTCAGCTTGCCCGCCTCGGCCTCGAAGAAGTCGAGCGCGGCGCGCTGGCCGCCCTGGAAGCGCTTGCGGCCCGTGACCCAGGCGTCGAAGCCTTGCAGCGCCAGTTCCAGCGGCGCGGTCTTGCGGATCGTGCAGCAGGCGTCGGGGTCGCGTTGGTTCAGATCGCCCTCGGGATCGGCGGTGAAGAGGTCCGTCGGGTCGGGGCGGATGATCCGGACATCGGTCAGGCCCAGCTTGTCGGCCACGTCGCGCTGATAGGTCAGGGTCTCGGGGAAGAGCATGCCGGTTTCCAGGAACAGCACCGGGCGGTGCCGGTCCATGACCGAGAGCATGTGCAGGAGCACGACGGATTCGGCCCCGAAGGAGGAGACGAGCGCCAGGGGTCCGACCTGAGGGTCGTCGAGGGCGCGGGACAGGACGGCGACCGCCGAATGATGGCGGTAGCTGTCGTTCAGCTTGGCGGCGCGGTCGCGCAGGCGGGTGTCGGCATCAAGCGGCATCGCGGGCCTCCTCGGGGTAGAGCGCGGCCTTGAAGGGGGCGGCGCCCAGGCGGCGGTAGGCTTGCAGGAAGGTTTCGCCGGGGTCGTTTCGGACATCCAGGTAGGCCAGGATCAGACGCTCGATGGCGGGGACAACCTGGTCGTAGGCGAAGCCGCGGCCGGCGATCTGGCCGATGGCGGCCGTCTCGGTATGGTCGCCGCCCAGGGTGATCTGGTAGTTCTCGACGCCTGCGCGGTCGAGGCCCAGGATCCCGATATGGCCCACATGGTGGTGCCCGCAGGCATTGATGCAGCCGGAGATCTTGATCTTCAGCTCGCCCACCTCGTGCTCGATCTTGAGCGCGTCGATGCGCTCGGCGATCTGTTGGGCGACGGGGATCGAGCGGGCCGTGGCCAGGGCGCAGTAATCCATGCCGGGACAGGCGATGATGTCGCTGGCCAGGCCGATATTGGCGGTGCCGAGGCCCGCTTGGCGCAGTGCCGCATGGAGCGCGGGCAGGGCGTCGCGGGGGACGTGGGGCAGG
>JBCCCB010000394.1:0-3235 GCA_039033775.1 Pseudomonadota bacterium | reverse complement strand
GGTGGCCTTGTGGACGAAATCCTTGGCCGCCCAGCTTGCCGCGCGGATGGTCTCGAAATCGCCCTTCTGCTCGATGGAGAACTCGGCCACCGCCTTGCCGGTCTCGCGGATGCCGTCGGCGATGCGCTTGGTCCAGCCGGGCTCGATGCCGATGACGACGACGGCGGCGACATTGGGGTTCGCGCCCGTGCCGATCATGGTGCGGAAGTGCAGCTCCAGGTCCTCGCCGAATTGCAGCCGGCCATAGGCATGCGGGATCGCCAGCGTGCCCTTGACGTTGTTGGCCACCGCCTCGCAGGCGGCGTTCGAGATGTCGTCCACCGGCAGGATCAGCACGTGGTTGCGCACGCCCACGCGGCCGTTCTCGCGCCGGTAGCCGTGGAAGGTCATGTTGGAATATTTCGACATATCTTGAAGTCTCCCGATCCGCTATCGCTTGGCCCGGCGGGGGCTCACCAGCGCTTGGTCTTGCAATTGTGGGTGTGGACGTGCTCGCCCTGGGCGATGTCGGCGACGATCTTGCCGATATCCTCGCCATATTTCATGGCGGTGTCGCCTTCCTTCAGGTCGGTCAGCGCGACCTTGTGCCCGATGGGCACATCCGCCACGGCCGTCAGGCGGAAGGTGGAATTGTCGTGGGTGATGCAACACAGCATGTCGGTGCCGGCCGTCAGGCCCTCGACCACGACGACGCCGACATTGTCGGCCTTCTCGTGCACTAGAAGTTGCGGGATCTCGGCCATGTCGGGGCTCTCCTCTCAGGGGGTCAGGATGATCTTGGGCGCGGCCACGCGGCCGGCGCGGATGTCGTCGAAGGCGCGCGCCCCGTCCGAGAGCGCGCGCGTCTCGGTCCAGTCCAGCGGGCCCAGGCGGCCGTCCGCCAGGGCCGCGACCGTCGCCCGGAAATCGGCGGCGGTATAGGTGTAGGTGCCGATGAAGGCGATTTCCTGGAGGGTGCAGCGGCGGATGTCGAGGCCGCCGCTGCCGCCGCCTAGGCCGATATGGAGGATAGCGCCGCCGGGCCGGACGCGGGCGCTGGCCGTGGCCCGGGTGGCGTCGATCCCGACGCCGTCGACGACCATGTCGAAGCTGCGGGTCTCGACCGCGTCGGGGGCCAGGACCTCGTAGCTTGCCCGGGCCGCCAAGTGGTCGCGGCGGAGGGGGTTGGGCTCGACCAGGGTCACGCGCGGCACGCCCTGGGCCAGCAGGCTGAGGGCCGCGCCCACGCCGATGGCGCCGCCGCCGATCACCAGCGCCGTGTCCGCGCCGCCCACGAGATCCAGCCCCAGGCGCACGGCGTGCCAGCCGCAGGCGATGGGCTCGGCCAGGGCGGCTTTCCGGGTCGACAGGCCATCCGGCAGGGGGATCAGGTTCGCGCCAGGCAGGGCCACGAATTGGGCGAAGGCCCCTTCGCGCGGCGGCATGGAGATGATCTGCCGGTGGGGACAGAGGTTGTCCCGGCCCGCGCGACAGGCCGGGCAGACACCGCACGCCACCAGGGGGTTGAGCGTCACCCGCTCGCCGTCCCGGGGGCCGCCTTGGACGATGCCGGCCGCCTCGTGGCCCAGGATCAGCGGCGCGGGGCGGCGGGGATCGTGGCCCAGGAAGGCGTGCATGTCCGAGCCGCAGATGCCGGAATGTTCGATCCGCACCAGATGGTGGTCCGGGGGCACGTCCGGGTCGGGCGTGTCCCGGAACACCAGGGCTTCGGGCCCGGTCTGGACCAGCGCCTTCATTTGGCGGTGAACCCCCCGTCGACCATGAGGATCTGACCCGTCACATAGGCGCAGGCGTCCGAGCAGAGGAACAGGAGCGGGCCGTCGATGTCCTCGGGTTCGCCGTTGCGCCCGAGGCAGGTCTGGGCGGCGTTGCGCGCGGCGCGGTCGGGATCGGCGAAGACCGCTTCGGTCAGTTCGGTGCGGAAGAAGCCCGGGCCGATGGCGTTGATGGCGATGCCGTCCCGCGACCAGGCCTCGGCCATGGCGCGGGTGAGTTGGGCCACGCCGCCCTTGGACGCGCCGTAGGAGACGCCGCCCGGGAAGGCGCGGCTGGATTGCAGCGAAGCGAAGGTGACGATGCGGCCCCAGCCCTTGGCGCGCATGTCGGCCACCAGATGCTGGGAGAGGAAGAAGGGCACGGCCAGGTTCAGGTCCAGCGTGGCGTCCCAGCCCTCGGGCGTGACCGCGTCGGCTGTCTCGCGGGTGTTGAGGCCGGCGGCGTGGACCAGGATGTCGGGCGGCCCGAAGGGCGCGGCGCAGGCTTGTGCCAGGGCGGGCAGGGCGCTGCGGTCCGAGAGGTCGTGAGGCAGGGGGGCGATGTGGCCTTCGGGGGCCTCATGCGCCAGGGCCTCCAGCGCGTCGCGGCGGCGGGCCACGGCGATCACCCGGGCGCCGGCGCGCGCGAGCGTCAGGGCGGCGCGGCGGCCGAGGCCGGAACTGGCGCCGGTGACCACGGCCACCCGGCCCGAAAGCAGATCCCCCGCCGCCACGGCTCAGTCTTCCACGGTCAGGTCGAAATTCTCGCCGGGGAAGAACTTGGCCAGGCGGATATCGGCGGTGCGGGCATGGCCCTCCATCCCTTCCAGCCGCGAGATCCGGGCCGTGGCCTCGGCGATGGGCCGGGCGGCGTCGCGGGTGGCGCGCTGCCAGGTGACGATCTTCATGTATTTGTGGACCGAGAGCCCGCCCGTATAGGTCGCGGCCCGGCTGGTCGGCAGGACGTGGTTGGTGCCCGACGCCTTGTCGCCGAAGGCCACCGTCGTCTCCTCGCCCAGGAACAGCGAGCCGTAGCAGGACAGGCGCTCCAGCCACCAATCCAGATCGGCGGCCTGCACCGTCAGGTGTTCGGGCGCGTAATCGTCGGAGGTGGCGGCCATTTCCTCGCGGTCGTCGCAGACGATGACCTCGGCATAGTCGCGCCAGGCCGCCGCGGCGTTGTCGCGGTTCAGCTCGGGCAGGGCCTCGATCAACTTCGGCACGAGCGCCATCACCTCCTCGGCCAGCGGACGGTCGTCGGTGACGAGCCACACGGGCGAGTTGTAACCGTGCTCCGCCTGGCCCACCAGATCGGTGGCCACGATCATCGGATCGGCGGTGCCGTCGGCCAGGATCAGGCTGTCGGTGGGGCCCGCGATCATGTCGATGCCCACCCGGCCGAAGAGGATGCGCTTGGCCTCGGCCACGAACTGGTTGCCCGGGCCCACCAGGATGTTGGCCGGGGGCAGGCCGAAGAGGCC
>JBCCCB010000393.1:0-3240 GCA_039033775.1 Pseudomonadota bacterium | reverse complement strand
GTGGCGCCTGGTGGCGCCGACCGTGATCCCGAGGGGCCGAGCCGAGGGCCTGCCAGTGATCGAAGTCCGGACCCAGGACCCACCGGATTTGCGGTCGAAGTTTTGCGGGAGCCTGGAGCGGACCTTGGCACTTCCAGGTGCAAGCCGGCCCGTCGACGGGCCGCGGTGCGGCGATCCAACCCTCGAGCTATGGCACTTTATGCCTTCAACATCCGTAGAAGCCCTGAGCGTCGCGCCAACGGCAACCAGATCGCCGTGCCGGGGGGGGGCGCCATTGGTTCGAGATCCACTGGCGACGCGATGGACCGGCGCCCTGCGGGCTTGATTCCAGTCCAGGCTAAGCTCGAAGGACCGCTCCAGGCCCGTCGTGACAGGCGCTGGCACGGCCAGCCCGACGCGGCCCTCCAACTCCCGACCCGGCGATCGGCTCAGAGCGGCCAGACGACCAGGATCGTGGGCACCGACACGGCGATCACCAGAAGCTCCAGCGGTAGCCCCATGCGCCAGTAATCCCCGAAGCGATAGCCGCCGGGGCCCAGGATCAGGGTGTTGTTCTTGTGGCCGATTGGCGTGAGGAACGCGCAGGAGGCGGCGACGGCGACGGCCATCAGGAACGGGTCGGGATTGACCGACAGGGTGCGGGCCACCTCGATGCCGATGGGCGCCGCGACAATGGCGGTGGCCGCATTGTTGAGCACGTCCGACAGGGTCATGGTCACCACCATCAGCACCAGCAGCGCGACCCAGGCGGGCTGGCCCGCCGTCAGGGTCGTCAGCCAGCCCGCGATCAACTCGGTCCCCCCTGAAGTCTGGAGCGCGGCGCCCAGCGGGATCATCGAGCCCAGAAGGACCACGACGGGCCATTCCACATGGTCGTAGATTTCCTGCAAGGGAACGATCCTGGAGACCACGAAGGCCGCCACCACGACGCCCAGGGCCACGGTCAGGTCCAGGATGCCGAAGCTGGCTGCGATGACGGCCAGGACGAAGACGCCGACGGCGGCCCAGATCTTCTTGTTGTCGGTGACTGCCAGGCCCCGGTCGGCCAGGGGCAGGGCGCCCAGCCAGGCGACCACGTCGTCGGCCGTCTCGGTCGGGCAGAGCAGCAGGAGGATGTCGCCCACCTGCACTTTTTCGCGGCGCAAACGGTCGGTGATGCGCTTGCCCTTGCGCGAGATGCCCATGACGATGGTGCGCTGCCGCCAGGCCAGCCCGATCTCCTGGGAGGAGCGGCCGCTGATGCGCGACGTCTCGCGGACGACGACCTCGACCAGGGACAGGCCCTGGTCGGCAGCGTCCAGCAGGGTCATGCGGCGGTCGTCGGAATGGGCCAGGTTCTCGGCGGCGCGGAATTCGTCGAGCGAGGCGGGATCGGCCTCCAGGACGATGGCATCCCCGGCTTGCAGCGCCACGTCGCGGGCCGACCCGAACATGCGGCGGCTGTCGCGCACCAGGCCGATCAGCATCACGCCCGCCTCGTCCGCCGCATCGGCCAGATCGCGCAGCTTGGCGCCCACGCGCTTATGGTCGGCGGGGATGGTCAGTTCGGCCACGTAATTAGCGATCTCGCTCTCGGTATCGCCGCCCTGCGCCCCTTCGCCGACCCCCGGGATCAGACGCCAGCCGATCAGGGCGACGAAGGTGAGGCCGATCACGGCCGTCACCAGGCCCACCGGCGCGAAGTCGAACATGGCGAAGCTTTCGCCCAACTGATCCTGGCGGATGCCCGCGATGATGATGTTGGGCGGCGTGCCGATCAGGGTGATCATGCCGCCCAGGATGGTCGCGAAGCTGAGCGGCATCAGCGTGGCGCCGGGCAGACGACCCGCCTTGCGGGCGGTGGCGATGTCGACGGGCATGAGAAGCGCCAGGGCCGCGACGTTGTTCATGAAGGCCGACAGGATCGCGCCGATGCCGCCCATGATCGCGATATGGCCGAAGATCGCCCGGGAACTATCGACCAGCGTGCGGGTGATGAGGAGGACGGCGCCCGAGCGCACCAGGCCCGCCGAGACGACCAGGACCAGGGCCACGACGATCGTGGCCGGGTGGCCGAAGCCGGAAAACGCGTCCCCGGCCGGGACCACGCCCAGGATCACGCCCAGCAGCAGGGCAGAGAAGGCGACGATGTCATAGCGGAAGCGGCCCCAGAGCAAGCCCGCGAAGACCCCCGCGAACAGCGCGAAGAGAATGATCTGGTCGATGGTCATGGCGGTCCCGTGCTTGGTCTGCGGTACCTAGCGCGCTGGGCGGGGGGGGCCAAGCGGCTTGCCGTTGCAAGCGTATGCAGTAGGTTAACGATAGGGAATGACAGATTTGGGAGGATCCTCATGACGTTCATCGGAAAGATCGCGGCGGGTGCGCTCGCCCTGGGCCTGGTGCCGCTGACAAGCGCCGCGCAGGAGCGGCTGGCCCTGGGCGCGACCAATGCGCAATCGGCGCATTACGCCTATTTCGCCTCGCTGGCGAAGATCATCAACGCGGCCTATCCCGACAAGTACCAAGCCAGCGTGGTCGAGACCGGCGCCACGGTGGACAATTTGCGGCGGATGGATCGGGGACAGCTCGATCTGGGGCTGATCACGACCTCGGCGCTGTTCCATGCCAATGCGGGGATCAAGACGTTTGAGGATGGCGCGATCGAGTCGCCCTTGCTCTGGGCCTATTCGCTGGCGCCGCAGAACTTGATCGTGCGCCAGGATTCGGGGATCGCAGCGTTCGAGGATCTGAATGGCAAGCGGTTCGGCCCTGGGCAGCGTGGCTCCTCTACCGAGGCCACATCCGAGGATGTCATGCGCGTGATGGGGGTGGAGCCGGAATGGGTCCGCGGCTCGAACGGCGAGTTGGCGGCGGCGATCAAGGACAACCGCTCGACCGGGTTCATCAAGTCGGCGGTGGGAACCAGCTTCGACGCGCTGACCACCGATATCGCGACCTTCACGCCGGTGCAGGTGATCGGCCTGTCGGATGACCAGGTGGGCATGATCCAGGCGGAACTGCCGGAGTTGAGCATCGTCGACATGCCCGGCGGCGAGATGGAGAATTCAGGGCCTTACAAGACCTGGGGCTTCATGATCGGCGTCTCGGCCCGGCCGGGTCTGGATGACGAGACGGCCTATGACATCGTGAAGGCGGTGATGGAGGACGAGGTCGAACAGGCCACGGCCTTTCCGGCGGTCGAGGGCGTGAACCTGGCCGAACAGACGCTGGCCTATGCCACGTCCCCGTTGCATCCCGGGG
>JBCCCB010000392.1:0-3269 GCA_039033775.1 Pseudomonadota bacterium | reverse complement strand
TCCGGCCCAGGTAATATTTCACCGTGTCGGGGATCGAGGCCGCGATGGCCCCGGGATCGGCCTTGCCCATATCTGTCTCCTCCGCTGCCGCGCCCATTGTCCAAGCGGTCTTCGGAAGACCTGGCCCGGCATGCGCGAAAAACGTCTCGACATCGCATCGACGCGGCGACGCCTCTCGAAAGGCCGACGGCCCGGATCTTTCCGAAGACCGCTGTAGCGGCTTCGCGCGCATTTCGACAGCCCCCGCCCGCTCAGGCCTGCCCCAGGGCCGCCACGCGGTCATGGCAGAAACAGGTGACCACATGGTCGTTGACCAGCCCCGCCGCCTGCATGAACGCATAGCAGGTGGTCGGGCCGCAGAACCGGAAGCCCTCGGCCTTCAGCCGCTTGGCCATCGCCTTCGATGCCGGCGTCTCGGCCGGGACCTCCGACAGATCGGCCCGGCGGCCCTGCACCGGCACCCCGTCCACGACATCCCAGACCAGCGCCGCGAAGCCGCCCCTGCCCTCCACCTCCAGAAAGGCCCGCGCGTTGGAAATCGTGGCCTCGATCTTCCCCCGGTGGCGCACGATGCCGGGATCGGCCAGCAGGCGCGTCACCTCCGCCTCGCCCCACCGGGCCACCACCTCCGGGTCGAATCCGGCGAAGGCGCCCCGAAACCCTTCGCGCTTGCGCAGGATGGTGATCCAACTCAGCCCCGCCTGGAACCCTTCCAGCGTCAGCTGCTCCCACAGGGCCCTCGGGTCGCGCACGGGCACGCCCCATTCGTCGTCGTGATACGCCTCATAGAGGGGGTCCGCCCCGACCCAGCCGCATCGCTCCATGATCTCCGCCTCCGTCTCGACCGGCGGGATGTCTCGAATTCGACCCATCCCGCCGGGCCGCCTTAACCGGTCCTTCACGTCCCGCATGGCATGCCGTCCCCGGTCCCGCCATCCCCCCCGAGGTGTCCATGCCCCGCCGTCCCGTCGACCCGTCCGCCCCGTCCGACCCGATCTCCGTCGCCGTGTCCGCGCGGGACCGGGACATCCTGGACATGGTCCGGCACGCCCTGGACACCAACCACACGCTGCTGGCCTTCCAGCCGGTGATCGGCGCCGTCAATGGCCTGCCCGCCTTCCACGAAGGCCTGATCCGGCTGTTGGACGACACCGGACGGGTGATCCCGGCGGGCGACTTCATGTCGGTCGTCGAATCCCAGGATATCGGGCGGGACATCGACTGCGCCGCCCTGCGCTGCGGCCTGGGCGCCCTGTCGCGGGATCCGACCCTGCGGCTGTCGATCAACATGTCCGCGCGGTCCATCGGCTATCCGAAATGGACCCGGATCCTGAAACGCGGCCTCAAGCGCGACGCCACCGCCGCCGAACGCCTGATCCTGGAAATCTCCGAACGCTCCGCCATGCAGGTGCCGGAACTGGTGCAGACCTTCATGGCCGATTGGCAGGCGGCGGGCATCAGCTTCGCGCTGGACGATTTCGGCTCGGGCCAGACCTCGTTCCGGCATCTGAAGCAATTCTACTTCGACATCGTCAAGCTGGACGCGGCCTTCGTGCGCCGCTGCGACCGGGATGCCGACAATCAATGCATCCTCCAGGCCCTGATCGCCATCGCTCAGCAATTCGACATGTTCACCGTGGCCAACGCCGTGGAAACCGCCGAGGAAGCGCAGTTCCTGGTGGGCGCGGGGGTGGATTGCCTGCAAGGGTACCATTACGGCGCCCCGCAAATGCGGCCCGATTGGCTGCCCCCACCGGGCGGCCCGACGCTTCGCAAGACCGGCTGACCCATCGGCGGCCGCCACGGGCCGGCACGTATCGCGGGACATCCGGCGCGCGCCCGTCGGGCCGTCCCGTGGGGCATCTCGCGCAGGCGGCGACCTATCCAGGGCCCGATCCCCGACCTGGCCCCAGACGCGCAGCCCGACGCGCAACCAGACGCGCCGCCCGACTCCGCCCGCCCGAACCGGGGCCGATCGCGGACCGCAGGCCGCCGTCGCCGCCAATCCGTCGTCACAAAACCCGCCTGCGGCCCATGGACCGTTTGCCCTTGCCGACCCCTCGGGCTAGCACCGGGGCAGAATGACGCGCCCGGGGTCTGTCCTCGCCGGGGTCTCCGCCCCGCCTCCGCGCGCGATCCCGAAAGGACGCAAGAATGACCAACGTCGTGATCGCCTCTGCCGCCCGGACCCCCGTCGGCTCGTTCCTGGGCAGCTTCGCCAATACGCCCGCCCACGATCTGGGCGCCGCCGTGATCGAGGAGGTCGTCGCCCGCGCCGGGGTCGACAAGGCCGACATTTCCGAGACGATCCTGGGCCAGGTCCTCACCGCCGCCCAGGGCCAGAACCCCGCCCGCCAGGCCCATATCAACGCCGGTCTCCCCCAGGAAGCCGCCGCCTGGGGCATCAACCAGGTCTGCGGGAGCGGATTGCGCGCCGTGGCCCTCGGCGCCCAGCACATCCAGCTCGGCGATGCCGCCATCGTCGTCGCCGGCGGGCAGGAAAGCATGTCCCTCTCGCCCCATGCCCAAGCCATGCGCCAGGGTCAGAAGATGGGCGACCTGAAGCTCACCGACACCATGATCAAGGACGGCCTCTGGGACGCGTTCAATAACTACCACATGGGCCAGACCGCCGAGAATGTCGCCGAGAAGTGGCAGATCAGTCGCGAGGCGCAGGACGAATTCGCCGTCGCCAGCCAGAACAAGGCCGAGGCCGCCCAGAAGGCCGGGAAGTTCAAGGACGAGATCGTCGCCTACACCGTCAAGACCCGCAAAGGCGACACCGTGGTCGAAGACGACGAATACATCCGCCACGGCGCCACGATCGACAAGATGTCGGGCCTCCGCCCCGCCTTCGCCAAGGACGGCTCGGTCACCGCGGCCAACGCCTCCGGCCTCAACGACGGCGCCGCCGCCACGCTGCTCATGTCCGCTGACGAGGCCGAAAAGCGTGGCATCGAACCGCTGGCCCGCATCGTCAGCTATGCCACCGCCGGGCTCGACCCGTCGATCATGGGCGTCGGCCCGATCTATGCCTCGCGCAAGGCGCTCGACAAGGCCGGCTGGAAAGTCGGCGACCTGGATCTGGTCGAAGCCAACGAGGCCTTCGCCGCCCAGGCCTGCGCCGTGAACAAGGACATGGGCTGGGATCCGGAGATCGTGAACGTCAACGGCGGCGCCATCGCCATCGGCCACCCGATCGGCGCGTCGGGCGCGCGCGTGCTCAACACGCTCCTCTTCGAGATGAAGCGCCGCGACGCCAAGAAGGG
>JBCCCB010000391.1:0-3291 GCA_039033775.1 Pseudomonadota bacterium | reverse complement strand
GCATGTCGAGGGTCAGGCCGTCATAGGCGGGCTCGATATGGTCGGGGGTTTCGGCCGCGACGGTGGCGTAGTCCATGTCCACATGCATGTTGGTCAGGATGCCGCGCTTGGGCGCCATCTTGTCGAACCAGGCCAGCGCCTCCGGGTAGGAGAAATGGGACGGGTGGGGCGTGCGACGCAGCGCGTCCAGGATCCAGACTTCCAAGCCCTCCAGCAGCCAGCCGGAGCTTTCGGGGATCGTGTTCACGTCGGGCATGTAGGCCAGGTCGCCGATGCGCAGGCCCAGCGCGTCGATGTCGCCGTGGCCCACCGGGATCGGCAGCAGGGCGAGCGGGCCGCCGGGGCCGTCGACATGGATGGGTCCGTCCAGCGGGTGCCGGTCCAGGATCGGCGGGTAGGACGAGCCGGGCGGCGTCTCGAACGCGTAGCCGAAGCGGGTCTTCAGCGCGTCGTAGGTCGGATCGTCGGCCCAGATGTCGAGCCGGCGGCGGCGGTTGAAGACAATCATGCGCAGGTCGTCGATGCCGTGGACATGGTCGGCATGGGGATGGGTGAAGACCACGCCGTCCAGATCGCCGATGCCCGCCGTCAGCAGTTGGTCGCGCATATCGGGCGAGGTGTCGATCAGGACGCGGGTGGTGCCGTCGTCGGTGATCCGCTGCACCAGCAGCGAGCAGCGGCGGCGGCGGTTCTTGGGATTCGCCGGGTCGCAGTCGCCCCAATGGCCGCCCAGGCGCGGGACCCCCCCGGAGGAGCCGCATCCGAGGATCGTGAAGCGCAGCGTGGCCATGGGGCGGTTCATGCGACGGGCGCGCGGCGGGGGCAAGGCTCATCGGGCCGGCTGGCCCTCTTCGCCGCGGACGGGCTGGAGAGGTGGCGTGTCAGGCATTACCTGACTGTCAGGGATGGGCTGACAGGAGCGGAAGCATGGGGCTGACCTGTTCGTTTTGCGGGAAAGTCCGCGGCGGAGGTGGCCAAGCTGGCCGCGGGGCCTGCATATTTGCGACGAATGCGTCGAGACGTGCCGGCTGGACATGGCGGGCGCCGATTTGCCGGACGATCCGTTCGACGCCGACGGCTGGCCGACAGAGCGCTTGCTGACGGCGTTGCCCGCGCTGGATGCCACGGCGTCGGCCTATCGCGAACACGTGGCGCGGGTGGTCGATGCGCTGCGGACGCGGAGGATATCATGGGCCCGGATCGCCGAGCCCTTGGGCATTACCCGGCAATCGGCGTGGGACCGGTTCAGTTAGGTTCGGCTGGTGCGTCCGCGGAGCGGCTTTCAGCGTCGGGGTGGAAATCCGAGGCTGGGGTCCGGGCGAGACTGGCGGCGGTTTCCTGGGGATGCGCCGCGAGATGGTCGGAGACGAGGGCGGTGCCGAGGCTGTAGCCGAGCCAGCGGGGCTTGCCGGCCGTGCCGAAGAACCAGGCGCGGTGATCGTAGGTTGGGTCGTTCCAGTCGCGGATGCCTTCGGGGCGATGGCGGTCGAGCGTGGCGGAGGGGAGGGTCTCCCACGGCTCTGGCGGGGGGCCGAACAGGTCGTGGGCGAAGTGACAGGCGAGGCCTTCGGAGATCAGCGCCTCGCCCAGGGTCCGGCCGTAGCCGGGCCCATCCCAGCGGGCGGCGTGGTGGAGTTCGTGGGCTAACATGCGGGCGAGGGACTGGTCGGTGTCGGCGCGAAGCGCGGGGTCGTCGGGATCGAGCGTGACGTGAATCAGGCCCGGTTGACCGGCATAGCCGCCATGGCCCTTGCCGGGGATCACCTGGGAGCCGGCCTGGATGACGACGTCGAGCGGGCCGAGCGGCAGGTGGGCGGCGGCGCGGGCATGGGTGTCGCGGAGCGTGTCCGCCACCCAATCGCGCAGATCGGCCAGGCGATGCCGGGCATCGAGGATGTGGAGGTGGAGCGCGGGCATGGCCCGCGCGAGGCTAGCACGGATGCGACCGGGCGGAACCCGGCGGGCGGGCTCATCGGGCCGGTTGGCCTTCTTCGCCACGGGGATGGACCCGTCGCCCGTGGGGACGCCGGGTGAGGCAAGTCTCGCAGGAGCAGGAGCGGCGCCGCATCCGGGGCGGACGTCCCTGAAACGGGGGCCGTCGGCGCCTGGGGCGCCTCGGGTCCGAATGGCTGGGTCGGGCCCGACCCGGCCGGTGGTCGTGGATCGCTATGCCCACGACGCCCTGCGGGTCGTCCTATGGTCGTCTTGCTGCAGCGGGGATGTTGTCGGGCCGAGCGGTTGACACGAGGTGAAGAAAACGGGGCCGCGGGCGGTGTCAGGCGGCGACCGGCTCGAATGTGAGCGACGCGCCGTTGATGCAATGCAAGATCTTTCCGCCGATCGGGAACAGATGACCCAGATGCGAGCCGCAGCGGCGGCAATGGGTTTCCAGCGTGGCGATGTTGGCCAAGTCGGTGCCGTCCTGGAAGCGGGCGGGTGGGCCGCCGGGCGTGTGGGGCCGGGCCGGGCTGTCGATGCGGGTCATGCTGGAATAGGGGATGGCGTGCATGAAGAAGACCCAACCCTTATCGAGCACCACCTTCCATTCCGAATCGTAGACCGGCAGATCGCAGCCCTTGCAGCTATAGGTGCCCTCGCGCGTCTCTTCCCAGAGCGGGCTGGATTTCGGCGGCTCTGTGCCGCCTTTGCGCAGGATGATGTATTCTTCCTCGGTGAGCATGGCGCGCCACTCGTCCTGGCTGCGGGTTATCTCGAAGGGGAAGGCGGATGCGTCTGCATTGACGGCGGCCTGGGCCGGGCGGCGGTCCGCGACCAGGGCGGTCGAGGCCAGGCCCGTGGCCAGGACGGCGCGGCGGCTGAGGGGGCGGTCGGTCATGGCGGTCTCTTTGAAATCGGTCCTAAGCGCGACTGTCGCAGATGGCCGGAGCTTTGGCAAAGGTGGGGTCCGAGGGGACAGTGGTCGGGATCTCCTGGTTTGGGTGGCGCCTGGTGGCGCCGACCGTGATCCCGAGGGGCCGAGCCGAGGGCCTGCCAGTGATCGAAGTCCGGACACAGGACCCACCGGATCTGCGGTCGAGGTTTTGCGAGAGCCTGGAGCGGACCTAGGCATTTCCAGGTGTAAGCCGGTCCGTCGACGGGCCGCGACGCGGCGATCCAACCCTCGAGCTATGGCACCTTATGCCTGCAACATCCGTAGAAGCCCTGAGCGTCGCGCCAACGGCAACCAGATCGCCGTGCCGGGGGGGCGCCATTGGTTCGAGATCCACTGGCGACGCGATGGACCGGCGCCCTGCGGGCTTGATTCCGGTCCAGGCTACGCTCGACCGTCCG
>JBCCCB010000390.1:0-3318 GCA_039033775.1 Pseudomonadota bacterium | reverse complement strand
TGGGCGCGGGCGCCTTCATCGCCGTCACCATCTGGCAAGGCGTCACCATGGCCTGGCACGCCGCCCGAACCGCCTGGCTCTGGCCCGCATCCCGTCACGCCGCCCCCGCCGATTGAAACAAAGCGCGTCGATCTGAAACACTCGGCCGCGAACCTGCCTCCCTGCGACACCGATCCCCTTGCGGGATCGGTCCCCATGGGCCATCTGACCCGTCATCACACGAGATATCTGAGGCCGCCGATGTTCATGAACACATGGAAGGGCCGCAGCTTCGATCTGGGTCGCATGACCCTGCGCGAGCTGACCGCCGCCTACTTCACCTACTACGCCATCCAGGCCTACCTGGCCCTGGGCATCGCAGCCACATTGGCCGCGCTCTGGCTGGCCACCTCCGCCCTGGCCATCATCGCCTCGGTCGTCGCCGCGATCCTCATCTACCCGGTCGTCTGGTACTTGCTGCACCGCTTCGTGCTGCACGGCGAATATCTCTACAAATGGTCCGTCACCGCGCCCGTCTGGAAGCGCATCCATTTCGACCATCACCAGGATCCCCACAAGCTGGAGGTCCTGTTCGGCGCGCTCCATACCACGCTGCCCACGATCCTGCTGGCCAGCGCCCCGGTCGGCTACCTGATCGGCGGCCCCTCGGGCGCGCTCGCCGCCTTCGCCGCCGGGCTCTTCACCACCTGTGTCTACGAATGGATCCACTGCATCCAGCATCTGAACTTCACGCCCAGGAACCCGATCCTGAAACGCATGAAGGACAAGCATCTCTGGCACCATTTCCACCATGAAGACGGCAATTACGGCATCACCACCTTCGCCGTGGATAAGCTGTTCGGCACGAACTACGACCGCGCCAACGAGGTTCCGCGCAGCGAACACGTCTTCGACCTGGGCTACGATGTCGAGATGTCGAAGCGCTACCCCTGGGTCGCCGAGCTTTCGGGCCACCCGCCCCGCTCGCGCCCGCCCAAGCGTGGCCCGGCCGTCGAGGCCTAAGCCCCGCCCGTGACCCAACCCGACCTGACCATCGTCCCGGTCCGTAGCGATGCGGATCGGGACGCGTTCATCGATCTCCCCTATCGTCTGCACGCCGACGACCCCAATTGGATCCCGCCCCTCCGGATGGAACGGCAGGACGCCCAGAACCCGAAGAAGAACCACTACCTGCAACGCGCCCAGGTCGAACGCTGGCTGGCCAAACGCGGCGCCCGCGTGGTCGGCCGGATCAGCGCCCAGATCGACCCGTTCGTGGCAAAAGTCCGCGACACCGGCGAAGGCCATTTCGGCTGGCTCGCCACCGAGGACGACCCAGAGATCGCCGCCGCCCTCCTGACCACCGCCGAAACCTGGCTGAAAGGCCATGGCTGCACCCAATCCATCGGCCCCTTGAACTTCTCCACCAACCAGGAAACCGGCCTCCTGGTCGATGGCCGCGACACGCCGCCCATGCTGCTCATGGGCCACGACCTGCCGCACCTGGCTGGGCACCTCGAAAGCCACGGCTACGCCAAGGCCCGCGACGTCTATGCCTATCTGCTGGGCGAAGGGGACGAGGCCCCGCAGAAAGCCAAGCTCCGCAAAGGCCTCACGATCCGTCAGATCGACATGAAGGATTTCAAGGGCGACGTCCGCCGCTTGGGCGAGATCTTCAACGACGCCTGGTCCGAAAACTGGGGCTTCGTCCCCCTCGCCCCCGAAGAGATCGAGGCCCTCGCCACGGAACTCCGCCCCATCGTCGACAAGCGCCTCGTCTGGTTCGCCGAGCACGACGGCGACCCCGTCGCCTTCATCGTCTGCTTGCCCAACGTCAACGAGGCCCTCACCGACCTGAACGGCAAGCTCCTGCCCTTCGGCTGGGCCAAACTCCTCTGGCGCCTCAAGGTCCGCGGCCTCTCCTCCGGCCGCATCCCGCTGATGGGTCTGCGCAAACGCTATATCGGCAGCGTCATGGGCGCGATGATCCTCGGCAGCATGGTCGCCAATCTGCGCCGCGAAGCCCGGGCCCTGGGCATGAAGACGGTGGAAATGTCGTGGGTCCTGGAAGACAACGCCGCCATGAACCAATTCGCCGAATATGTCGGCGGCCGCGTCTACAAGACCTACCGAATCTATCGGAAGGACCTAACGTGACGCCCGCATCGCCCGTCATCCTCGGGCTTGACCCGAGGATCTCTGGCCGTGGAGATCCTGGGGTCAAGCCCGAGGATGACGCGCCGCGTCGCTCGATCCGTCCGCTCGACGCCATGCCGGGCAATACCGTTTTGCCACCGGTTGCGCAGCCGCGGCTCTCCGTCCCCGCATCGCCTGGCGATGGGCGGGCCGGGATTTCGCCACAACAGACGGCAACCCGAGTCAGGGTTGCCCCCTCAGCTCCTCCCATCCCATGACCTGGTCCGCCCTGATCCTCGCCGGCAACCGCCGCACCGATTGCCCCGTTGCCGCCCAGGCCGGCGTCAGTCACAAGGCCCTCGTGCCCATCGGCGGCCGCCCGATGATCGAGCATGTCCTGACAAGCCTCCAAGCCGTCCCCGCCATCGGACCAATCGCGGTCGTCATCGAAGACCCGGCCCTGCTGCGCGACCTGCCCGATAATGACGTGCTCCGCATCATCCCCGCCGCCAGCTCCCCCAGCCTCAGCGCCCTAAACGGCCTGGAAGCGCTAGAGACCGCCGGCCCGGTCCTGATGACCACCGCCGACACCCCGCTGGTCACGCCCGAGATCGTCTCCCATTTCCTGGACCACCAGCCGGACGGCGCGGACGCCACCGTCGGCCTCGCCCGGATCGACATCATCAAAGCCGCGTATCCCGACACCATCCGCACCGGCCTGAAATTCTCCGACGGCGCCCGGTCCGGCTGCAACCTTTTCGCGTTCCACACGACGCGGGCCGCCGATCTCCTCGCCTTTTGGCGCCAGGTCGAGGAGAACCGCAAACGCCCCCTCGCCATGCTCCGCCAGATCGGGATCCTGCCGGCCCTGCGCTATGCCACCGGCACCCTGCCGCTGGACGCGGCCCTCGCCGCCCTCGGCCGCCGCACCGGCACGACGCTGGCAGCCGTGGACATGCCCTTCGCCGACGCGGCCATCGACGTGGACAAGCCCGCCGACCTGGCCCTGGTCGACCGGATCCTCAGGGGTCGAGAGACGGTTCCAGGCTGACCGGCCTGGCCCGCACCCCATTCCGACCGGAGGTCCGACCGGATCGGACGACACCATGCGGATCTGAAAACCGGCGATAAAAGTAAGCACGCATTAACCTTAACGCGCCCCTCTTCTTCCTTTCACAAATATCCCGGGGAGCGCGAGGGGAG
>JBCCCB010000389.1:0-3325 GCA_039033775.1 Pseudomonadota bacterium | reverse complement strand
CGTGCCGCCACACCGGCGGCGGCTTCGGACCCCTCTTGGGGCCCGCTTCTGGACTAGAGGACTGAGATCATGAGAGTTTTGGCAATCGCTTTGGCGTCGACCCTGGCCTTGGCCGCCTGTGGCGACCGTTTGGGCGGCGCCGGCGGGGCCGGTGACGGCGCCGTCGATCTGAATGCGGGCGGCGCGGGCGCCGGCGGCGTCGTACCCGGCAGCGTCAACGACCCGAATTCGGTGGCGCATTTCCAGCAGATTGTGGGCGACCGCGTGCTGTTCGCCGTCGACCAGTCCACGCTGACGCCCGAGGCCCGGTCGACCCTGACCGCCCAGGCCGAATGGATGACGGCCAATCCCGAATTCACCGCCCTGGTCGAAGGGCATGCGGACGAACAGGGCACGCGGGAATACAACCTCGCCTTGGGCGGTCGCCGCGCCAATGCCGTGCGCGACTTCCTGGTCAGCCAGGGCGTTCAAGCGACCCGTCTGCGCACCATCAGCTATGGCAAGGAACGCCCCGCCCAAATCTGCTCGACCGAGGCCTGCTATAGCCAGAACCGCCGCTCGGTGACCGTGCTGGCCGCCGGGGCCGGGGCGGGCGTCTGATGCGCTGGGCGCTGCTTCTGTCGGTCGCCCTGGCGGTCCCCGCCTGGGCGCAGGACGATGACACGCTGGCCGATATCCGGCAGCAATTGTCCGTCCTTCAGGTCGAGATGCAGCGCCTGCAAGGCGAATTGAACACATCCGGCGCGCCGGGCGTGACCGTCGGCGGCGGCACCGTACTGGAGCGGGTCGACGCCATTGAGGCCGAGCTGCGCCGCCTGACCCAAGCGACCGAGCGGATGGAGTTTCGCATCGAGAGCGTGGCCCGCGATGGCGGCAACCGGATCGAGGATCTGCGCTTTCAACTCTGCGAGTTGACCGAGGATTGCGACCTGGGGGCCTTGCCCGAACCCGGCCCGCTGGGCGGCGAGCCCGAGACCCCTGCCCCGGCCCCGGCCGCGCCCGACGCGGGTGGCCCGCAATTGGCCATTGGCGAGCAAGTGGAGTTCGACACCGCCCGCCGCGCCCTGGATGAAGGCCGCAACGCCGAGGCGGCCCAGCTCTTCTCGCAATTCGTGACCACCTATCCGACCGGCCCGCTGACGGGTCGCGCGCAGATGCTGCGCGGGCGAGCCCTGGCCGCCGACGGCCAACCGGCGGAGGCGGCCAGGGCTTACCTGGAAGCCTTCTCGGGCGCGCCCGAAGGTCCCGATGCGCCGGATGCGCTTCTGGGCCTGGGGCAGGCCCTGGGCGCCCTGGGCCAAACCAACGAAGCCTGCCTGACCCTGGATGAAGTCTCGGTCCGCTTCCCCCAGGCCCCGGCGGCCGGTCAGGCACAATCGGCACGGGCGGGCCTCGGCTGCTCGTGACGGCGGATGCCATCGCGGCGCTGACCGACGGGATCGCCGCCCTGTCCCTGCCCCAGCCCGTCGGCATCGCCGTGTCGGGCGGCAGCGATTCAACGGCGCTACTTCTGGCCGCCCGGGCCACCGGCGCGGCGATCCATGCCCTGACCGTCGATCACGGCTTGCGCCCCGGCGCGGCGGAGGAGGCCCGGACGGTTGCGGCCCTATGCGGTGACCTGGGCTGCCCGCACACCATCGTGGCGCTGACCCTGGACTCTGGTCCAAACCTCCAGGCCCGCGCGCGGGACGCCCGGTACGAGGCCCTGGCCGAAACCGCCCAGGCCGCCGGGATCGGCGCGGTGTGCCTGGGCCACACCGCCGACGACGTGGCCGAAACGCTGATGATGCGCCTAGCCCGCGGTGCCGGGATCGACGGCTTGGCGCGCATGGCCGCCCATCGACGCGACCGGGGCATCGACTGGCACCGCCCGGCCCTATCGCTGACCCGCGCGGACTTGCGAGCCGCCCTCCGATTCCGCGACACCGCTTGGGTCGACGATCCCTCCAACGAGGATACCGATTTCGAGCGTATCGCCGCGCGCCAAGCCATCGCCGCGCTGGGCCTGGAAACCCACAGCCTGGCCGCCTCGGCCACGGCCCTGTCGGAAGCCCGCGACAGCCTGACGATCCATGCGGCCGCGCTCGCGCGGACCCATCTGCGGGAAGATCGCGGCGACCTGCTGTTTGATCGCGCCGCCCTGGCGCGCCTCCACCACTCGGACCCGGATCCCGTGCCGCGCCTGCTGCTGGCCGGGCTCAGATGGATCGGCGGGCGGCCCTATGGCCCCCGGCGGGCGGAACGGGCGCGGCTCGTCTCCAATGCCCTGGTCGGTCAGGCCTGCACCCTGGCCGGATGCCGACTGACCCATGCCGCCGACATAATGCGGCTGGCCCGCGAGGCTGCCGCGTGTGCCCCGCCCGGCCCGACGACCGAGCCCTGGGACGGCCGCTGGATCCTGTCGGGACCCCATGGTCCCGGCCTGACCGTCGGCGCCCTGTCGGACGACATCGGCCGGACCCCGTGGCGGGACACCGGATTGCCGCGCACCTCGCTTCTGGCGTCGCCCGCGATCCGCCATGGCACGCGACTGATCGCCGCTCCGCTGGCCGGGATGCCCGGGGAATGGCAGGCGCAAACGCGGCTGCCATTCATGCAATCCTTGATCCAACGTTGAACCCGGCCCGTAGATCCTTACATTCAAGCCCAAACCACGCGCGGGGGTCCGACCCGCGCCATTCGGAGATATCCTTTGGGAAACGCGCGCAACATCGCCTTCTGGGTCGTCCTTTTCGTTCTCGTCATGGCGCTCTTCCAGCTCTTCTCAGGCGGAAGTTCTTCCATGTCGGCCCGTGAGGTCGCCTATTCCGATTTCATCGAACAGGTCGAAAGCGGCGCCGTTTCACAAGCGACCCTGGACGGGGAGCGGATCACCTTCTCCGGCTCGGGCGGGAACCAGTTGGTTACGATCAAGCCCTCGGACGTGGATGTGACGGAAATTCTTCTGGAAAACGAAGTGCGCATCGTCGCCGAGGGGCAAGAGCAATCGGGCTTCATGTCGGCCCTCGGTCTGTGGCTGCCGTTCCTGGTGCTGATCGGCATCTGGATTTTCTTCATGAACCGTATGCAGGGCGGCGGGAAGGGCGGCGCCATGGGCTTCGGTAAGTCCAAGGCCAAGCTGCTGACCGAAAAGCATGGCCGCGTCACCTTCGACGACGTGGCGGGCATCGACGAGGCCAAGGAAGACCTGGAGGAGATCGTCGAATTCCTTCGCAACCCGCAGAAGTTCTCGCGCCTGGGCGGCAAGATCCCCAAGGGCGCGCTCCTGGTCGGCCCGCCGGGCACCGGTAAGACGCTGCTGGCCCGTGCCGTCGCGGGTGAGGCG
>JBCCCB010000388.1:0-3351 GCA_039033775.1 Pseudomonadota bacterium | reverse complement strand
GCTGGCCATCTTCCAATACATCAATGGCTTCTACAATCCGCGACGGCGGCACTCAGCATTGGGATGGAAAAACCCCGTCGCCTTCGAACGGAAAGTGGCTTAAACGAGCACCTGGGGCGGCACTAAAACGTGACAGGTCCACGACGACGCCGAAGATCCGCGCGGCGATCCAGGCGAGCGATGAGCCGGCATGGGTGCTGGCAGATCGCGACGGGGTCTCTGAGCAGACCGTCTGGAAGTGGCGCAACCGCGATAGCGTCCACGACCGGAGCCACACGCCACACAGGCTGCAGACGACACTGATGCCGGCACAGGAGGCGGTGGCCGTGGCGCGGCGCAAGACCCTGCTGTTGCCGCTCGACGACCTGCTCTTTGTGGTCCCCGAGGTCCTCAATCCGAACCTCTCGCGCTCCGGGCTGGATCGGTGTCTGCGCCGACATGGGGTGTCTCGGCTGCAGGACCTGACGCCGAAGGCGCCGAAGCCCGCGCACAAGCCCTTCAAGGCGTACGAACCCGGCTCCCTTCATGTGGACGTGAAATACCTGCCCCAGATGGCTGACGAGGAGCGGCGCCGGTCTCTTTTCGTCGCGATCGACCGCGCCACCCGCTGGGTCTTCGTTCGCATCTACCCGGCGAAGACGGCGGCCAATGCACGCCGGTTCCTGCGCGCCCTCGAGCGTGCGGCACCGATGAAGATCACCCGCGTGCTCACCGACGATGGCAAAGCGTTCACCGACTGGCTGTTCGGCCTGCGACGTCGCCCGGCCACCGGGACCCACGACTTCGACCGTCTCTGCGCGGACCTCGGGATCGAGCACCGCCTGGCCCCGCCGATACGGCCCCAAACGAACGGTATGGTCGAGCGGTTCAACGGGCGGATCGAGGACGTCCTGCAGAGCCACCGCTTCCACTCCGGAGAGGACCTCGAGCAGACGATCCTCCGATACGTCCGCCTCTACAATGGCCAGCTCCCGCAATCCGTCCTGAAGGGCGGAACGCCTCTCGACGCCCTCAAGGACTACCACCATCAGAAGCCGAATATCTTCAAGACGCGAACCTACAATCACACGAGACATGACAGCTAAAGACCGAGGGATGCTCATTGCATTTCGTGGCTAATTTCATTATTTATTGAAATTATGAATAATATCAATTCTTGCCTTTCCGCTCTGGCGCATCCGCATCGCATGGCGCTGGTTCGCCTTCTGGTGCGGCGCTACCCCGATCATGTTCCGGCCGGGGAAATCGCGGCGGCATTGGGCCTCAAGTCCAGCACCGCCTCCGTGTACCTGGCGGCGCTGACCCGGGCGGGACTGCTCACCCAGGAACGGGTCGGTACATCGCTCCGCTACACCGTCGAGTTGGACGCGCTGCGCGGCGTCATGACCGACCTGCTGTCCGGCTGGCGCAGTCGGCCGGACCTTCTACCAGACCTCCCGTTCGCCGGATCCGGCGGACCGACCTCCATGCCCGAAGACCGGAGCCTCCCCATGCCCCAAGCCCCCGCTACCCCGACGCTGGACGCCACGAACCGCTATGACGTCCTCTTCATCTGCACCGGCAACTCGGCGCGCTCGATCTTCGCCGAGGCGATCCTGCGCGACATCGCGGGCGACCGCTTCCACGCGCACTCGGCCGGAACGAAGCCCTATTCGGAGCTGAATCCGATCGCGCTGGAGGTGCTGGAGAGCAAGGGGCACGACGTCTCACCGATGCGGTCCAAGAACATCGGGGAGTTCCAGGGGCCGGACGCCACCATCATGGATTTCGTCTTCACCGTCTGCGATCTGGCCGCGAACGAGGAATGTCCCCCCTGGCCCGGCCAGCCGATCTCGGCGCATTGGGGTCAGCCCGACCCCGTGAAGGCCACGGGGACGCGCGCCGAACGGATGCTGGCCTTCCAGCAGGTCTATGGCGCCCTGCACAACCGGATCCACCTTTTCACCCAACTGCCCATCGCCTCGCTCGACGCGCTGTCGCTGCAACGCCAGGTCGATGAAATCGGCCGCCAGGCGCGCGCCAAGGACCCCGCGTGACCGACGCGCCGCTGCCCGCCGATGCGGGCTTGGGACCGTTCGAGCGCTGGCTCTCGGTTTGGGTGGCGCTGGCCATCGGCGCGGGGCTCGTGCTGGGCAATCTGTTCCCCGACCTGTTCGTCGCCCTGGCCGGTTTGGAAGTCGCCTCGGTCAACTTGCCCGTCGCGATCCTGATCTGGGCCATGGTCTTCCCGATGATGGTGGGCGTCGATTTTGGTGCGCTCAGGCGGATCGGGGACAGGCCCAAGGGACTGATCGTCACGGTCGTCGTGAACTGGCTGGTCAAGCCTTTCACCATGGCCGCCCTGGGTGTCCTCTTCTTCGAGGTCGTCTTCGCCGGGCTGATCCCGCCGGACGACGCGCAGGCCTATCTGGCGGGCGTGATCCTGCTGGGGGCCGCGCCCTGCACGGCCATGGTCTTCGTCTGGTCGAACCTCACGCGGGGCGATCCGACCTACACGCTGGTGCAGGTCGGGGTGAACGACGTGATCATGGTCTTCGCCTTCGCGCCCATCGTGGCGTTCCTTCTGGGCGTGGCGGACATCGTGGTGCCCTGGAACACGCTGCTGCTGTCGGTGGGGCTCTACGTCGTGCTTCCCCTGCTGGCGGGCATCGCGACCCGCCGGCGACTCGTCCGGCAAGGCGGCGACGCGGCGGTGGACGCGTACAAGGCGCGGATGCAGCCGGCCTCCATCGCGGGGCTGCTGGCGACGGTCGTCCTGCTCTTCGGCTTTCAGGGAACGGTGATCCTGGACCGCCCCTTGGTAATCGCGCTGATCGCGGTGCCGCTGCTCATCCAGACCTACGGCATCTTCTTCCTCGCCTACGGGGCCGCACGGGCCTGGGGCATCCCCTTCAACGTCGCCGCGCCCTGCGCGCTGATCGGCACGTCGAACTTCTTCGAGTTGGCCGTCGCCGTCGCCATCAGCCTGTTCGGCCTGGGCTCCGGCGCGGCGCTGGCCACTGTTGTCGGCGTGCTGGTCGAGGTCCCCGTCATGCTCTCGCTCGTGGCCTTCGCGAACCGGACCCGGCACTGGTTCGCGTAAGCGGAGTGAGCAGAGGCGACAGGGCTCGACTAGACTACCGGCGCTGTCTCTGCCGGTCCCGCGAGAATGGTCGAGTGAAGGGGGGCCGTTTCGGGAGGGTAGTCGGAGTTCGCGTCTCGCGATGACAGGAGGCTGTTGAAGGAGTCTTTGGCTTGGCGTTCTTGTTGGATGGCCGGCACGTGCGGCGCTGGCGGTTGGGTTCTCAGGCTGTCGCTCCTTTCGCGCTGCTTGCATTGCCGAGGAGCGTGATCATGCGCTTCAGGTTTCGG
>JBCCCB010000387.1:0-3354 GCA_039033775.1 Pseudomonadota bacterium | reverse complement strand
TTGCTAGAGCCCTATGGCGGAGAAATCTTGGGGCTTTCCGTCTCTAGCACAACGCTTTTGACGGCCACGTGGGCCGTGGGCGCGCTGATCGCCTTCGGCCTGGCGGCCAAGTGGCTGGCCGAGGGGATGAACCCGGCGCGCATGGCGGCGCGGGGCATCTTGGTCGGGATCGGGGCGTTCTCGGCCGTCATCTTCGCGTCGCCCCTGGGCTCGGCCCCGCTGTTCTTCGCGGGCGCCATAGGCATCGGCTTCGGCGGCGGGCTGTTTGCCATCGCCACGCTGACCACGGCTATGACGCTGCCCGTCACCGATATCGCCGGACGGGGCCTCGCCCTGGGCGCCTGGGGCGCCGCGCAGGCCACGGCCCATGGGCTCAGCACGGCGCTGGGCGGCGCAATCCACGATGGCGTCAATCTGGTCGCCACTTCCGGCGCCTGGGGCGAGGCATTGAACGATCCCGCCACCGGCTATTCGGTCGTCTACCACCTGGAGATCGGCTTGCTGTTCCTGACGCTCGTGGCGCTCGGCCCACTCGTCACCCGCACCACCAGACATTTCAGACCCACCCCGAAGGAGGCCAGGATCGGACTGGCCGACTTCCCAACCTGAGGAGACACCGATGCAACAGGTGGACGCCTTCTTCGGCAATTTCGACCTCGCCAGCCTGGCGCTGTGGCTGTTCTACGGCTTCTTCGCGCTGCTGATCTATTATCTGCAGACCGAGAATATGCGGGAAGGTTACCCGCTGGAAAACGACGACGGAACCTTGGCGCCCAACCAGGGGCCGTTCCCGGTGCCCAGCCCAAAAACCTTTATCCTGCCCAATGGGCGCGGAACCGTGACCCAGCCGACGCTGGACCCCGAGGCGCGCGACGTCGCGATGGAAAAGACGGCGGTGGCCAACGGTTATCCGTTCGAACCTACGGGCGATCCGATGCTGGACGGGGTCGGCCCCGCGTCTTGGGCACCGCGCCGCGACGTGCCGGAGCTGGACGGCCATGGGCATCCGAAGATCGCGCCGATGGAAAACAAGCCCGAGTTCCGCGTCAGCGCCGGATACGATCCGCGCGGCCTGCCGGTGAAGGGCGATGACGGTGAGGAGGCTGGGACGGTCAGCGACATGTGGCTGGACGTGCCCGAGCAACTGGTTCGCTACCTGGAGGTTGAGGTGCCTGGCACGGGCAAGCGGCTGATCCCGATCCAGCTGGTCCGCATCTTCGGTGACCATGTGGAGGTGAAAGCCCTGCATCAGAAGCACTTCGCCAACATCCCCGCGACCAAGTCGCCGACGCAGGTGACGCTTTTGGAAGAGGACAAGATCTGCGGCTATGTCGGCGGCGGCAAGCTTTATGCCTCGGTCGATCGGCAGGAGCCGGTACTGGCTTGAACGAAACGATCGGCCGTCAGACCCGGCCGTGACGATGGAGGACGAGATGGACCACGACGACTTCGACCAGGAACCGATCCGGGGGCTGCCGCAGATGCTGCCCAAGGGGGAGGAGATCCTCTGGCAGGGGCAGCCGGATTGGTGGGCTTTGACCAAGGATTCCTTGGCGATCCGCGGCGTCGCGATCTATTTCGTGGTGCTCTATGCGTGGCGGGTCGTGGTCGCGGCGGGGGATGTGTCGTGGGCCCAGGCGGCGGCGCAGTCGTCGTTCTATCTGATCCTGGGCGCGGTGACGTGCGGGTTGCTGGCCTTGATCGGCTGGGCGCAGGCTAAGTCGGCGATCTATACGATCACCAACCGCCGGGTGATCATGCGGATCGGCGCGGCGCTGACCATGACACTGCAGTTCCCGTTTTCCTGGATCGGCGCGGCGGACCTGACGACGAAGCCTGACGGGACCGGCAACATCGCCTTGCGGACCCTGGGCGACACGCGGTTCAGCTATCTGATGGTCTGGCCCCATCTGCGGCCCTGGCGGTTCGCCAAGACCCAGCCAGCTTTGCGCGCCATTCCCGAGGCCGCCAAGGTCGCGCGCTTGTTGGCCGAGGCCGCGCAAGCCGACATGTCGATGCCCCGGGTGACCGCGTTGGCGCCCACGCAACCCACGGGCGCCATGCCCGTCCCGGCGGAGTAACGACCATGACCCCAGCCGAGAACAAACTGGTTGTCCGCGACAGGGAGATGATCCCCACGCTGCTGCTGCGCGCCATGGGCGTGATGGTGCTCTGTGCGCTGTTCATCGTGACCTATGCGCGCCTGACCGACCGCCCGTTGGAGGCGATGCCTGCCATGGAAGGCGAGGTCGCCATCGTGAAAGAACGGACGGTCTTCCTGGATGCCGACGGCATGACGGGCGCGGCCCGCGTTCTGGATCAAAATGGATCGGTGATCGCCAATCTTGATCCATCTCAAGGTGGGTTCGTCGCAGGGGTGCAACGTGTTCTGAAGTTCGAGCGTGAGAAGCGCGGCTTCGGGATGGAGATACCGGTCCGCCTGATCCTGTTCGAGAACGGTCAATTGTCCCTTCGGGACGACCTGACCGGCTGGCGGGCCGAGCTGATCGGATTCGGCGCGAAGAATGCAGACACCTTCGCGAAACTATTGGACTGAAATCAGGGAGGAACGACCCATGGGATTTCTGACGAGAACGAGGGAGGAAGCGCCCTGCACCGTGACGGTGTCGCATCGCTTCGAGGAACTGAGCGCCCATGTCCGCTTTGACAACGGCGCCGTGGTCTGGCCGGGGGACGCCGTGCAGGTTCAGGGACCTGAGATCATGGCGCCCTACGGCGAGGTGGTCGAAGAGCATCGGACGGCCGTGATTACGCGGGCCAGCGGGATCGAGCGTCTTTGGACCCGGATGACGGGTGACTTCGAATTCATGGAACTGTGCGAATTCAGCTTCTCGGAAGAGGTACTGTCATGAACGTTCAGATCAAGCACTCCGCCGATGCCAGCACGGTCGAGGAAGCCCTGGCCGCCGACAACCAGAACGCCGTCATCGACAGCGAGAGCGCGACCCAGGTCGCCATGTCGAACACGCTGCTGACGCCGCGCTTCTACACCACCGATTTCGACGAGATGGACGCCATTGATGTCAGCCCCGTGCGCGAGGATTGGGATCAGCTGATCGCGCAGATGAAATCGGATCCGAACAAGGGGCATTTCAAGAAGAACGAGGATTGGGATCACATTGACTGGGAGGGGATGGATCCGGCGCTGAAACGGGAATTCATCGACTTCCTGATCTCATCCTGCACCGCTGAGTTCTCGGGGTGCGTGCTCTATAAAGAAATGAAGCGGCGCGGCTCCAACTCCGACATCACCACGCTCTTCCAACTCATGGCCCGTGACGAGGCGCGGCATGCCGGCTTCATCAACGACGCGCTCCGGGAAGCAGGCATCGC
>JBCCCB010000386.1:0-3371 GCA_039033775.1 Pseudomonadota bacterium | reverse complement strand
CCGCCTTGGCCATCTTGGTCAGCCGCAGCGCGTCGGCCTTGTTGTCGAGCGCCACGACCAGCACCTTCGCGTCGCGCAGCCCGGCGGCCTGGAGCAATTCGGGCCTGGTCGGGTCGCCCAGATAGGTCTTCACGCCGAAATTGCGCAGCAATTGGATCGTTTCCAGATCGCGGTCCAGCACGACGGTCTTCACGCCCGCGCTTTGCAGCATCCGGTGGACCACCTGTCCGAAGCGACCGACGCCGGCGACGATGACCTCCGTCCCCGCCTCGTCGATCTCGTCGTCCGGCTGGGCGGCGCCATCCGGTGCCTCGGTCGCCAGACGTTCGTACAGGATGAAAAGCAGCGGCGTCGCCAGCATCGTCAGCGCGATGACCAGTAGCACCATCGAGGATATCTCGGCCCCGAACACGCCGTCGGCCACGGCGACCGACACCAGGACGAAGCCGAATTCCCCCGCTTGCGCCAGGCTGAGCGTGAAGAGCAGGCGGTCGCGGCCCCGGATGCGGAAGACGAGGGCCAGCGCGAAGAGGACGGCGCCTTTGAGCGCGATCAGCCCGACGACCAGGCCCACCACCGTGACGGGCGCCGACAGGAAGGTGCCGAAGTCGATGCCCGCGCCGACGGTGATGAAGAACAGGCCCAGCAGGATGCCCTTGAAGGGCTCGATATCGGCCTCCAATTCGTGCCGGAACTCGGAATTGGCCAGGACCACGCCGGCCAGGAACGTGCCGAGCGCGGGCGACAGGCCGACCAGGATCATCAGCACCGCCACGCCGATCACGAACAGCAGGGACACGATGGTGTTCATCTCGCGCAGCCGGGCCTGGCCGGCGAAGCGGAAGATCGGGCGGGTCAGGAAGGTGCCGCCCAGGATCACGGCGGCCACCGCGGCGGTGGTCACGGCGGTGACGCCCCAGGCGGGCAGGGTTTCGATCCAATGGCCCACATCGGCGACCATCGTGGCGGTGGCGCCATCGCCCAGCGCTTCGGCGCCGTGGCCGTCCTCGCCATGGCCCGCGCCGGTGGCCAGCAAGGGCATCAGGGCCAACATGGGGATGACGGCGATGTCCTGCGCCAGCAGGACCGAGAAGGACGAGCGGCCGCCGCGGGTGGCGGTCAGCTCCTTCTCCTGAAGCGTCTGCATGATGATCGCCGTGGACGACAGCGCGAAGATCATGCCGATGGCGACCGATATCTGCCACGAGAAGCCGAAGGCCATGGCGATGCCCGTGACGGCGGCACCGGTTAGCAGGATCTGCCCCAGCCCCAGCCCGACCAGCCGCACGCGCATGTCCCAAAGCGTCCGCGGCTCCAGCTCCAACCCGATGACGAAGAGCAGCATGACCACGCCGAATTCCGCGAAGTGCTGCAGGCTTTCGGTCTCGGATCCGACCAGGCCGGTGACCGGCCCGATCAGGATGCCCGCGACCAGGTAGCCCAGGACCGACCCCATGCCGAAGCGCACCGCGAGC
Organism: Pseudomonadota bacterium; assembly: GCA_039033775.1. Taxonomy (GTDB): domain Bacteria; phylum Pseudomonadota; class Alphaproteobacteria; order Rhodobacterales; family Rhodobacteraceae; genus Jannaschia. The sequence goes on along the minus strand of JBCCCB010000386.1, from coordinate 1,896 downwards.
GGGACGCAGATGGTGGCGGCGGCCAGGTAGATGGCGGCTTGGACGAGGAAGCTTTCCATGGCGCGACGCTAGGGGAGCGGCGGGCGCGGGGCAATGTCAGACCGGCAGGGGCCCATCGCGCTTGGGCTGGTCGAGGGCGATCTGGCTTTGCACGCGGGCCACGGCGGGATGGGGCAGCAGCACCCGGTGCAGCAGGTCGTTGAGGCTGGCCAGGTCGGCGCACCAGACGCGCAGCAGGTAATCGGCCTCGCCGGTCAGGGTCCAGACGCCGGCGACCCGCTGTTCGGTTTCCAGAAGGCGCAGGAAGGCCTTGGCGGTATCGGGCGCGTGGCTGGCCATCTGGACCTGGACGAAGGCCTGGACGTCGAGGCCCAGCTTGGCGGGGTCCAGCCGGGCGATGGTGGCGCGGACATAGCCGTCGGAGTCCAGGCGGGCCCGGCGGCGGCCGGCCTGGGACGGGGAGAGATTGAGCGCGCGGCCCAGCGCCTCGGAGGTGAGCGTGGCGTCCCGCTGGATCAGGCGGAGGAGGGCGCGGTCGGTCTCGTCCATGGGCTCGGCTTGCGGGTTTTTTGCATTTTGACCACGTTTCGCGCGCGAAACAAGTAAAGAAGAGGTTAACATGGGGCGAAGATGCGCGTCTAGACCGGGTTCGGCGCCCTATATCCTGTGCAAACCAGCAGGAGACACGCCATGGGCCCGTTCCCGCATCACGCCCCCTATGCCGAAATCACCGACGCCAACCCCGCCGGAACCGACGGGTTCGAGTTCGTGGAATTCGCCCATGAGGATCCGCAGGCCCTGCGCGACCTGTTCACGCGCCAGGGCTATGCCCATGTGGCGACCCACAAGACCAAGGCCATCGAGGTCTGGCAGCAGGGCGACATCAGCTATCTGATCAATGCCGAGCCGGGCAGCCACGGGATGGACTTCGTCGCCCAGCACGGACCCTGCGCGCCCTCAATGGGGTGGCGCGTGGCCGATGCGGACCATGCGTTCCGCCATGCGGTCGAGAAAGGGGCCGAACCTTTCGAGGGGCCGGGCAAGGCGCTGGACGTGCCGGCCATCATAGGCATCGGCGGCTCGCTGATCTATTTCGTGGATCAGTACCGCGACGCCTCGCCCTATAATGCGGAGTTCGATTGGGTGGGCCAGGCCCATCCCGAGGGGGTGGGGTTCCATTACCTCGATCACCTGACCCATAACGTCCACAAGGGGAACATGGATGTCTGGTTCAAGTTCTACGGCGATCTGTTCAATTTCCACGAGATCCGGTTCTTCGATATCGAGGGCAAGTTCACCGGGCTTCTGAGCCGCGCGCTGACGTCGCCCTGCGGCCGCATCCGGATCCCGATCAACGAGGATCGGGGCGAGACCGGGCAGATCGTGGAATATCTCAAGCGCTATAACGGCGAGGGGATCCAGCATATCGCGGTGGGCGCGAAGGACATCTATTCGGCGGTGGATGCGATTGCCGAGAACGGCGTCAAGTTCATGCCGAAGCCGCCCGCCACTTATTACCCGCTGTCGACGGAGCGGGTGACGGGGCACGAGGAGCCGCTGGACGCCCTGGAAAAGCACGGCATCCTGATCGACGGCGAAGGGGTCGTGGGCGGCGGAGAGACGCGGATCTTGCTGCAGATCTTCTCGAAGACCTGCATCGGGCCGATCTTCTTCGAGTTCATCCAGCGCAAGGGCGATGACGGGTTCGGCGAGGGGAACTTCAAAGCCCTGTTCGAGGCGATCGAGCAGGATCAGGTGGATCGCGGCGTGCTGACGGCGTCCTGACCCGGTTGGATCGAACGGCCGGGGGCCGTCCGACCAAGGCGAGGGGCGCTGCCCCTCGCGCTCCCCGGGATATTTGAGAAGGGAAGAAAGGGGCGGGTTAAGGTTAACGGG
>JBCCCB010000385.1:0-3372 GCA_039033775.1 Pseudomonadota bacterium | reverse complement strand
GTTACGCTCGCGATGAACGACCCGAATAGGTAGGGGACCAGGTTCGGCAGCATCTCCTTGAACATGATGTGGGGCGTGGACGCGCCCGAGAGGCGGGCCATCTGGACGTAGCCGGCCTCGCGCATGGACAGGACCTGGGCACGGATCAGGCGGGTGGGCGATTGCCAGACGAAGCCGGCGATCAGCAGCGCCATGAGGGTGAGGGAGACGTCCCCGAAGACCGATTGGACCACCACCAGGATCAGGAGCGGCGGGATGGTGATCATCACATCGGACAACACGCGGATCGTGTCGTCGGTGCGCCCGCCCACGAAGCCCGCCGTGAAGCCCAGCGTGATGCCGATGGACATGCCGATCAGCGAGGCCATAAGGCCCACGAACAATGTATTCGGCGCACCGACGATCAACAGGGCGAGCAGGTCACGCCCCGCCCCATCGGTGCCCAGCGGGTTGGCCAGCGTGCCCGCCTGGCCGCGCAGGTTCTCGAACCCGATGGGCGGCTGACGCAGCAGGGAAGATCCGGTGAAGACCAATTCCAGGTCCCAAAGCAGTCGGCCGATCAGACCCAGCGCGACGATGCCCAGCAGCAGCCCCGCGCCCCAGATCAGCTTGGGGTTCAACCAGGGATTGTCGAACCGGCGGGCGCGCTTGGCGGTGGCCTTCTCGGCGCGGGTCAGCGGGGCGTGGGGGGCGTCGGCCATTGTTCAAGCCTCCCTGCGGATGCGGGGGTCGATCAGCGGGTAAAGCAGATCGACGATGAAGACTGACAGAGCGGTCATCAGGATGATGACGTAACTGACCCCCTGGATGACCGGGAAATCCTGGTTGAGGATCGCGTCGTAGAGCAGCTTGCCCATGCCGTTATAGGCGAAGATGCGTTCCACCAGGACCTGGCCCGCGATCAGCAGGCCGACCTTCAGGGCGAAAGCGGTGATCTGCGGCAGGATCGCGTTGCGGATCATGTATTTGTAGAGGATGTACCGGGGCTTCAGCCCCTTGGCCTCGGCGAGCTTCACGTAATCCTCTCCCTGCACGCTGATCATCAGGCCGCGCATCCCCAGGGCCCAGAAGCCGAAGGTGACGATGACGATGGAGAGCGCCGGCAGCGTGCCATGAGAGATGACCGAGGAGATGAAGGCCCAGTCCCAGCCCGGTTCGACGGTCAGACCGTAGGAGCCCGTCAGGGGGAACCACCTGAGTTGCGCCGCGAAGATCCACATGAGCAGCAGACCCGACAGGATCGGTGGGATCGAGGTGAAGACCATGGCCGCGGGGATGGCGACGCGGGCCAGTTTGGGCGTGCGGTCCCAGGCCATGAACGCACCCAGCGCGTTGCCGATGATGAAGGTGATGACGAGCGACAGGATCATCAGGCCTAGCGTCCAGGGCAGGGCTTGGGCGATGAGGGCCGAGACGGGGGTTGGGAAGCTGGCGGTGGAGATGCCGAAGTCGAAGATCAGCGTGTTCCAGAGATAGCTGACATATTGGATCGCCAGGGGTTGGTCGATGCCCATGCTGGCTCGGAGCTGGGCGAGGATCTCGTCGGAATTGGCCACCGAGCCTGCGCCTGCGGCCATCCGGCCCAAGGCGATCTCGGCGGGGTCGACGGGCGACAGGCGGGGGATAATCCAGATCAGTGTTGCGGCGATCAGGACCGTCAGGACCAGGGTGATCAGCCGGTTCTTGATATAGGATGCCGGGATGCTGCCCATGGTCAAACCTCCGTGGCGTTGGGATACCGGTCGCGCAGGATCGACACGGAGCGCGAGATGATGGTCTCCAACACGCCCGGATCTGCCCGGTCCAGCCGGGTGAGGTAGAGGCAGGAAACCCCACGCTTATGTGGCCCGACCCGCGCGAGACAGTCGGATACGCCGTCGAAGCCGGACATGATGTAGATCGACAGGCGGGCTTTCGAAATACCGAAACCCGTCAAGAACCAGGTGCCGGAGCGGCCGGATTTGTAGGTGTAATCGTAGCGTCCGAACCCGATCATGCGCCCGCCCCAGAGCCGCGGCGGCGCGCCGGTGAGGCGCTGCATCAGGTCCGACAGGGCCTTGGCCTCCGCCGCGCGGGCGGGCGTCAGGGCGGCGATCACGCGGGTGACGGCGGCGGGATCGGGGTCGATCTCGGTCTTCGTCACGGGTCTTTCCTCCTCCCTTGTGCCCCTTTTGGTGGGGCCGCCCGGGGGCGGTGGGTAGCCCTCCGGTTCTATTGTCTCGACGTGGTGGGTTTTCACCCACCCTTCCGGCAGCCGGTGCGAGGGGTCGGGTAGGATGGGTGAAAACCCACCGCCGCCCGGCCCGCCGTGATCACTCCGCCTTCTCCAGGTTGTGGATGATCTGGTGGGTGTGGTTCCACCAGAAGAACGGGTGGTTGTAGTAATTATCGTTGGTCGGCCAGCCGTCCCAATAGGTCGTGTTGAACGGGACCAGCTTTGCGGCCTGGACCAGCGGGATGAACGGCACCTCGGCATCGAGATACTGATACGCCTCCGCCACGAGACCGGGGATCTCGTCGTCGCCCAGGGGGCGGGCGCCGATATCGGCCATGATCTGCGAATAGGCCTGGGCCCCCTCGCTGTCCCAGCGGGAGGTGTTGTTGAAACCGGGCGAGCGTTCGCCCACGGGCACCACGTCCGCGACCGTATAGCGGCCCATGGAGGCCCAGGGTTCGTTCACCGACCCGCAAGACAGCCAGGAATAGGTCATCTCGTAGGCGCCGAATGGCAGGACCTCACCCCAGAACACGCCGTTCTCCACTGGCACGGACCGCGCGTCGATGCCGGCACGCTGGAGTTGCTCGACGATGACGTCGATGGTCCGCGTGTATTCCGTGGAGGCGGAATTGACGTGGATCGAGACCGACAGCGTCTCGCCGTCCTTGGCGTAGTAGTCGCCGTCCCGGGTCCATCCCTGGCCCTCGATCAGCGCTTGGGCAGCCTCCACATCGGCAGAACTGGGCAGCTCGTAGCCGGCCTCGACCACGGCATCGATGAAGGGCTCCATGGCGCCGTATTGCGGGAACATGGTCCGCGACGCCTCTGTCGTGCCCTCGTAGGCCACGTTCACGATCTGCGTGCGGTCGATGATGGTCGCCACGGCCTTGCGCATCGCGGCGCTGTCCCACGGCGCGACGGTCGTGTTGATCGATCCAGGTATCGGTCGCAAGCACCTGATCAAGTGTCTTTCGGAGGCTCGCCCAGATGGATTCGTCGGCATCCCAAAAGCACAAGCCATTCGAACGCTCTTGCGAAGACGGTTTCCTCAAGCAGCGTTCAACGTCACGATCTGCCGCAAGTATTTTTGGGGCGGTAAGACGTTGCAACAAATCATCGCGATGGGATCCACGAAGGAGGAGCCTGGCAGCGAC
>JBCCCB010000384.1:0-3372 GCA_039033775.1 Pseudomonadota bacterium | reverse complement strand
TGTCGATGCTGAACTCCTATTCCGGCTGGGCGGCGGCGGCGATCGGCTTCTCGCTCGGCAACGACCTGCTGATCGTGGTGGGCGCGCTGGTGGGCTCGTCGGGGGCGATCCTGTCCTACATCATGTGCAAAGCCATGAACCGGTCCTTCGTCAGCGTCATCCTCGGCGGCTGGGGCGGGGCGGCTGCGGGCGAACAGATGGCCGTCGAGGGCGAGCAAGTCGCCATCGACGCCGACGGCGTGGCCACCGCGCTGAACGAGGCCGACAGCGTCGTCATCATCCCCGGCTACGGCATGGCCGTGGCCCAGGCCCAGACGGCGGTGGCCGAGCTGACCAAGAAGCTGCGCGCGCGTGGCAAAGAGGTCCGCTTCGCCATCCACCCCGTCGCGGGCCGCCTGCCGGGCCACATGAACGTGCTGCTGGCCGAAGCGAAGGTCCCCTATGACATCGTGCTGGAAATGGACGAGATCAACGAGGATTTCCCCGACACCGACGTCGCCATCGTCATCGGCTCCAACGACATCGTGAACCCGGCGGCCCAGGACGACCCCAACAGCCCCATCGCGGGGATGCCGGTGCTGGAGGTGTGGAAGGCCAAGCAGGTCTTCGTGTCCAAGCGCGGCCAGGGCACGGGCTATTCGGGCATCGAGAACCCGCTCTTCTACAAGGACAACACGCGGATGTTCTACGGCGACGCCAAGGCGTCGCTGGATTCGCTGCTGCCGAAGATCGACTAAAAAATCACGGTCGGCGCGACGGAACCCGCCGCGCCGACCGTGCAAGGGGTCCACGCAACCGAAAGGATCCCGTCCATGACCCGCACGATTCTGATCGCCGCCCTGCTCGCCCTGCCCGTCTCCGCCAACGCCGCCTCGCCGGACCGGGTGGAGGACCGCTTCGACCGGATCGAGACCCGCATCGACCGCCGCGTCGACCGCAGCCCCCTCGACCGCGCCGAAGATCGGCTGGACCGCCGCGAGGACCGCTTCGACCGGCGCGTCACCCGCGACGGCCGCGTCACCCGGACCGAGCGCCGGCTGCTGCGCCGGGCCGATCGCTAGGACGGATCACGCGCCCACGGCCCTGGGCCTCTGATCTGTCATCCTCGAACTCGGCCCGGGGATCTCCGTGGTCAGAGGTCCTCGGGTCGCGCCCGAGGACGACGATCACCGGGGTCTCGGTTCATCCAACGCCCGAACCGCCTCAGCGCAACCGCCCGACCCCATCCCGCAGGCCCCGCAGCGGGCCCATCACCGCCTCCACCGCCCGCTCGGACCATCCCGGCGGGCGGACGCCGTCCAAGCCGATGCCGCCGAACGCGGCGCCCATATCCGGGCCCACGCGCCGCCCGCGCACCTTGTTGGACACGTTGCCCCCATGGACCACCTGCAACCAGCCGGGCGGCCCGCCGATCTGGGTCACCGGCACATGGTCGGGCAGGTCCATATGCGGGATCGCGCAGGCCGTCACAGCCTCCGGCCCCCAGGGCTCCAACAGCGAAAAGAACGCGTTCTTCGGATGCGTCACTTGCCAAAGCCCGTCGCCCTGCCGGATCAACCCGTTGGTCACATTCCAGGCCCGCCGCTCCGGCCCGCCGACCGCCGCCTGCACCCGCGCCACATGATCGACCGACAACGCGTCGTCATTGTCCAGCCGCGTCGTCAGCAACATCGGCGCCGTGGGCGCCACCACCTCGGCCACGCAGCGCCGCCACCCATCGGCCGGAAACAGCGGCGTGAAATACGCGTCGAACGGGAAGTCCGCCTGCAATGCGCCGATCTCGTCGCGAAAGGCCCCCGGCGTTTCCTCGTCGAACAACACGATCCAGCGGAAGTCCCGGGTGCTCTGCGCCGCCACCGACGGCAGGCACCAATCCCGGAACAGGTCGAACCGCCCCCGCAGCCAGCCCGGCTGGTTGCGGATCGCACTTTCCCGGCCCGGCGTGGCCAGGTTGAAACGGGTCAGGATCACATGCTGAACGGCGGTCATGGGCGGCGCCTACGGACAGGGCCGCCCCCTCGTCAAGCGCAGGACCGTCCGACGACACGGATCGGGCCCAAACAGACGCCCCGGCCTATCGAAAGACCGGGGCGCCGCTCAAACAGATACTCCCCGCACCGCACAACCACCGGGAAGCATCTGGAGATCATCAAGCCGTCTTCTCGTGCGTGTTCTGCCCTCCATCGGCACAGGTTGCAGCCGAAGCGGCCAATTCCGTTCCACTTATCGCGCCAAGACCGACGTCTTGCCGCGCGATTCGGCGACATGCTTCGCATGCGCCGACGCTTGCTATACCCGTCAGAGCCGTGGCCCATATGGACAGGACCGGTCCATGACCGTCTCTGACGCAAACGCTATCACGAGCATCTCGCGCCCGGGCCTCAAAGTCCAGAACTCGTGAATCACGTTGGCCTGATCACGGCGGAAAATTTGCGGCCCGCAACAGCGTCGGACGGTCGGATCCGGTCGCGCGACCCAGTCGGCCGCAATCCAGACCCCCGGCCCGCCACCCCAGTCGCGCCTACAGAAACTTGGCGTAATCGCTGGCCAACAGATGCAGCGGAGCCTCATCTTCCTCAATATCCGAAAAGCGGCCGATCTCGTCGCGGAACCAATTGTCGGTCTCGTCGTCATTGACCGTGCTGACCTCTCCGATCAGCACGTCGCCCCCCTCGCCCCAGAAGGCGTGCCAATCGCCCGGCATCAAGGTCACACTTTCGCCAGGTGCGAAGCGCAGCACCTCGCCAGGCGCGAAATCGCGGCGGATGCCGTCGCAGAAGACCGTGCCGCCCCGATCCCCGTCGAAGCTGCCATCCTCGGCCGAGCCGTTCATCTCGATGGCCAGCGTGGCGCCGCCCCGGTTGATGATATCCTCGGCCTTCAGCCAATGGCGGTGCATCGGGCTCAGCTGGTCCTGGCGCGAGATCATGATCTTCTCGGCATAGCACATGCCGCCGCCGCGCTTCAGATCGTCCTGCCGGCCGTTTCGCGTGGTGAACAGGAACAGCCCCATCTCGTCGAATCGTCCCTGGCCGTAATCGGTGATGTCCCAGCCCAGCCGCGCGTCGATCATGGGCGCGATATCGGATTTGCGGGCGCGCATCTCGTCGGGCGACCAATAGGCGAAGGGCGGCAGCACATAGCCGAACGACCGGATGAACGCATCCGCCGCCCGCATGATGTCGTTGACCTGCGATCGCTTCATCGGGGCACCTCCTCAGACGCCAGATGTGCCGCGCCTTATCCGGCTTGTCGACCCACGGCCCAAATGACCCCGTTAACCTTAACCCGCCCCTTTCTTCCCTTCTCAAATATCCCGGGGAGCGCGAGGGGCCGGCCTTTCCGCCTAACTTAATTCCGTCTCGCGCGAGA
>JBCCCB010000383.1:0-3372 GCA_039033775.1 Pseudomonadota bacterium | reverse complement strand
GCGCTCCAGAATGGCCGAGACCACGGCCAGGCCGCCCGCGGCCGCCGCCGGGTGGCCGACATAGGTATGGCCGTGCTGGAAGAAGCCGGATCCGTCGGCGATGGCATTATAGATCGCCGATGTGCAGAGCATGGCGCCGATCGGCTGATAGCCCGCGCCCAATCCCTTGGCGATGCAGACGATGTCGGGCGCGACCCCATCCTGTTCGCTTGCGAACAGGCTGCCGGTCCGGCCCATGCCGCACATCACCTCGTCCAGGATCAGCAGGACGCCGTAGCGGTCGCAAATCTCGCGGATGCGTCTGAAATAGCCAGGCGCCGAGGGCAGGGCCCCGGCGGTCGCGCCCACGACGGGTTCGGCCATGAAGGCCATGACCGTCTCCGGCCCCAGGCGTAGGATTTCGTCTTCCAGGGCTTGGGCGGCGCGCAGTGCGTATTCTTCGGAGCTCTCGTCGTCGCGGCGGAGGCGGTATTCGTAGCAAGGGTCGATATGGCTGACATCCAGCAGCAGGGGCCCGAATTGCTGGCGGCGCCATGCGTTGCCGCCGGCGCTCAGCGCGCCGATCGTGTTACCATGATAGCTCTGCTTGCGGGCGATGAGGCGGCTGCGCTGGGGCTGGCCCATCTCGACCCAGTATTGCCGAGCCAGCTTGATGGCAGCCTCGATCGCCTCGGATCCGCCGGACACCAGATAGACGCGGTCGAGGTCGCCGGGCGCGTGCCGGATCAGCAGGTCGGCCAGCGCTTCGGCCGGTTCCGAAGTGAAAAAGCCAGTATGCGCAAAGGCGAGCGTGTCGAGCTGCGCCTTGATGGCGCTGGTGATGGTCGGGTCGCCATGGCCGAGGCAGCTGACGGCGGCCCCGCCAGACCCGTCGAGATAGCGCTTTCCCGATTGGTCGATCAGGTAACAGCCCTCGCCTGCCACGGCGAGCGGCGGACTGGCTTGGCAATGGCGGGCGAAGATATGCGACATTGGGCAGATCCCCTGATTTCTCGCCCGTGCGTCCGGGGCCAGGCTTGGACAGAGTGCCTCAACCTGTCTGAAAGGCAAAACCCCGTTTTGGTTAAGGAAAAGGCCCCCGCGATACCGTGGGTATCGCGGGGGCCAAAGTTACTCGGCTGCGACGGGCGCCTCCGCTGCGATGGCGTCCGCCAAGGCGGCCTCGAAGATGGCCAAGCCTTCGCCGATGGTGGCATCTGAGGCCGTCAGCGGGACCATGATGCGCACCGCGTTGCCATGCATGCCGCAGGCCAACAGGATCAGCCCCCGCTTCAGCGCATGGGCGATGACAGACTTGGTCAAGGCCGCGTCCGGCGTGGCCGTGTCGAAATCGGTAACGAATTCAACGGCCAGCATCGCGTCCAGTCCCCGGATGTCCCACATCCGATAGGGCGCCGTGCGCGCGCCGATCTCGGCGAAGCGGGCGCGGAAGGTTTCACCCAAGGCCGTCGATCGTGCCAGAAGCCCTTCGGCGTCGATGGCGGCCAAAGCGGCGGCGCAGGCGACGGGGTTGCCGCCATAGGTGCCACCCAGGCCGCCCGGCGCCAGCGCGTCCATCGCGTCGGCACAGCCGATCACGCCTGCGATTGGGTAGCCGCCGGCTATCGACTTTGCGACCGTGATCAGGTCCGGCGCGACGCCGGAATGTTCGATCGCGAACCAGGTGCCGGTGCGGCCGAAGCCCGCCTGAATTTTGTCGGAAATCAGCAGGATGCCGTGCCTGTCGCAAATGGCGCGCAGGGCCTGCCACATCTCGGCCGGAACCGGGTGATAGCCGCCTTCGCCCAAAACGGGTTCCAGGATGATGGCGGCCACGCGGGACGGGTCGGCATCCGTCAGGAACAGGGTTTCGAGCGCGGTCAGCGCGTCTTGGACGGTCACGCCGTTGCGCGCATCGGGGAAGGGGGCGCGGAAGATGTCGGTCGGAAACGGGCCGACATCTTTCTTGTAGGGGCTGACCTTGCCGGTCAGGCCCAGCGTCATCAGCGTGCGGCCATGATAGCCGCCCGAGAAGGCGATGATGCCAGGACGACCGGTATGGGCGCGGGCGATCTTCACCGCGTTCTCAACGGCTTCGGCCCCCGTGGTAACCAGAAGAGACTTCTTGGCGAAATTGCCGGGGGCCAGCGCGTTCAGCTTCTCGGCCAGGGCCACATAGGGCTCATAAGGGACGACTTGGAAGGACGTATGGGTGTAACGGTCCTCCTGCGCCTTGGCTGCGGCAACCACCGACGGGTGGCGGTGGCCGGTGTTCAGCACGGCGATGCCACCGGCGAAGTCGATATAGCGGTTGCCCTCGACGTCCCAGAGCTCGGCATTCTCCGCATGGGCGGCGAAGATAGGGCGGCGGAGGCGACGCCCCGCGGCACGGCCGCTTCGCGCCGGGCAAGCAGGCTCGCGTTTGATCCAGTCGCCTGGATGCTGTCGAGCAAGTTGGACACCGTGTTGTCGGCGGCTTTTGGGGGCGCCGGAATCGGTGCCTTGGCCTTGGATTTGACGCGCGCAGTCTTCGGAGTGGTTGCTTTTCTGGTCATCGAGGATTCCGGGGTCAGGAAATGGCGAATGATGAAAATACCGATAACTTGGTTAGAATAATTGCCAATTTGATCTTCGAAGCACCTGTCTGATTCGGGCGGGACCGGCCGCAATTCCCAGAAGAATAAGGCTGACGAAAGCTAAGTTGACGGATGTCGTTTTTGAGCGCTTAGTATATCAATCGATCGTTTGGCATATGAGGGTACGATCTTGGACGTCGGAGGAAGGCTCAGGGCTGTTCGAGAATCGCGGAAGTTGTCCCAACGCGACCTGGCGACTCGGGCTGGACTGACGAACGGGGCCATTTCGCTGATCGAACAGAACAAGAGCAGCCCGTCGGTGGCCTCGCTGAAGGCATTGCTGGACGCGATCCCGATGACCATGTCGGAGTTCTTCGCCGAGGTCGAGAATACCGGTCCGCCGAAGTATTTTTACGGGACAAGCGAGTTCGTCGAGTTGTCACCGCAGGATATCGGTCTTGGGAATGCCGCCGCCCGGCTGTCGCTGCGCCAATTGGGCAACGCATCCGAGCACAAGCTGCAAATCCTGCAGGAAAATTACCCGCCGGGGACGGATACCGGCCCTGACATGCTGAGCCATGAGGGCGAAGAGGCGGGCATTGTGGTATCCGGCATCGTCGAAGTGACGGTGGACGATCAGGTACGGGTCCTGAATGCGGGCGAAGGCTATCTGTTCGATAGCCGGCTGCCCCACAGATTTCGGAATATCGGAGACGCACCTTGCCAGGTCATCAGTGCCTGCACGCCGCCGACATTCTGAAATTTGCTTTCTTCGTTTCGAGCATCGTAGGCTCGAAGGTCCAACTGACGGCGCGTT
>JBCCCB010000382.1:0-3394 GCA_039033775.1 Pseudomonadota bacterium | reverse complement strand
TTTCTAAAAGGAAGAAAAGAAAGCCATGTTCACGCTGACGGACCTGGAAGACGCCGCCGCCTTGGTCCACCGCTCGGTGCCCGCCTCGCCCGCTTTATGCTGGCCGCTCCTAGACCAGGCGACGGGCGCGAAGGTCGTCGTAAAGCACGAGAACCATAACCCCACCGGCGCCTTCAAGGTGCGGGGCGGGGTGACCTTCATCGACTGGTTGCAGCGCACGCATCCCGACAGTCCGGGCATCATCACCGCCACGCGGGGGAACCATGGGCAGAGCCAGGCCCGGGCCGCCGTGGCGGCGGGGCTGCGGGCGGTGGTCTATGTGCCCGAGGGCAATTCGCCTGAGAAGAACGCGGCCATGGAGGCCTGGGGCGCCGACCTGCGCGTCCACGGCGCCGATTTCGACGTCGCGCGGGAGGAGGCGTTCCGCGTGGCCGAGGCCGAAGGCCTGACCATCGTGCCGCCATTTCACCGCGAATTGGTCCGCGGCGTCGCCACCTATGCCTGGGAGCTGCTGTCGGCGCATCCGGAGATCGAGACGCTCTATGTGCCGATCGGCTGCGGGTCGGGGATTTGCGGCTGCATCTCGGGCCGGGATGCGCTGGGCCATCGGGCCGAGATCGTCGGCGTGGTGTCGGAGAACGCGCAAACGGCAAAGCTGTCGGTCGAGGCGGGAGAGATGGTCAGCACGAACTCGGCCGACACCTTTGCCGATGGCATGGCCGTGCGGATGCCGGTGCGGGAGGCCTTCGACATTTATCGCGCGGGCGCGGCGCGGATCCTGGCGGTGTCGGATGCCGAGGTGGCGGAGGCGATCCGGCTGTACTGGACGGCCACGCATAATGCGGCGGAAGGGGCGGGGGCCGCGCCCTTGGCTGGGTTGATGCAAGAACGCGTGGCGATGAAGAACAGGACCGTCGCCGTCATCCTCTGCGGCGGGAACATCGACGCGCCGAAATTCGCTCAGGTCCTGTCGGGCGGCGTGCCCTCGCCTTGATCGGGCCCGTCATAGGTCCAGCGATAGCCTGGCGGGGTGGGTCCCTTGTTGCGGCCGCCTTGTTCCGTCTGCTCCCACGCATGCGCCAGGATCCCGACCGAGCGTGACAGGACGAAGAGACCGCGTGCCAGGGGCGCCGGAAAGCCCAGTTCGGCGTGGATCACGGCGGTCGCGCCGTCGATGTTCATCGGCACGGGGCGGGAGGCGGTTTCGGCCAGGTGGGTCTCGATGGCGAGCGCGATGGCCTTCATGCGGCCAGGCACGGTGCCATCGGCCACGGCCTTGTCGACCAGGGCCATCAGCGCGGGCGCGCGGGGATCGATCGGGTGGAAGCGATGGCCGAAGCCGGGCAGGTAGCGGCCCCGTTCGGCGCGCCAGCGGGCGACTTCGCCCGGGACGGCGTCGGGACCACCTGCTGCGTCGATCCTTTGGTAGAGGTCCACCGCCTGGGCGCCGGCGCCGCCATGGACGTCGTCCAGCAGGTTCACGGCGCTGGCCATGGCACCGTTAAGGGCCACGCCGCAGGTGACGGCCATGCGGGCCGTGGCGATCGACGGCGCTTGAGGGCCGTGGTCGACAGCGGCGACCAGCGAGGCTTCCAGCAGGCGGGCGGCGGCGGGGGCCGGGCGCTCGCCCCGGAGCATGAGCCAGATCATCTCGGCGAAGGTCAGCTCGCCGATCAGGTTCTGGATGGGATGGCCGCGCAGGGCGATGCGGCCCGGTTCCATGTCGATGATGGAGGTTCGCCACCAATCGGAGACGTCGCTCATATTGCGCCCTCCGCCCGCAGATTGTCGATCTCGGGCGGGGTAAATCCGGCCGCTTGCAGGATGGCGTCGCAATCGGCGCCAAGTTCGGGCGGCGGCGCGTCGACGCCGGGGGCCGTCCCGTCGATCTTGACGGCGGTGCGCAGGGCGCGGACGTCGCGGCCGACGCCGGGCGCTTCGGGAAAGGTGGCTACTAACCCGCGGTTCGCGACCTGCGGATGGGCGAGCGCATCCGCCACCGTTAGGACGGGGCCGGCGGGCACGCCAAGGGCGGAGAGTTCCCGCGCCCAATCGGCGGCGGGGCGGTTGGTGAGAACGGTCTCCAAGTCGGCGCGCAGGGCATCTCGGTTCGCCTTGCGGGCTTCGCGCGTGGCATAGTCCGCGCGATCCAAGAGGTCGGGCCGGCCCAGGTGCCGGGCCAAGGTCTCCCATTGCTCGTCCCGGTTGGCGGCGATGTTGAGCAATCCGTCGGCGGCCTGGAAGGCGCCGGACGGGGCGGAGGTGACGTTCTCGTTGCCCACCCGGCCTGGCGCGACCCCGGCCACCAGCCAGTTCGAGATGGCCCAGCCCATGGTCGCCAGCACCGCCTCCATCATGGAAACGTCGATGACACAGCCACGGGGCTTTGCATTCAAGGCGGCAGTGATGGCCATGGCCGCCGTCAGCCCGCCGATCGTGTCCGCCACGGGATAGCCTACGCGGGTCGGGTCGCCGTCGGGCTGGCCGGTGACCGACATCACGCCCGCCACGCCCTGGACGATCTGGTCATAGGCCGGACGGTCGCGCCAGGGGCCGTCTTGCCCGAAGCCCGAGATGGCGGCGTAAATCAGACGGGGGTTTTCTGACCTTAACGTATCGGCAGAAAGACCCAGCCGGTCCATCACGCCCGGTCGGAAGTTTTCGACCAAGACGTCCGCGTCACGGACCAGCCGCCGCAACACCGCCTTTCCTTGCGGGTGCTTCAGGTTCACCGTCACCGACCGCTTCCCGGCATTTTGGGCCAGGAAGGACACGCCCATGCCACGCTCGTTCAACTCCGGATCGGCGCCCAGTTGCCGGGCCAGGTCGCCGCGTCCCGGCGCTTCGATCTTGATGACCTCGGCTCCTAGATGCGCCAACTGGTGACAGCAGAACGGTCCGGCCAGGACATTCGTCAGGTCGAGCACGTGGATCCCGGCCAGGGGATGGGTCGCGGTCAATCCGCGCTCCCGCCATTGGCAGTCTGGAGCTTCGCCCGCCGAGCCGCGATCTGGCCCGAGATGATCGGGGCGAAGAGGCACAGTGCGGCGATGGTCAGGATGACGACGGTCAACGGCCGCTCCCACAGGAAGGACCAGGAGCCGTCGTTGATCAGCAGGGCGCGGCGCAGGTTCTCCTCCATCATGCCGCCCAGGATGAAGCCCAGGATCATGGGCGCCATGGGGAAGTCGAGCAGGCGCAAGACCACGGCGACGGTGGCGAAGATAACCATCAGTTGGATGTCGAAGGTGTTGAAGCTGACGAAATAGACCCCGATCAGCGAGAAGAAGAGGATCAGCGGCAAGAGGAACCGCGACGGGATCGCCAGGACCCGGGCGATATAGGGGATCAGCGGCAGGTTCAGAATCAGCAGGATGATGTTGCCGATCCACAT
>JBCCCB010000381.1:0-3398 GCA_039033775.1 Pseudomonadota bacterium | reverse complement strand
TGGCGGGCGCCTACCTAACGGGCATCTACATGTCCGCCCAGGGCTTCTACCGCTTCGCCGCCACCGATACCGCATCCGAGGGCTTCCGCCCCAAAGCCATCAGTTACGTGATGGCCGGCGGCTTGCTGTCGGCCCTGATCGGCCCGCAACTGGTCAAGGCAACCTCGGACGCCACGGCGATCCCCTTCGTCGCCACCTACGCCGCCGTGATCCTGTTGAACCTGGTCGGGATGTGGCTGTTCTTCTTCCTGGATGCGCCCAAACCCGCGCCCCGCCGCGCCAATGCGCCCACGGGCCGCAGCCGGGCCGAGCTGCTGCGCGACCCCGCCATTCTGGTGTCGATCATCTGCGCCATGGTCAGCTATGCGCTCATGAACTTGGTCATGACATCGACCCCCCTGGCCGTGGTCGGCTGCGGCTTCACCACCGGCAACGCGGCCGACATCGTCGCGGCGCACGTCATCGCCATGTTCGCCCCCAGCTTCTTCACGGGGCACCTGATCGCCCGCTTCGGCACCAGCCGAATCGTGTCGGCGGGCCTCGGCTTCTTGGCCCTGTCGGGCCTCGTCGCCCTGTCCGGCACCACGCTGCCGCATTTCTATGGCGCGCTGATCCTGCTGGGCCTTGGCTGGAATTTCGGCTTCATCGGGGCGACCACCCTGCTGACCGCCAACCACGCCCCGGAAGAGCGCGGCACCGTCCAAGGCCTCAACGACGCGCTGGTCTTCGGCTGCGTGACCGTGGCGTCGCTGTCGTCGGGCGGGCTGATCAATTCCGGCGTGGACGCGGCCGAGGGCTGGACCCACGTCAACTGGGCCATGGCGCCATTCCTGGCGCTGGCGGCCGGGTCGTTGGTCTATCTGCGCCTCAAGCGGCCGCGCAGCCTGGCCTGAGCCCGTCGCTCCGGGCGGCCCAGGGCCTGGAGCGGACCTTCGCATTTCCAGGTGCAAGCCGGTCCGTCGACGGGCCGCGGTGCGGCGATCCAACGGTTGTTCGGCACCACTTTATGTCAGCCAAGTCCGCATAAGCTCCTAGTGTTGGGCCGACATCAGCCTGATCGCCGTGCCGGGGGGCGGCCCGGCGATGGACCGGCGGCTTCGCCTTGATTCCGGTCCACGGCTAAGCTCGACCGTCCGCTCCAGGCCCAAACCACCGAACTCGAACGCCAACCCGCCTCAATCCGAAGCGCCCGCCTACGCCAAGCGCCGCGACGCGCACGCCCCCATGGCATAGGCCGCCACCAAACCCACCACCGCCACGACCGACGGAGCCCAGCCCGGCAACAGCGCCAGCACCGCGATGGCGATCCAGGCCAGCGGCGCCACGGGTCCGAGCCGCGCGATAGGGTGGCCCGCGAACAAGGCCGCGAAGGCCAGCACAAAGACGGTGCCCGACAGGATCGCATGGACGATGGCCTCGGGCCCGCCGTTCAAGAGAAGCCCCGGATAGGCGAGGAACAGCATGGGCAGGGCATAGGCCGTCCCGCCCAGACGCAGCGTGTCGCGCGCGACCTTCAGCCAGGGCGCGTCGGCGATGGTGGAGGACACGAAGACCGCCACGCAGACCGGCGGCGTGATGACCGATAGGGCCGCGTAATATAGGACGAAGAGATGCACCATCAGCGGGTCCAGCCCCTGCTGGATCAGGACCGGCGCGAAGACGGCCGCGACCAGCACATATGCCGCCGAGGTCGGCAGGCCCATCCCCGCGATCAGGCAGACCACGGCCATGATCGACGCGATGATCCAGATGTTGTCGCCCGCGAAGGCCAAGATCTGCGACGTGACCGCCACGCCCACGCCGGTCAGGTTCACCATGGCCACGAAGACCTGGGCCGCGACCAGCAGGATGCCCACGATCACCACGCCCTTGCCGCCATCCTGGAAGGCGCGGACCAGGGTCGCGACCACCTCTCGCAGCGTCCCGCCGCCGGTCAGCGTGGCGACCGAATAGGCCAGGATGATCCCGATCATGCCGTAACAGGCCGTGAGCTGGATCGAGTTGCCGTTCCAGATCCCCCAGGCCAGCCCCGCGATCCCCGCCAGGATCGGCGCCATCCGCCGCCAGTTCAGGGCCGCGCGCCAATCGGGCAGGTCGTCCTGCGCCACCTGACCCAGCCCCGTGCGCTTTGCGATCAGGTGGACGGTGGTGAAGACGCCCAGATAGAAGAGCGCCGCCGGCAGGAAAGCCACCGCGGCGATGGTCCAGTAATTCACCCCCACCAGCTCCGCCATCACGAAGGCCGCCGTCCCCATGATCGGCGGCGCGAGTTGGCCGCCGGTGGAGGCCACCGCCTCAACGGCGGCGGCGAAGGGTGCGGGGTAGTTCAGCCGCTTCATCAGGGGGATCGTGAAGTTGCCCGTCGTGGCGATGTTGGCCACCGACGATCCCGAGATGGAGCCGAAGAGCCCGCTGGCGATGGTCGCGATCTTTGCCGCGCCGCCGGGGGACGCCCCGCCCGCCCGGGCCGAGAGGTCGAAGAAAGTCTGCCCCGCGCCGGTATGCAGCAGCAGCGCACCGAAGAGGATGAAGGCCGCGAGCGTCGTCGAGGCGATGGAGACGAGCATCCCCCAAAGGCCCCGGTCCGAGAGGAACATGACCTCGGTGATGTAGAAGGCGTCGAAACCGCGATGCCCGAACGAGCCCGGGATCGCGTCGCCGAAGAAGGCATAGGCCACCATCCCGCCCACGATGATGGGAAAGACCAGCGAGGCTGAGCGCCGGGCCAGTTCCAGAATGACCAGCAACGTCCCGAAGCCGAGCCAGGCATCCAGCGGCTCGGCGAAGGGCAGCGAGGTCATGATCTCCTCGAAGTTCCAGATCACGTAGGCCGCCGAGCCGATCACCCAGGCCGCCATGGCCAGGTCGAGCGCCACGCCCAACGGCCGCCAGCGCCGGTCCTGGCCGGTGGGGAACAGCATCACGCCCATACAGACGATCAGGGCCACGAAGATGGCCCGTTGGATCAGCGTCTCGAACGCGCCCGCGAACGAGGTGTAGAAGACGAAGACCCCGATGATCAGCGACAAACCCGCCACCGCCCGCTCGCGCAAGGTGCGCGGTAACGGCTCGGCGGTGGCCAGTTCGACGTTGATGTCCTGCGTGGTCATGCCTGTCCCCCCGTAGGATGGGGTTCCACCCCATCGCGCCCCGCCCGGCGCCGCAAGATGGGGTAGAACCCCATCCTACAGCCCGCGCGGATCACGGACGCAGCCGATCCGGCACCTCGTAGCCTGCTTCCTCGAACCAGCGGATGGCCCCGGGATGCAACGGGGACGTGGCATAGGCCAGCGTCTGTTCGGCCAGGTTCACGCCCTCGACCGCCGGAAAGGCCGTGGCCTGTTCGACCTCGTCCTCCATCACCGCCTTCACGATGTCATAGGCCGTCTCGTCATCCA
>JBCCCB010000380.1:0-3418 GCA_039033775.1 Pseudomonadota bacterium | reverse complement strand
GCTTCCGCTTCATGGGTCTTCCTCCTTCAGCCATTCAAAGGTGGAAAATTCCAGTTCGTAATGGCCCGGATATCGGGGGGAAGGTCAGGACCACCACTACTGGATCAACCTGATCCTCGCCTATTCCGGTGCGCGACGGGCGGAGATCGCCGGACTTCTCGTCGAGGATTTCGGCCAAGAGGACGGCATTCCCTACGTCCACATCCGGCCGAACTTCTTGCGCTCTCTCAAGACCCCTGTGAGTAAGCGGCGCTTGCCGATCCATTCGCCATCATGGAACTCGGCGTCGCCGACTTCGTGTCCGGTCGCGGTTCGGGCTCGGCGCCGCTGTTCCCGGAGGCGATCCCGGCCAAGCACCGGACGCAGGTGTTGGATCCGAAGCAGGAGAACCCGGCCCCGTCCGATAAGCTGGGCGACGTGTTAGACCACGCGATCCGGGGATGCATCAAGCGCCAACTCGGCGATGCCGTGGACGGTCTGAGCGTCCATTCGTTCCACCACTACGTGAACGAGAGCTTTCTGGAGATGCGTGGGGACGACGGCGTCACCCTCCTCGTTCCAGATATGGATCGGCGCGATGTCCTTGGGCACAAGCCGATCGACGTGAACATCCGGACGTACCGGCATCACGAACGCCCCCTCGGCCCTCTCCACACCGCCATCAGCAGACTGCCGCGGCTTTTTTGAGCGGGCCACGAGATGACCCCTGACGCGGTTGTGGGTGTCAATCGGCGTCGAAGATTGACCCCTTATCGGCGTCCAAAGTTGACCCCCTTTTGCGGATGTATAGCTGGCCCGAGGCGGCGTAGCCCTCAAGTTGCGCAGCCGGATCGGGCCAGCGGGTTTCCAGGGGTCACGCTCGGGTTTTGAAGCGCCAGCTCTCGTTGCCGGTCTCGACGATCTCGCAGTGATGGGTAAGCCGGTCGAGCAGTGCCGTGGTCATTTTGGCGTCGCCGAAGACGGAGGGCCACTCACCGAAGTCGAGGTTGGTGGTTACGAGGATCGAGGTGCGCTCGTAGAGGCGGCTGATCAGGTGGAAGAGCAACTGGCCGCCAGTCTGGGCGAACGGGAGGTATCCGAGTTCGTCCAGGAGTTCGGCATGGCGCCGCCATCGGTCCGAGGCCCATGCCGGACAAGTTGAGGCGGCAGAGTAGATCGGCCGTTCGCCCCTGACGATCGGCACGGGCTTCGGCATCGAGCTTGTTGACCAGGTCGACCACGTTGAAGAAGCGGCCCCGTCGGCCCGATCGGATGCAGGCCCGGGCGATGCCGACGGCGAGATGCGACTTACCGGTCCCGGTTCCACCCCCTCTCGGGACATTGCTGCGCAATGCCCTGCCGGGCAGTGGATCAGCACGACGTTGCGCTGATGCTCGAGGAAGTCGCCACCGGCGAGGTCGCGGACCAGGGTATCGTTGACTAGCGTGTCCTCGAAGGCGGACTTGTCGACCTCCTTGGCGAGCGGAAGCTTGGCGATGGTCATCTGGTATTTGATCGACCGTGCCGGTCGGGCCGCCCTCGGACCGGTGGCGGGCGGACCCTCCCCTCGTTGATCTCGGCGTGAAGCAGATCGCCGACGATCCGCTGGGGTTCGTGCTGGCGCTTCACCGCCGTGGCGATGATCTCGTCATAGGCCGTCTTCATTCCGTAGAGCTTGAGTCGGCCCATCGCGTCCAGCATCTGTGATCGTTCCATGGTCAGGTCTCCTCAGGCTATCATAGCGCTTGCAGTCGGCCTTGGGCTCGCAAGTCAGGCGCAGCCCATCTGGTGTTGCGATGTTCAGCGGCGGTGGCTGCTCGCGATGCCGGGCCAGAATGTTGAGAACAACCGAGGCCGCGGGGGCGCTTTCGTTCAGCGCTTCGGCGCAAGCCTCCTCCACCGCATCCAATCCGTCCGTGGGGATCATGCTGAGGATCTGGACCATCTGACGGTCGCCGTCCGGCATAGGTGCCAGCCTGCGCCGGACGCGTCTTATGGCTGGCGGCAGCTCCCATTCCTTGAAGGGGGCGCCGTTCCGCAGCGCGCCGGGCTTGCGGACGAGCACGGGAATGTAATGCAGCGGGTCGTAGATCGCCCTGTCTCGGCCGAAGGCAAGTGGATGTTCGCCAACGATCTTGCCGTCCTGCCAGAACGCCACCCGCTCCGCGTAAGCCCGGATCTCGACGGGTCGGCCGACGGCACGGCCATCAACCGAATAGCGGTTCTTGTCGAAGCGGACGAGGCAGGTCTTCGAGACCGACGCCGGGACCGCATGGAAGCCGTCGAACCGCCCGGCATAGGGCACTAGGCTCGACCGCTCCTCCTCGAAGACCTCCCAGGGGGTCCGCTCGCGCATCTCGGGATGAGGATGAGCCTTAGCCCAGGCGACACATCGATCCTCGAGCATTCGCCATTGTCGCTCGGACCAATGGCGCGACATGGCTCATCGTTGAGTTCGGCGTAGCTCGCGAACCGCGGCCGCGGCACGAAGAACCGGCGGCGGATCACACCGACCAGGTTCTCTACTTGGCCCTTCTCCCAGCCCGAAGCCGGCGTGCAGGGCCGTCCAGAAGGGCGCCATCGATACGAGCCCGACGGACGGCGGTTCGACCAGGTAATGCCCGCACATCTGCTGGAAGCGGCGATTGTAGGCTCGATCCTTGCCGACGAAGATCGTATCCACCGCCGTCTTCGCGTCCATTGTCCTCGGACCGTCGCCCATCGGGCTCGAACCGATGGCGCCGCGAGGGGCGACCGAACAATTCCCGCTGTCATAGATTCCGCGAGCGCAGGCGCCCCCGAAGAAGGCGAACGCCTTGTCGTGGGCGTCGAAGACCATCTCCGTTCGCCAGGGCTCTCGGACCGATGGCGACTCCCTGGCTCACCTCACGAGGATACGCCCGCACGAACGGCATGCGGCTGTGGCAGAGCCGGACATATGCGACCTTCACCGTTATGGTCACGCCGCCGATCACCACGACTTCATGGCTCCAGTCGAACTGGTAGGCCTCGCCAGGATCGAAGCTCAGCGGGACATAGGCCGCCGCCGACGCCTCGTTCTCCGCCTTCGACCAGCCAGCCGCGTATCGGCGCACCGCATCGTAGCCGCCCTCGTAACCAAGAGCTCGAAGTTCCTCAAAGACCCGGATGCGGGTCAGTCTCTCGCGCTCCGGCTTCCGCGCATTCTCCGTCAGCATCCGGTCAAGCTCGTCCCGCCACGGGCCGACTTTCGGCTGCGGCTGCACGCTCCGCTCGTAAGTCAGCTCGGTCGCGCCAGACCGGATAACCTTGCGCACCGTATTCCGCGACACCCGCAGTTCCCGGCAGATCTGCTTGATGGACTTCCCATGCTGGAAAAACGCCCGACGGATCTTCGCGCGCGCCGGGTGGGCTCGAACCAGTGGCGCCCACCGGCTTGCTCTCCACAACCAACATCCCG
>JBCCCB010000379.1:0-3429 GCA_039033775.1 Pseudomonadota bacterium | reverse complement strand
GTTTGCGGACGCGCATCTCGCAGATATGAGTGATGAAGACCTGTCTGAATTCGAGCGACTTTTGTCGACCCCCGACTGGGAAGTCTATGCCTGGCGTCCAGGGAGGAGGAAGGGACGGGGCCGCTTCGTCTTGCGAAGGGGCCCGGCCAGGGAGGAGGAAGGCCAAACCGCTTCGATAGGATTAGGTTTAAGCTGCACCGCAGAATGGTCAACAATGCAGTTGCAGAAAAGTGGCGGTTTGCCGGAATTAAATTGATGGTTGCGCGGTCTGTGGCCGAGGCGCAACTTGTGGAATTTACAGGCTGCTCAATTCCCGGGCGAGCCGCGCGCGAGGGTGGCAACGCCTGAACGCGCGGCCTGATCCGAGTTCACTCTGCGGCCCGCAGGGGTGGATGCGGCGGGTCGTCTCCGTCGAAGGACGGGTCGTCGGATTCGGGGGCCGCGGGGAGCCGACGCGGCATCCGGTCGGCGGCGGCCGCGACGGGCGCCGCCACGGTGTCCCCCGTCTCCTCGGCCCACAGGAGAAGGGGCGCCGGGATCCGGCGCGCCGCACGGCGCAGCGCCCAGTCCTGACCTGCCTGGCTGGCCCGGCCGAAGCCCAGCCGGCCGATCAGGCGGAACAGGGCCTTGGCATAGGTCGCCAGCCAAACGCGCGCGGCCAGCATGGCGGGCGTGAAGAGCAGGGTCAGAATCGTCGCGATCCCCAGGCCCCAGACCACCGCCGTGGCCAATTGGATCCACCACAGGGCCGTGGGTGAGCCGATGGAATAGCCGCCCCCGAAGAAGTCGAACGAGACGCCGAACATCATCGGCGCCAGGCCCGCCATGGTCGTCAGCGTCGTCAGCAGCACCGGGCGGATGCGGTCTTCGGCGGTGCGGGTGATCGCCTCGAGCCGGGGCATGTAGCGGGCATATTCCTGATACGTGTCGATCAGAACGATGTTGTTGTTCACCACGATCCCCGCCAGCGCGACGATGCCGGTACCGGTCATGATGATCGAGAAGGCTTGATCCATGACCAGCATCCCGATCAGCACGCCGGTGGTCGACAAGACCACGGCGACCAGGACCAGGATGGCGTTGTAGATCGAATTGAACTGCGCCAGCAGGATGATGAACATCAGACCCAGGGCCCCCAGGAACGCCTGCATCAGGAACGCCTGGCTTTCGGCCTGTTCTTCCTGATCGCCGGTCCATTCCCAGGTGATCGTGTCGGGCAAGGCCGCGTCGATGACGGGGCCCAAGGTCTCGATCCGCTCACTGGCGGTCAGCGGCGCCAAAGTCGCCTCGCCCGCGTCGATGAGCGGGACAATGGCCGCCGGGTCGCGCGACGATACGATCCGGTAGGTGGTCCCATCCAGGACGAGGGCCCCCTCGGTCTCCGCCTCGACCTCTCTCAGAATGCCGAGCGCGTTGCCGTCGTTATGCCGCACGACCGTCAGTCCCGGCGCGACATCCGCCTTCACGTCGAAATACCGCTCCCCATCGACCCGGTCGATCTGTGCCAATTGGGGCACGGGGCGGCGGGTGATGAAATTGTCCAGCGGGACCAGCCCGTCGGCCGTGCGCACCTTCAACGTGTCCAGCGTCGACAGGATCCGGTCCTTTTCGGGCAGGCGGGCGCGGATCTCGATCTCCTCGTCCGAGCTGTCGACCCGCATCGTGTCCAGCAGGATGCCCCGCGTGACCAGCTGCACCATGGCACCCACCGTTGCGACGTCGGCGCCGAACCGGCCCGCCTTCTCCACATCCACCTCGATTTCCCAGTCGATGCCGGGCAGCGGCAGCGTGTCCTCGATGTCGATCAGGCCGGGCGTCTCCGCGAAAAGCTCCTCCATCTCGCGGGTGACGCGCTGCAATTCCTCCCAATCCTCGCCGCGCAGGCGCAGATGGACGGGCTTGCCCTGGGCCGGGCCACGGGCCTGTTCGCTCAGATCGACCTTGATGCCGGGGATCGTGCGCAGCCGGGCCAGGACCTCGTCCCCAATAGCATCGCCGTCGAAGGCGGGATCGACCATTTGCCGGGTGACCGGGAAGCCGAGCAGATCGAACCAGGGCTCGGCGATGGTCGGGCGATCTTCCCACGGCACCATTTCGATCTGGATCTGGCCGACCGTGTCGGACGGCCCGCCCGCGCCGCCCGGCCCGCCGGTGCTGAGCCCGCCATCCCCGGCGAAACTGAAGGCGGATTGGATGCCGGGCGTGTCCAGCACGATTTCCTCGGCCCGACGCAGCAGCGCGTCTTTTTCGTCCAGCGACAGGTTGCCCCGGGCCCGGACATAGATGTTGGCGTTCTCGAGCTCGCTTTCGACGAAGAATTCGACGCCGTTATTGTTCGCGCCGAAGGTCGCGAAGGTGGTCATGACGGCGAACAGCACCGCCCCGATCGCGACCAGCGGACCGATCGGATTGCCGACAATCAAGTGGATGAAATGGCCGAACGGCTTGCGACGGTATCCGCCCCGCACCCGCTTCGCCCGTTGGCGCCGTCCGATCGCGCCCAGCGTGATCGACAGCCCGAAGGCGGACATCAGGAACCCGACGGCGCCCAGAACGTATCCGGGTGCGCCGCCCCCCGGCACCAGGTAATCCGGGTTCAGAACCTGCAGGATCGAGACGATCATCGCATAGCCCGCGCCCAGGGCCAGGGCGGCCCGCAGGATCCAGGGCAGGGGCCGCAGCGCGGCGGCGCCGCGATCCAGCAGGCGGGAAATGCGGCCGGTGACGCCGCCCAGGACGGGCAGATAGACCAGCGCGACGATCAGCGAGGCCGACAGCACGAAGATCAGCGTGACCGGCAGCATCCCCATGAATTCGCCGGGAACCCCGGGCCAGAGCAGCATCGGCAGGAACGCGCAGAGCGTCGTCGCCGTGGACGACACGACCGGCCAGAACATGCGCTTGCCCGCCTCGGTATAGGCATGCATCGGCCCGGTGCCTTCGGAGATGCGCTTATCGGCATATTCCACCACCACGATGGCGCCATCGACCAGCATGCCGACGGCCAGGATCAGGCCGAACATCACGATGTTCGAGATCGTCAGGCCCAAAGCCGCCATCAGCGCGAAGGACAGCAGGAACGACGTCGGGATCGCGAAGCCCACCAGCAAGGCGGACCGGGTACCCAAGCTGGCCAGGACGACGATCATGACCAGCGCGATGGCTGTCAGGACCGAGCCTTCTAGCTGCTGCACCATGGACCTGACCGTGCGCGATTGATCCAGCGTGATCGTCACGTCCACGGCCCGCTGCAACTCCTCCGGCCACGATGCCACTTCGGCATCCACCTGGGCGCGCACCTCGGCTGCGGTGTCGATGATGTTGAAGCCCTTCCGCTTCACCACCTGCAACGCCACCGTCGTGTCGCCGTTGTAGCGCGCGGTGCCGACCCGGTCCTCGAAGGTCAGGTTGATCGACGTCAGATCGCCC